>JAUIMJ010000047.1 GCA_030433295.1 bacterium | reverse complement strand
TCTTGGCTTCCAGCTCTCGCTCTGCTTCCGCACGAAGTTCTTTCGAGCGATTGAGCTGCTGCTCCACATCCACCGCTCTATCAACAAGTGCGGGTCGCACGAGCTTTCCGTAGGCCCATACTGCCAGGGCACCAAAAAGAAAGAAGTTGATAGCAGGCCAGAGAAGCGTGCCAAGTCCCGGAGCATGATCACCACCACCGGCAGCAATAGCCGGGCTCACAAAGAGAAGCAGCAGCAGAGCGGCTGTAAGAAGTGAGTTAAGAGCATTCTTCATCATGATACCTAACATCTTTCGATTATCGCGCTTGCGGACAAGCCGTGTGCAAAACGTTTACTTCCAAACTAAGACTAATGTACTGAAGATCCGCTAACCGGATCCAAAGCACGGGACAGAACCAGGTCAGCCAGAGCTGCGGCCTCTTTTTCCACATCCCCGCTGGCCTGAGCCGTTAACTGCTCAATCTCATTTCTGCTGCGCTTCAGCCTGGCATCTGCATCATCGCTGGCTTCCTGAATGAGGATGGCCGCTCTGTCCTTTGCCGCACCAACGAGGCGATCCCGGCGCTGAACTCCCTCAAGACGAGCCTGCCGCAGCGCATCCTCGATCTCCTGATCGACGCGCTTGGACTCTGCATGCAAATCCTTGGAAAGTTTTTCATCGCCGACAGTTCGGGCTTCGCGCTCGATAACCAGGTCGAGATAGGGGGCGAAAACATCAGAGCCAACGAGAAACCAGAATGCGAGGAATATTCCACCCGAAACCAGCGCCTGAATCAGGGCACCTGAGGAAAAGAGACCGGGAACTGCGGCACCGGCAAGCGAGTAAAAGAGATACGCACTCAGAACAAAAAACACCGCTCCGGCGATAACATCCCCTACACCGAGGCTTTCCTTATTTTCCGCAGCTTGACCCATGTCATTCCCTTACAAAGCTTAATTAACGCTAAGAGCAAAACGTTTGATAAATCTCAATCCGGTTTACTTATCCCGAACTTCCTGCACCTTTGCCGCATCGCTGTTCATGTAGCAGTGGCCATCAAAAACGACGCCATCATGCATGACAATCCGGGGACTGATGAGATTCCCCTCGACACGGGCGCCGGCAAAAAGCTCAAGGATGACGCTGCAGGAAATATCCCCCTGCACCTTGCCGAACACTTTAACGTGTTCTCCCTGAATCTTCGCTCGAACATCGGCGCACTCTCCGATGATAAGCTGGGCCCCGGCACTTACTTCGCCTTCGACATAGCCTTCAAGTCGTCCGCCATCTTCCAGAACAAACTGCCCGATGACCCGACACCCGGAACCAAGAACCGTCTCGCGCTCCGACTGGGTTCTTTCAACGCTGAGAAGAGAAGCCTGGCTTCCCTGAATCTGCGTTGCTTTCTCTCCAGTGGATGCGACCGCTTTCGCAGTATCTCCACTCTCTGCTCTCCGACCAACCAGCCAGGATTTCTGAGTATTCTCTGCCAAAGCCCGTCCTCCTTTACTCGTTACACAACGAGACTCAAAAGCCCGTTTACTACATTTCTCAAAGGCACATAGTTTGAAAACTTGGAGCCTAAAGGCCGCAATTCCATATCGCGGTTAACAATAGATCGCAAGCTGCGCGCACTATTATATACAGTACCCAAATCCACCCTGGCCGTGGACAGCCGCGGCTCCGTAAATCACAGTGCCTAAGTTTTCGTAATTGCTATTTTATTTTCCGGGTCTGTGCTGAAGAAGCTCTGTCTTTTACCGGATCTGCAAGAAGCTCATTTTCGGGCGGTTTTATCGCCGGGGACGCCGTCTCAGAGAAGCCGCCACACACCCTTTTTCCCCTGTCCCTAAGAGCGTTCTGGAACAACGGCCAATATTCGGCTAAACTGATAGGTAAACACTATTGTTCTGCTGCTCATTTTATAAGTGTTTTACTCTGATTTGAGGCGGGAAGCATGTTTGATTTTGGCTGGCGACCGAGCCATCGCATCGTAAAACAGATTTCTCAAATTGAGCGCTTTGCCGGAAGCTGGCAGAGAATCCCGTCGGCCATGAATCCGGGACAGACGAAAAAGGAGTCAGGCGGCCAGGCCAGCCCTCAGCCCGCTCTCTTTGATGGAATAAGCGCAGCCATACTTCTCGACATCACTTCCCCCCCGCAGCTGAGTCTTGCGCTGACGAGAATACACTCATCCGGCAAGAGAGGAAGCGGCATCGCCGATCCACTGGGTATTGAGAACACATATGCGCATCCCGCATTCGAAGCACTTCGCCTGGCGTATCTGCGCGACGCGGAACTCAGCGCTAAAGAAATTTTCTACTGTGCGGCGCTCATCGGTGAAAAGCTGAGTGCACATGAGGCGCTGAACCAGCGTCTTGAATCACCGAACTCCCTGTATCGAATCACCAACAGCGCCTTGCGAACCCACGAGGACACCTCGCTGTTTCCAACCCTGTCCAAATACGTCATCGAAGCCCGGCTCGCTGAGCTTCTCGCCTGGGTCAATAAGGAGCTCCAGGAGGGCCTCATCCATCCGCTTATCATTATTGCAACCTTCCATCTGCTCTTCCTGCAGATTTCTCCAATGCGAACGGCAAACGTTCGCCTCTGCCACCTGATCACCTGGCAGCTACTGCGGCAACAGGGCTATGGTTTTGTGCAGCAGCAGCACCTGACACCCATTTTACTTGAGCGAAACGAGGCGTATTACAACGCCCTGAGACAGGCTGAAAAAAGCATTTTCACCAACTGGAAGTCACTCAGTATCTGGCTCGAGTTCTTTCTCGAAAGTATGATGGCGATAGAAGCCCGGGTTGAACTTCAGGAGGCAAAAAAAGCGGCGAAGGGTCGGCTCACCTCTGTGCAGCAGCGCATTGTCGATGTCGTGCGTCGTTGTGGTTCAGCGAGTCGGGACAAAATCGTGCAGGAGACCGGCATCAACATCAGCACCGTAAAATACAATCTTAGCCTGCTCTCCTCTCGCGGCCAACTGGTTCGCAGCGGAGGAGGGCGAAGCACGAGCTACAGCCTGCTGTAGGTCTATCCACGCCCCTGCCATCCACCAGAAAGCGGAGAATCTCCTCATGACAATTGCAAAAACCATAGCGCGTTTGCTGTCTCGCGGTATGGGAATCCTCCTGCTAGTCACTGCCTTACAGGCATGCGCAGTCAAATCGACATACATCCCGCGTGATGAGTCAGAGACAGGATTGCGTGATGCAGCAGAAGCCCTTGGACTGCATATCGGTGTTGCGGTCGACGCGCAGGAGTTAGAGAACAACCCGAAGTATGCGCAAGTCATCCAGCGCGAGTTCTCCTCTGTCGTTCCGGAGAACGCGTTAAAACTCGATGCCCTGCAGCCCCGCCCCGGGGAATACTCTTTCACTCAGGCTGACGCCATTCTCGCCTTTGCCAGAGACAGGGGACTACCGATGCATGGCCATACCCTTGTCTGGCATCGGCAAATACCTGCCTGGATTCGGAACGAAAAGCGAAGTGCTGATGAAGCCGAAGCGCTTCTCAAGACACACATCGAAACGGTGCTGACACGCTACGGAACGGAGATAGCATCCTGGGATGTCTTAAACGAGGCGGTCGGCCCTGCCGGGGGATTACATGCATCCTTTTGGCTGGCGAGCATTGGTACTTCGTACATACCCAAAGTTTTCACCTGGGCCAGAAAAGCCGCGCCTGAGGCCGAATTGTACTACAACGAAAACGACATCGGAATTTCTCCCTCAGGCGGAGGTTCCCGTTTCACAAATCCTCTCATCAACTACAAACGTCTGATGAGAAAATCACAGACGACGTATCGTATGCTGGAGAAACTACTCGCTCGGGGTGTTCCCGTAGATGGAGTCGGGCTACAGATGCACATTCGACCGCGATACCGACCGACGCGCAATGAACTGCAACAGACGCTTCGACGCTTCGCCCTACTCGGGCTAAAGATCCGAATCAGTGAACTCGATGTAGCGCTTGAAGCACCTGTGACTGAAGAAAAACTCATAGCACAGGGCGAAATATACTCAGATGTGCTTGCAGCCTGCCTGGCTGAACCGCAGTGTACGGGGGTAACGATCTGGGGACTAAGCGATGCGCATTCCTGGATTCCTCAGGTTTTTAAAAACCTCGATCAGGCTACTCTCTTCGATGAGAATCTGAAGAAAAAACCGGCATATTACTCCCTGCTGAACACCCTGAAGACCTGGTGCGAAAAGGAGGGGGCTGATTCTCCACGCTGCGTAAAGTCAGGCACTGTGGTACAGAGAGGAGAGAGCCGCTGATCCTGAGGGATCAGGCCTCTCGGATTCGAGCTTCAACCTGCACACACCGGAGATCGCATGCTGTTTCGCTTGCTGGGTATCGTTATATTCATACTGCCGTTCATTCCACTGTTTACCATTTTCGAGGGAATAAAAGGCATAGACTACGCGACCACACCAAGCCAGTGGCTGCTCTCACTTTCCATCGTTCTGCCGATTGCCTGGTTTGGAAATGTTGCCGTAGCAGAGGAGAACGCCGACCGTATTGCCGGACGACTTTCAGCGGAATTGCAGAAAACCTCTCCCCGCCTGATCGCTATCTGCTTTATTGCAATCGCGACGCTTTTGTTTCTCATCGCCCACTTTGCCTTTAACTATCGACCACATCTAATCGATACGATTGTGCAGTTGTTTCAGGCCGAGACATTTGCCGCAGGACGTCTCAAGGCACTGACACCACCCCTTCCCGGCTTTTTCATGACCCAACACATGCTCATGGACGAGGGTGGCTGGTATGGACAGTATCCGCCCGGGCATCCCGCGCTGCTTGCGCTTGCTGCCGTTTTTGGCCTGCCCTGGCTTTGTAATATTCTGCTCACCCTGGGAACCTGCGCCATGCTCTTTCTTGCGACACGGCGCATGTATTCCGAACGGAACGCGCAGCTTCTACTTGTCTTGATGCTCTTCTGCCCCTTTCTGCTTTTTATGGGCGCAAGCTTTATGAACCACGTGCCGACGCTGTTTTTCGTCAGTACGTTTCTCTACTGTTTCGTTCGCTGGGAGCAGGAAAGTAATGGAATCTGGATCGCAGCCGCCGGTCTGGCTCTTGCCGCGGGCTTCCTCTGCCGACCACTGAGCGCCCTGGCCATTGGTGTTCCTTTTGCGTTCTTCTCACTCTCCGTGGTCTCTCAGAGTAAACGCTACCTGCACATTCTCTGGGGTTTGCTTGGCTTCCTTTCTCTGGCGTCCCTGTTTTTACTCTTCAACAAACTAATGACCGGAGATCCTTTTCTTCCGGGCTACCTCAAACTCTGGGGAGAAAGCCACGGACTCGGGTTTCATATGTCGCCCTGGGGAAAGGCTCACACCCCCTGGACAGGACTGAGAAATGAACTCACCGACCTCTCGACCCTTCATGAGAATCTGTTTGAGTCGATTTTGCCCGGTATGTGGCCCATTGCCGTGTTTTTCATTTTCTATAAAAAGCTCTCCGTCTGGGATAAGCGACTGCTGATTGCCTTCTTTGCACTTCCCTCTGCGTATTTTTTCTACTGGCACCGCGATGCCTTCCTCGGCCCTCGTTTTCAATATTCCAGTCTGGCCTTCATTCTTCCCCTCAGTGCGCGGGCACTCATCGACGGGATACCGGCAGCCTCGACTACCGTGTTGAAAATCCCCGGCCTCTTCCGAGGTGTTCGGGCCTCACACTTTTTGACAAGCCTTGTGGCCATCTCACTGCTGTACACGGCCGCTATGGGCGCCCCACAGCGATTTGGCATTCTGGCAACAAGTCTCAACACCCTGAAGTTCGACATACGCAAAGCCGCTCGTGACCAGGGGATTGAGCGCGGACTGATCTTTATTGCGGTGAGCTGGGGAAATCGCCTGCTGGCGCAGCTTCGTGAATTCGGTCTTTCAGCTTCTCTGGCTCAGAAGGCGTATTCCTATGCTGACCACTGTCTTTTGCAGGAACTACTGCTCAGGGTTCAAAGCGAAAAGCTGCCACCTGCTGAATTTAGCCGTGAAGTAGAGAAGATACTCGCCCGAGAGGAAAAGCTCGTTGCACCACGGCTGAACGAAGATCCCACTCTCAGGCTGCGCGCCGGAGTTCGACTCACGCGTCGCTGCACCGAAGAGCTGCGCTACGATCAACAGGGATACGATGTGTACATGGGATCGCTTCGCGGCAATACCCCGACGCTCGACGGCCCGTACATCGTGGTCAGAGATCTACGGGATCGCAATCGACAGCTGATGGAGAAATTTCCTGAATACCCTGCCTTTCTGTATCGTGAAGGAAACTTTACGCCGATCCCCCGCTAGTCGGCAGACGCCCTGAAATAGCGGCAAAGGGATGGGAGCAGAGCTTCGTATAGGGATCGAACCTGCCCAGAAACTTCACCGGGCGCTCTTCATCCATGCCGGAGATAAAGAAATCAGTCGACAGAAGAAATCGACGAGCCACTTCATCCACCGAACGATCGAGTCGCTTGCGACGCAAATCGTCCATGATAAAGGCATGCAGTTCGTCTTTGTCTATCTTCAGATACGAAAGGCGATCATAGACGGCCAGTGTAAATCGGGGATAGATTTTCTCTTCTTCGCGTGAGCGAAAGAATGCCACAGCAAGAGCTGCAGCAGTGGCACATAGCGCTATGAAGGTTCTTCTGTTCATACAAAAAGGCGTTCCGCACTGCGCAGGGCAAGCGCGCTGATGGTTAGAGTCGGGTTGCTTGGACTGATCGTCGGAAAGCTCCCTCCACCAAGCACAAACAAATTTCTATATCGATGATGACACCCGTAGGCATCAACGACGCCCTCTTCCGGGGACCTACCCATTCGATGCGTGCCCAGAATGTGCGATTCTGTTTGTTCCGGAGGCAAATCGATTCTGAGGTCTTCGACCGGCAGCACCCCGAATATGCTTTTCACATCTTTTTCGATTCTATCGAGAGCGCGCTGGGTGTAGTCAGAATGCCCCTCATAGGCCAGACTGACCCTGCCGTCATCAGACGGGAAAACCCGATTCTCTGATTGCGGCAAATCCTCGTAGATAAGCTTAAACTTTGCCACGTGCCGATGCTTACCCGACTCCAGTCGCAGGTACATGTCGTTCTGTGACTCTATAAGACAGGCGGCGCGCTCGCGTCGGTGCTCACCGTCATAGAGCATATATCCCGAGGCGTTTATTACCGTGCTGCCTCCGACATTCTCTACACCCAGATCCACAGTGACAATACGGGCTACCTGCTCGCAGAGACCGCGACCCAGATGCGGGCTGTCGTCTCCGGACTGCATGAGCAGCGTCGGATTAAACAGGGCGTTTGCTCCGAGTACTACCACATCCGAAGAAGCTCTGTTCTGCTCGCCCTCCTGTGAGTAGAACACGCCCTTCGCCGTGTTCCCCTGAAGATCGACTGCGGTGACCTCAGCAGAACAAAGAAGAGTCACTCGCGGATCCGCATAAAGATCGCCCATACCGTTTTCTATGGTGAACTTTGCGTCTACCGGACAGAGGCTGCAGACGCCGTTTGCGCAGCAGGCACTTCTCTTTCCCCGGGCAATCCTCGAGCGCGCCGTGGCCTGAGCAAAGTATTCTCCCGGATACTTCCCTTCAAGCATGCGATCTACCGTGGTCAAAAGATGCGGCGGCTGAGGGTAGGGAACCTTCTTTGGAAACGCCGTCTCAGGCGGCCCGGAGACGTCAAATACGCTTTCCACCTCCTCGTAATAGGGTGCAAGATCCTCGTATGAGAGCGGCCAGTCCTGTCCCACTCCGTAGTTCGTGTGCAGGCTAAAATCTGAAGGGAGAAATCGCGGTGTGCAGGCCCACCAGCAGTTTGAGCTCCCGCCAAAGCCGACGGTGAATGCCCAGTCCTTACGCGGATTCAGATTGTTGAATAGCTTTCTCGCCCCCAGAACCGGATCCGCATCATCGGCATCGATCTGTTTCTTTTTGAGGCGCTCTGCATGAGAGACGCGCTGACCGCGCTCGAGAACGAGCACGCGAGCACTCTCTTCTGCCCGCTCCAGATAGCGCTTGAGAAAGAACGAGCTGGCAAAGCCCGAGCCCACAATAATCACGCTGAATTGCTTATCCACTTCTGCCATTGTTGAACTCTAACAGGCGTCAGCACTTCGCCATAGCGTATTATCTTTAGGGACAGACGTGGAGAAGAACGCGCCATGAGTTAGACGGCCTGAAGCCCGGTTCAGGCACCTCAAAACTCTGCTCAAGAAGCCTTGAAAAGCAGCCGATAAATTCCATGTGTACGTTCGTTTTTTTCACTGCGGCAGCAATGCGGCATATATGCACCATGGAAGGGGGCACATGTCATGGCGGTAACGACAGGTGAGCAGCCTAAGGGCTATCAAGGATTCCTCAATAATCCCGTAATCTTACTAGTTGATGACGATCAGGATCAGCTCGATCTCTTTGCAGCGGTTCTGGAACTGCAGAATGCATCGGTCATCGCGGTGAGCAGCGCTCAGGAGGCCGAGGCCGCCTTTGCCCAAAACCACATTGAACTGGTGCTCACGGATATCAATATGCCGTTTGTCGACGGTTTCGCTCTGATTGAGTCGCTCCGGCAATCACCAAAATCAGCACGATTACCCATCGCTGCTTTCAGCGCTGATACCTCGCACATCGAGGCAGAGGTACTCTCAAGCGGAGCTGATGCCTTCTTCTACAAGACAAAGACGAAGGAAATGATAAACGAGCTTACCGTGATGATCGAAGAAGTCGCACGCATGCAGTAATCCCTCGTCTGTCACTCTGTCGCAGAGCTTTGCTAAATCAGAAAAATGCTAAAATCCGAAGATAGCCTTCGCGCTGACAAAAATCAGTGTCGCGTAGGCTATTTTTTTCAGCAGGGGTTTGGGAATCAGTTTTCCAAGCCACATCCCCAGGGGAATGCCGGCAAGAATTATCGGGCCGGCAAGCACGGTGACGCAAAGCGCGTAAAACACTTCCTGCCCAAACACCAGCGGACCCATAATCACCCCTGCTATCGTTCCGGGGATGTAGCAGGCAAACAGGGTCCCCCGGGTTTTCATCGAGGACCAGTTGTGCGCTAACACCCAGAGCACAAGAAAGGGTCCGCCCATGCCGACGGCACCCAGCGAAAAGCCCGAACACAGGCCGGCAAGAATTGTCCAGTGTAATGAAACGCTTTCACTCGGCGTCGGCCGCAGCATCATTTGCAGAAGGGTCATACCGAGCACGGCAAAGCCGACTCCCTGTCGCAGTGTTTCCCGATCCAGGGTTTGTATGTGATAGAGAAAGGCGACTCCAAGAAAAAGACCCGCAACGCGCAGGAAGGCCGGCAATGAAACGAGTCTCCAGGGAATGTCCTCTCGCATTGAATACGCAGACACGACCGACTGCAGCAAGGCTGCCGCTACATTCATCTCCACCGCCACCGGAACGCTGTAGCCAAGGGTCACCAAAATTGGCATTGCAAGCAGCCCGCCGCCAAAGCCGATTGCGGTTTGGAAACTATAGGTAAGCATCAGGACCAGCCCGACCTGTAACACGTCCTGAATCATAGCTCTCTGAAACGCTGGTAAATGCGCCGGTACTGCACTCGTAGGAAGAAGACGAATACGGGTTTGGCACGCTGTACAAAGGTGAACATGTAAAATCGCACCTCCCCCCGGGGCATTACAAGTGGTTTTCCCGAGTGGAAACAATGCATTTCAGCACATTCCTGCTCAGATGTGCGGTAATTCCTGACGAAATTAGACCACAAACTCTCCTTGTGGCATAGTCGCCGGTTCTCGGTTCTTTACATTTGTACGTGGGAAGTAGAATGCATTGTACGGCGGTAGCTTTGGCCCTTTGTTCCAATGCTATCGCTGTAGGAAGAAAATCATTTCTTGGTTGAAACTGATTGATCAAAAACGCGTTAGTATCTTTTCCTGGTCGTAAACGGCGTATGCTCTTGTCTGGCATACGAAACACAGCGACCAATGTCCGGCGATGCACTTCGCCATGAATTTTGTTGAGGAGTAGTTTATGAGCAGTAGTTCGTACCAGGCTGGCGAAGGCGGTCTCGTGCTTGGACTTGGGTACAGTACACAGGGTCTGTCCGCGCGAGTGATGCATGCAGACGAGGGCACCATTGCCCAGTTTGACGTGCCCTACGGGAGCCTGGAAGACATCGCCGACTACGGTGTTGCCAAGGGATACATCGACTCACGGATGGGAACTGTTCTGGCTCCTGTCCTGATGTTTCTCACCGCGACTGATCAGCTCCTTGGGCAACTCGGGGACTGTCCGGATTTTGAGGTGGCAGACATCGAAGCGGTCACGGGGAATGTTCAGCAGCACGGCACCGCCGCGGTTAACGATCATTTTTTCGAGCTTCTTGCCGTGCTCAACCCGCACGGTCGACTCGACGAGCAACTTGCGTCGGGCTTCTCCTTTCCCTTCTCTTCCATTTGGATGGACTCATCCACTTCGGAAGAATGCGCCTTGTTTGCAGAGGCAATGGGTGGGGATGAAAATCTGGCAAAGCAGACCGGTGCTCGAGCGACCCGTCGCTTTTCCGGTCCGCAATGGCTTCGCTTTGCGCTTGAAACGCCTCGAGCCTTCAAACGCACGGCGCATCTGACGCAGTTGAGCGGGCTCCTGGCTTCGATTTGGGCGGGCAAACCCGCGCCTATCGATCTCGGCAACGGCCTTGGCTCGAACATGATTGGCCTCGACGGCAAATGGGTACCCAAACTCATCGACCTCTTTGATGAGCAGGGCTGCCCGGTTGCCGATAAACTGCCGGAACTCAGCGACTCGCTGCATGTCATCGGCAAAGTTTCGGTGTATTTGGTGAAGCGCTACGGATTTAGTTCGAAGTGCCGGGTGCTGACGTTCTCGGGGGACAACCCCGACTCTGCGCTGGGTGTCGGATTGTATTCGCATGAACAGAAATTGCGAATCTGGTCTGGCGGTACCTCCATGACGCAGTTCTCCATCCTCGATCCTTCGGTGCAAGAACCCGCTGATCCCGCCGGTTACGGCGCGATCTTTGGTTCGGTCACCGGAGGCCTTCTGGGGATCAATACCCACTCAAACGGAACGCTGGTTCCGCAGTGGGCAAAAGAACGTCATGGTCTGAGCTGGTCGCAGTTCGGGGAGTCGCTTCAGCGAACTAATCCCGGCAACGACGGAAAGTGGGGCATCTTTCTCCGAAACCCGGAGATCACGCCCGTCACCAACAAGCCGATCGTCAAATATCTCGGCGCTGACTGGGACGAATCCGATCAGGACGCGCTCATCCGAGCCGTCTGTGAGTCACAGGGCTGTGCTCTGATGGCGCACAGCGCATGGCTCGGTGAGACGACTGAGTTTCTCGCCACCGGTGGTGCCTCCGTTGATCCGGCGTACCTGCAAGTTCTGGCTGACGTCACAAACTGCAGCTTCATTCCGGCGGACAACGCGGAGGACTCCGACAGCACGACCCTCGGTTCCTGTCTGCGTGCATTGCACGTGGCAGGCGGACATTCCTTTGAGGCCCTGACGCAGCGCCACTGCAAACGCGGTGAAGCGATCAATCCTCAAACGGAAGCCGGATTCTACGACAAGCTTCACGCCGACTACCGGGCAGAACTTGCGAAAGAAATCGCCGCCTGAGTTGCGTTTCCCCTGAAATGAGTTTGCAGTAGCACAGCTAAGCTTCTGCTGATTCTTCCGAATCTTTGCCAACCGAGCTCTGGTCTCCAGAGCTCGGTTTTTTCTACTTCAATCCATGTGCAGATTCAGCGTTTTGAAAGGGACCTGAATACACAAGTGAGGATGCATGCGACATCACGCTTGTTTATTCGGGTCCCTTTTTTTTGTTTTCCCTGACTACATCCTCCTTAAAGTTTTCACCGCGCTTCAGAATCATCATTGCTAGTCTACACACATCGGACGTTTTTATTTTTTCCAGACTACTGGATTAACTCCCACCTGCAGCTTAGCATTTTCCTAACTCTCACCGACGTCGCATCCCTGGACTCGTTTCGCATTCGAGTGCGGGAATGCGACGAACGGATGACCCTGAGTTCCTCGCTTTTTCTCTTCTCGGGTCTTCAAGGAGTTTGGTTATGAGTAGTGGTTCTGAACGAGTCTTTGAGATGTCTGGCAAACGGGTCTCAGTGGCCGAAGTGCTGATCGCAGCACCTCCACATGAGCGTGAACTTGCCGGGATGTTTAAGCTCCTGGCGGTCCTGGTTCGAGCGGGTGTGCCAATCCTCGAGGTGCTTTCACTTGCGGCGCAAAGCGTTCGAAATCCATGGCTCTTTGCCCTTCTGGCGAAAGCCCACGCGGACGTACGCGAGGGAAAAGGGGTTGCTGTCAGCTTCCGCAGCACAATCGACGAATTACAGATGGAGCAGGCTCGGGCATTCGATGTCGAAGCCATCCTGCTGCCCTACATTCACCTGGGCGATACGGGCGAAAATTCCGGCTGTCTCGATGACGCATGGCTGCGCTGTGCCATGCTTCTCGATCAGAACCCCGGTGCTCGGATGGCAGACTTGCTCAACTGGAGTGACTCCTTTGTGCATTTCCTTCGCCTCTTGTCCGCATTCCAGGATATGGGCGAACCAATTCTACGATCACTGATGATCCTGCAGAAAAGTGCGGCATGCGCATCCATGCGCCACTGCCTGGCTAACATCATCGAATCCATCGAAGCGGGATCTACCCTCTCTGAAGGAATGATTAAGTGCGACGGCTACTTCGGCGGAGCCGTCGTAATCGCATTGATGAAAGCAGGTGAGGCAGGTGGTAACCTCGACGCGGTGCTGCACCGACTCGTGCACTAAGGATTTCGGTCTTCCAAAAAATCTCAGAGGAGCACCCACCCGGGGCTCCTTTGAGTACTTCTACATGCGCGCAATTCCGAACCTGACAGCTTCCTAAGGCAGCGCCGGAAATTCGCTCACTACTTCACTTTCTGCTAATTTATTGGCAGTACAAACGTGAAATGACTCTTCCCACCTATATGCGTCGAAGGAGGAAGAGATTCAGAGAGCCCCTAAAGTAATAGATCTGACGACCAAAAGGAGTCCCCTTGAGCTTTTCTCTTGCCGAATACTGCACCTTAGAAACAAGCGAGAACGATAAAGAAAACGGACTCTGGCTGCTTGCCACCGGAGAGCAGGCGCTCGCTGCTCGTCTTAATCTCTTTCGGCACGCGGAGTCATCCATTGATCTCCAGAGCTTCGCTCTTGGTGATGATGAAATCGGGCGTTTAATCGTTGGGGAACTGCTTGAGGCTGCCAAACGCGGGGTGCAGGTGCGGATCGTAATCGATGCCTGGAATGCGGGCAAGACTCCTGCTTTCTCGACGGCTATCGCCAGCTGCCATAAAAATCTGCGGCTGAAACACTACAACAAGCCTACAGAAAGCGAAAAACTCTCGGTGCTCGATGCCGCTGCCCTGCAGTTTAGCAACCCCTCGGTTCTGCATCATCGCATGCATAACAAGTCCTTGATCATCGACGAGCAAGTAGCCATCGTCGGCGGCAGAAATTACGAGAATGCGTATTTTGATCGTGGGGAGAAGCGAAATTTTCTCGATCGTGAGCTGATTGCCGCTGGTTCCGTGGTCAAAGATGTTCGCGATTCGTTCTCCTGCTTTTTCGAGAGCGGACTCTCAGAATTGGTGCCGTCCGATAAGGATGCCAGTAAGGAGCGATGCCGGCAGTTTGCTGAGACGCGGGAGGCAGAAATTTTTTCATCCGCGTATAAGAAATCGGCGTCGCACGAGTACCTTAGTTCGAACATTCTCGACACCCCATTCTTTCCTGAGCGCGTGGAATGCGTGGTTGATACCCCACCCGACGAGCTAAGCATGGAGGCAATACAGTCAAAGAACCGTACTCTTGAGTCCTTCTGCTCGACAATTAGCAAGGCCGAGAAGAGTATCTTTCTGCAGTCTCCTTATTTTGTCCTGGATGATGCGCAACTGGCTGCAATTTCCGAGGCGAGGAAGAATGATGATTCCATGCCAATTGTCGTCTCCACAAACAGCCTCGCGTCCACCGATAACGTTGTGGCCTATGCTTTTTCCTTCAGAGAGAGAGGGGAGTACATCGGCTCCCATGCGCTGGAGGTTTTTGAAATAAGACCGTTTCCACGGGACGACGATCGCCTTATCGAATATCGACGCCCGGATGCGGAGCGCAACGAAAAAGTGCCGCATGAAGGATGGCACGTCTGTCTGCATGCAAAGACCTATGTCGTAGACCAAAACACCGTTTGGATCGGTTCTGCGAATCTGGATCCCCGCTCGGCTAAGATAAATACGGAGCTGGGACTTCACATCGTGGATGCAGCGCTTGCTGAGAAAGTTCAGGGGGAAATTGCAGCTCATATCAGCCCGCAGAATAGCTGGACGGTGGGGCTTGTGGAACAATCGCCGCTACTGGAGGGATTAACCTCAGTCATGCGTGATACGCTTCCAGAATCTCTTTCCACCGGAATTGAGCAGCTGCTGGATGGCAAGGGAGAGACTGAAAGACGCAGTACGGGTAACTACAATTTGCGTGACGGCTGCGACGCGGTCCCCTGCTTTCATCCCGAATTCCAGGACAATTTTGAACCTGAGCGTAGCCTTAGCGACGGTGAATTTTCGATCAGAGATGTACAGGCACGTTTAATTGCGGCACTCCAGGGAGCCGGAAGAGAATATATCTAGCCCGATTCTAAGCTTTACTCATTCAGCGGCTCGAGTTCGACCAGCAGCGGGAGATGGTCAGAAAGACTATTCCAGGGCCTACCTCGTGGAATTTCAGCATGCTGCACCCGAAACCCCCGGGTGTATATGCGATCCAGGGAAAGCAGCGGTATACGTGCGGGAAACGTTCGAGGTAAGCGGCGATGTAGTTCCTTAAACGCCTCTTCGCACCCCAGTGTTTCTCTCAGAGGCCTGCACATCATTCTCTGCCAATCGTTAAAATCACCGGCAAGGATGATTGCATCCTCTGCACTACTTCGTCCTTTTATTGCTTCAAGCATTCTGTGGAACTGTTCTCTGCGCTCCCGGACTGAGATGCCGAGGTGTGTGCAGAAACAATGAATCAGCTTTTGTTTCAACGATGGCGATTGCGAGGCTGCGGGTCCTGCTAGAGTGCAGTACAACAGACCCCTTGCCTCTGCGTTGGGGGCGGATATATCGATGTTTTCTGTTTCATGTAGAGGGAGACTCGATAGAATAGCATTCCCGTGATGCCCGTCCTCATATGCCGCATTCTTCCCGTACAACGTAAAGTTCCAGTCGTCAGCAGCAAGAAACTCGAGCTGACCGCTTGTCGGCCACTCGCCGAACGTCTTCTGATGCCTGTCGTTGCGCCCCACAACTTCCTGCAAGAAAATGACGTCCGCCTTAAGCAAAGGTAAGGAACGCCGGATCTCTTCCAGCACAAAACGGCGGTTTCTACGGCACAGGCCCATGTGGATGTTATAGGTAGCGATACGTATTGTACTAATTGCTCTCCTCCCAAGGCTATTCCCCGTTTTACCCTGTAACCCCTTTGATACAAATGATCCAGCTCATGCGTCTTCTCCTAAGACGAATGACGCAAGAACTACAAGTGGAGGAAGGTTGCCCGCTTTCACCTCGAAAATCTGAAAACAAAAGAAATTCCCGGAGCATGACCAGGAGGACCAGCGTTCTGACCCCTGGATTCAAAGTAGTCCCCCGCGGCGCAGAACGCCGCACACACGGGCAGAAGAGATGAAAAACCTTTTCTGCCCTGACGCCCTTGTATCCTCCATACCTTTATTGCCTCAGGCCGCAGGTATACTACTCCTCCCATGTACGGTAGCGAGCCGCGGTAAGGTTGCGCTGCGCGCGCGTTCGGGCAGCTTCGAGTTTGAGGAGTACCTCTTCCAGCGCATCTTCAGATAACTTGCCTCGCATAAGCCAATAGCGATTCCTCTCGAGAATCTGCTGGCAGTGCAGGACATCGAGGCAAAGCGAGTTGATATCCTCTACCTCCTTCTCCTCAAAAGTAATCAGGTCATCCGGCGCTGAGGGCCCGATCCCCGAGGTGAACATCCGTACCAGCGAAATGAGCAGAAGTGCCGTAACAAAGCTCGAAGCAAACCAATGTCTCTTTCTCATTTGTCTCTAACCTTTCAAAAAACAGGAAACATCTCATCTACTAGACCAGAGAAACACCACTCCATAAATAATCAAAGAAAACAGGGTTATAGCTTATCTAATTAAAGTTTTGCTTTAAAATAGACGTATGTTGCTGAGCCAAAATAGAAAACTCGACGACCTGCTAATCGAATGGCTGGTTGAGAAGCCGCTCGCGTCCGCTGAGCAGCTCCATCAACGTTCGCACTCAGCTCAACACCGCTACAGCATACAGGCCATCTACCAGCAGCTCGCCAGACTTGAGCAAGCCGGAGTGATCAGAAAGATCCGCTCGCGCTATGTGCTCAATATGAACTGGATTAATGACTTTGCAGATTTCTCCGAGAAAATGCTGCGCAACTACCAGCAGAGCAATCCGATTCAGAGTATTCTTCCGGAAGAGGGGCAGAAGGTCACATGGAAGCTGCCCTCTATCGCTATTGCGGTTCGTTCCATGACGCAGGTTGTTCTCGCACTGCTCGAAGTCTATCAGGAGCAGCCCTTCTGCGAGTGGGCACCGGTATGTTGGTTTCATTTGGCAGGCGAGGATGAGCAGAACTTCCTCGATAGCCTGAAGCGCGGAAGACACGCCTACTACCTGTGTAGTCCAAGCAATACCGCCTTAGACAAAAGTTATAAGCAAAGTGCTCTTCAAACTCCCGGTGATATTCGGCTCGCCGCGTGCCCCCTCAGCAAGGAGCCTCGCTATCATACGGCGGTCGTTGGGGATTATTATATACAGTGCAAGTTTCCTCGCGGTCTGGAAAATGAGCTCCTGAATGTCGCGCAAAACTTCGAAGCGGTAGCACACCGCTCGCCCGGCACTCTGAGCGCGCTGGTGCACCGCAGAGAAAAAATAACGGTCTCCGTAGCCTGTTCACGCCGTAGGTCAAAGCACTTTACCAACGCGTATCGACGCTTCTTTGGTTTCCAAGCATCCCACTAACGAAAGGTCAGCAGATCTAGCGGCGATAGAATCGATAGTCGTAGTGATTCCTCGGTCGAGGGGGATTCATGCAGTCCCTATCCGGGCGAACGTTCGGCGTATTCCAAACCGGGTAATACGTAGCGGAGTAGTTATTCGAATAGTTTCTTGGAATATGGGGATAGGTACCTGGGTACCGTCTACCACCGTTACGCAACTCCGTCTGTCGCGGATAATAGGGGTAGCTGCCATTCCTGCGCCCCAGCCTGTTCAGGTCCTGCTTCGCCTCGCGAAGATCCTCGCGATCTCTTTGGAGACTGCGATACGCGCGGCGAACTGCACGACGATCGTTTCGGCGCACGGCATTGCGAAGTTCTCTCTCTGATTCCCGAACCTCTCTCCTGCTGTCTCGCACCTCTTCGCGGGCATCTCGATAGTTCTGGGATGAGGCAAGTGATACTGCCGGAACGGCAGCAATAAGTATGAGGGAAGAAACTGCGAGTAAGGCAATTCGCCCCGGTAGTCGATTGCTCGTTTTCATGCTTTCAATCCTTAAAAATTCGATAAAGAAACTGCTTTCGCTTCCCAACACAAGAGACAGACGAGGGCATACCGCGGAAAGTGTCACCGGGAATGGCTCCTTCCTACAATTGTTAGGAATTGTCCGGTCGCCGCGAGAAATATGTTCGTATTTTCAGTGACTTACTTGCCAATAAATTTGGGCTGTTTCGGCGATACCCGAGGATATTTTTCGATATTCCAAAGACTTAGAGAGGGAAACACGCCATTTCATCAAGTAAGCCCCGGTTTTTCCCGATATACAAGCTAAGGGGGGAGCACAAATCGCAACGACTCAAGAATGACTCGTGCGGGAGTGCGGGAGTGACAGGAGGTGGTAATCCGTGGCTGCCGATTACGCTGCAGCCAGCACATTGTATGGACTCTGGTCTACTTGGGCGAAGCCAGAGCAATGCAAGATGAACAAATTTCATACGGGGCTTGAGCGCGCGCTCGCCACTCTTGGTTTGTCACCAGAGCGGGGACCCAGCAAGCCATCCGAGTGGCAGGACCTTTTGCATGAGATGCAAAAGTCCTTCGTCGAATTAGAATCAGAAAAAGTTTCTCTCGAGCAGTCTCTTCGATCAAGTTCCCAGGAGATGACGGAGCTCTGCGCCTTCCTTACCGAAGCATCCGAATCAAATCTCGCTAAAGAACGGGATAAACTGTCCACCGTGATTGCCGCCCTTGGTGAAGGTCTTTGCATACTGGACACTGCGGGGCGTATCACCTACGCAAACCCCGAAGCGGGCCGCCTGTTTTCCCTTCCCCATGAGAATCTACTGGGTCGAACCTTTAGCAGTCTCATTCCCGACTGTGCATTACCTGAGGATCTTTCAACACTGAGTCTCCTTGGAACCGCACATGATACGCAGGTATCAAAAGACAATGGCAAAACGGCAGAACTTGTATATGTGGTTACCCCTATTCACCACGTCGGCAAAGAATTTGTGGGAGCGGTGATAGTTCTTCGAGATATCACCGAAGAGCGAGAGGCGAAGCGTGCCATAGTGTTAGCACGCGACGAAGCACTTCTATCGGCAAAAGCAAAAGCAGATTTTCTCGCGGTAATGAGTCACGAAATCAGAACTCCGCTTAACGGGATTGTTTCTCTGGCAGAACTCTTACTGCTTACCGAGCTCGATAAGGAGCAGAAAGAAGATATCAACACCCTGCAGGCATGTGCGTATTCTCTGCGCAGTATTATCAACAACGTACTGGACTTCTCGAAGATCGAAGCCGGTAAGTTGTACATTGATAATCGCAAATTCAAAATGAAACGCTCGATAGAACATCTGATGACCCGTCTGGCGGTACAGATGGAGGAGAAGCATCAGGAATACAGCCTTTATATCGACCCGGACATTCCAGATACGCTTGTAGGCGACTCCTTGCGCATTGAGCAGATTCTAACCAATCTGGTTGGCAACGCGATAAAATTCACCGGTATTGACGGAGCAATCATGGTCTATGTGAATCTGCGCGAAGAGACCGCAGATGAACTCGAAATTTTGTTCAGCGTCTGTGACAGCGGGATTGGTATACCTCAGGACAAGCTCGCTGAGATTTTTGACGCCTTCACCCAGGCCGACAACTCCACGACAAGAAAGCACGGTGGAACGGGTCTCGGACTCAGTATCTGCTCCCGCCTGATTGAAATGATGGGCGGCACCATGTGGGTGAGAAGCAATGAGAAGATAGGGAGCACATTCAACTTCACTCTTCGATTCCCGAAAGAAGGCGCGGAGGCCACTAGCGGAGAGGAACTGAGTTCTGAAGTCCAACGAAGGGAGAGGCTCTCTCGCCACCTTAACATCCTTCTTGCAGAGGATAATGAGATCAACCAGAACACCATCTCTCGACTTCTCGAAGCAAAGGGGCATACGGTTGAGGTAGCAAACAACGGGAAGCAAGCACTCACAGCTTTGGAAAACGGGCCCTTCGACATTGTGTTGATGGATTTACATATGCCGGTCATGGATGGGGTCGAGGCGACGAAGATTATTCGCTCCTGTGATTCCACATACGCACAAATCCCGATCGTGGCGTTTACCGCACACGCAGTAGAGGGCGTCCGGGAGACATGCATAGACTCAGGAATGAATGAGTATCTGTCCAAACCGATCGACTATGATGAATTGTTTAGCGTAATACGGGACGTTACGAGTTAGGTTATTTTTCTTATCTTCTCGTCATGTGGGGAAACATGACGAGGAAACCAGAGGAGGTTTTATCGTGGAACGTTTCAACAAAGACTTTTGTAAAAAACTTAGGGTCCTGGTGATTGATGATGTTCGCGCACCACGGCGTGCCCTGCGTCGGCTGCTTGCATTTCTTGCGATTATGAACGTGGAAGAAGCTGAGAGCGGTGCTGAGGCGATGAAAAAGCTCGAGAAGGGCGAATTCAGCGTTATCATTTGCGATCTCAACCTGGGTGATATGCAGGGAACTGAACTTCTGCAGCATGTGCGGCAGGGAAGTCGAACCGCCGAGTTGCCATTTATCATGATGACCTCAGATGCCGACCGAGAGGATCTCATGGCCGCAAAGCGGGCCGGAGTTTCGGGCTATATGTTAAAGCCATTCAATGTAGATAAGATCCAGACCTGCCTGAGCAGTGTCTTCGATGTACCACTTCCCGACGAAAAGATGTAGTACGATGCAGACGAACGGGTGCGTTCACTTCGCACGCCTACTATAAGGGCACCGCTGCGATCTAAGGCGCTCTAAAGCCCGCAAACATAGGTATCAGCTTATTTTCTAAAGTTCCTTTGCTTGAGGCTTTAGTCCGCCTGTTTTCTGATAGCGTCAACCTGATCCCCAAAAAGCCCCAGGCAACAAAATCCTGAATTCGGACGACTACCCAGCAACTGGCGTTGCTTTCGCCCCCAACGCCCAAGTTGT
>JAUIMJ010000373.1 GCA_030433295.1 bacterium | reverse complement strand
GCGAACAGATTTACCTTCATTTTGCCTTTGACATACGTAGCCAGATGTATTTTTATTCCCTCTCCCAAACATACGGATGCTTCCGTAGAAACAGGTAGAGAGGTCTTTTAAGGCGTGGCTTGAGCGAGAGGTTTTTTCCTTGATTAGCCTATTACTTTCTGACTTATGCCACTGTCTTATGCGATTGGCTGCTTCGGTCCGTTTTTTATTTGCCTCACCTGAGGCTAATTACTTTTCGGACTGAATACGGTGTGTTGAAACACCGTCTATCAGGGTCCGGTGTCTGAAGTTCACATACGGACGCGGGTCAGTACTGGCAGGTAAAAAAAGGCCGGTCAGAAATAAGGCCGAGAGTAGGCTGGGTTTTTAACGAGATGCTTTTGTTTTGGGTATTATCGATTTCGAAGGCGGGCGGAGGTCCATGGGTGTAGTTACATTTGCGTCGTTGAAAGGAGGAGTCGGTAAAACCACTCTCTCCCTGAATGTAGCCAGAGCTTTTGCGGAAAGAGGGTGTGAGACCCTGGTAATTGATTTAGACCCCGTGGCGCATGCCACCCGGTTTTTAGTAAATTCCCGACAGCGCAACACCGGAGTGGGTACTGCCGCTGCCGGCGATGAGCATACCCCCGAATCCCAGGCCCTCAGTTCTGCTCTCAAAGATGGCGCTGCTCCTCTCGTTGCCGGCCAGAACGGTTCGGGGCAACACCGAGGCAGAGGTGGCGCAGGAAATTCTGTAAATCAGCTTTCGGTGAATTCTCTTGCAAACAGTCAGCCCGCTCTGGCGCGGCTTTGTCTGCAGCGTCCCTGGGACGAAGAGGCTGTTCCCACACTGGAAGCCGCCGAGCAAGGCGAAATTCCCCTGATAACCAGGGTCAGACCCAGTTTATCCCTGGTTGAAGGTGGCCCCGGCTTGCGACATTTGCTTTGGGGGCGCTTTGCCCGTCAATTCCAGCAGTTTTTCCCCGAGCTTATTTCGGAGCTTCATTCCTACTTCGACTATATCGTTATCGATACTCCCCCGGACTACAATGTGCTCACCAGGAGTGCGATCGCGGCCGCCGATCTGGTAGTCGTGCCGGTTGATGCGAGTAGCATGAGTATTCACTGTCTCGAAGAGTTGATTGAAAGTTCTGCTCACATAAAAGGTCCGACCTGGTCCATCCTGCGAACTATGGTGAACAAGCAGGCCTCCCGAATTCAGCAGCTTTCAACGAATCGTTTGGAGGCCAAGCTAAGCCTATCCAGTACCGATAGCGGAGAGTCCGGTATTGATGAGGCTCAGGAGTTTATTTCTCTTCTGCATCATGAATCTCTGGCAGGGCTAGACGACAGCGACGTTGAGGACGAGCCAAAGCCGGCAAATGATGATGAAAGTCCCATCTATCTTCTAAACAGCGTGGTCTACCGCACCGAGCAGCAGAATAAGTTATCGTTTCTCGAAAAAACCGCTTTTGATTCTCGGGCCACGAGTAAGCTTGCCGCTGAGTATCTTGATGCTGCCAAGGAGCTTGAAGAGATAATTAGTTTGTCGGGCTCAGATGCCGCTATGGAGGTCGAGGACAATTCCATGAGCGAGAGCTTCTTTGAGATGCGTCCTTAGTTCGGATTTTTCTCCCGCTCAGGTCTTTTTCTTATCTTCCCGCTTTTGTGCGCCCCGCTGTGCTCATCAGATTGCCCAGGTCGTATCCTGTGTGCTACTCCATAGCTGTCGTAGGATACATTCTACTGCGGCTGTTCTGGTTTCTTTATTCCCGCAGTGACATACATCCGTGCTCACACGCATTTCTCAGCACGTTTTTGTCAGAGGTGCTCTAGTACATAAATTGATGGCCTTACCAAAGAAGAAAGAACACGAGGCTTACGCCAATCAGGAAACTGCGATGGCGTCCGAGCACGGTGTCCAGTCTGGCGATGCAAACGTCGCGATACTGGAGCCTCGTCTTTCTCGGGCTGGCATTTCTGAGACCGTTCTCGATTACGTTAGCTTAACCAAGCCTAAGGTAATGGTACTCCTGTTGATCACCACGGTATGTCCGATGATCCTTGCTTCAGCAGGGCAGGTCAGTGTGACTCTTGTGTTGTGGACACTCATTGGCGGTGGTCTCATCTCAGGCTCTGCCAGTGCTATCAATTGTGTTTGGGATCAGGATATTGATCGACTGATGCTGCGAACGCAGAATCGCCCTATTCCCTCAGATCGCATCACTCCGGTGTCTGCGGTGGTCTTTGCTCTGGTTATCGGAATGCTCGGACTCGGCATCCTCGGTCTGATGGTGAATCCGCTTGCGGCGACAATTGCGCTCTGTGGTCACCTCTTCTACGTGTTCGTCTATTCCATGTGGCTCAAGCGCTCGACACCTCAGAATATCGTCATTGGCGGGGCCGCGGGGGCTGTTCCGCCAATGGTCGGTTGGGTAGCGGTGACTGCGGATCTTACGCTTACGCCCTGGCTGTTGTTTCTGGTTATCTTCCTCTGGACACCACCACATTTCTGGGCACTCGCTCTCAATAAAAACGAAGACTATCGCCGTGCAAAAGTGCCGATGCTTCCTGTGGTGGCGGGAGAGAATCCTACGCATCTGCAGATGCTTTGTTATGCCGTATCACTGGTACCGGTCAGCCTTCTGCTCGTTCTCTCTGATCCCCGGCTGGGGCTTTTTTCCTTCGTCTGTATGAGCCTTCTCGGGGTTACCTTTGCGTACAAGACCTATCAGCTCAGAGCCATTGCCCTGGCAGGAGCAAACAGCGCCGACAAAGAGAAAAAGGCATGGGATGTCTTTGGCTTTTCGCTCATTTACCTGGCACTCTTTTTCGTTTGTCTCGTGATTGACGCCACCGTTATATAGTTACTCTCATCGCATTTTTGCTATCCGTCTAACTACGTTTTTTTGCTGCAATTCTAACTATGGAGTGAGTTACCTAATGAGCCAACTGAAGGAACGTGTGGAATCCACAACGGCATCGGCGCTTACTTCAATTGACCAGAACGTGCTCGATCGCGTCGAGGATCTGGGTGAGACATTTCTTGATGAAATGAGGACCTTCATTCTTTCGGCTAAGAAGAATGCGTATTCAATTGAGACGAAAGCTGACAAAAGTGTAGTTACTGAAATCGATCTGGCGGTCGAGCGGAAACTCAGGGAAAGCATCACTGCGAACTTTCCGGATCATGGAATTATCGGGGAGGAATTTGCTTCCCATCAGCCGGAATCAGAGTATCAGTGGATTATCGACCCCATTGATGGAACTGAAGAATTTGCCCGAGGTTTTCCCTTCTACGGAAGTATCCTGGCCCTGCATCACAAGGGAAACGCGATTTGGGCTGCGATCGATCATCCCGAACTTTCCTTGAGGTATAGCGCTTCACGAGGGCGAGGAGCGCTATGCAACGGGCAGCCTATCAATGCGGCAGCGCAGCCTTCAGACACTGAGGATGAACATGTTCGTCTGGCCATCACCTCAAAAACTAATTTCAGACGAGTCCATGATGATTCGCAGTTTTTTGATCTGGTCAGCGACATCTTTCCGAACTTTAGAGTGTTTCGCTCCTGCTATGCCCACACCTCTGTTGTTGGTCGCAATATGGATGTCGGTATCGAGGCCAAGGTGAAGCTCTGGGATCTCGCAGCAACAGAGCTCTTGGTGAGCGAGTCGGGATTACACTATCAGGAGCTGGAGCTTGGCGCGGATAAGGAG
>JAUIMJ010000372.1 GCA_030433295.1 bacterium | reverse complement strand
TCGCGAAGGTTCTCACCGGACTCACGGTAGTAGCTACTGCTTCGCGCCCGGAGACCCGGGCCTGGGTGGAAGAAATGGGAGCAGACCACGTAATAAACCACAGAAAGTCGCTGGTCGATCAACTCAATGATCTTGGACTGCACGTGCGCTACGTTGCCGCCCTTACGGCAACGGATGAGCATATGCCCGCGATTCTTGAACTCATTCAGCCCCGCGGCCATATTGCGATCATCGACGATCCCGAAACCCTTGATATCAAGGCCGGAAAACGAAAGTCACTGAGTTTTAGCTGGGAGTTTATGTTTGCCCGTCCGATGTTTGAGACCAGCGACATCGAAAAACAACAGGAACTACTCAACCGAGTTTCGAATCTTCTCGATGAGGGTCGGCTAAAATGCACCGCCACAAACAACCTTGGAACAATGAGTGTTGAAGCGCTTAAAGAAGCGCATAAGCTGCAGGAAAGCGGAACGGTAATAGGCAAGAATGTGCTGAAGGGTTTTTAGATCCGTCTTTACTTCAGACTCGAACAAGTCTCATCAGGGGCTCAAAAGAATATAAGGCAGGACGTCTGCCAGATGCCTGTTCTTTGCTTACAATCAAATTATTTTCCAGCAACACCCTGGTGATTCTCGCTGCGCTCGCCGACGGAATTCCGCTATTCGAGGTAAAGCTGTTGTTGCGAAACACCGGGGTGGTGAATACAAAATCCAGTGCCCGAAGGGCATATTTTGAAGATAGGACCTCAGAGAAAACGGTCTTCATATGCTCGTAGAGATCTCGAATACTCTGAGCTACCGAAAGATTCATGATGGCTTGTTGCTCAACCGCTTTTAGAAAAAATGAGCACCACTCTTCCCAGTCACCGTTCTCTGAAACATTCCGCATGGTTTCGATATACGCATCTTTGTTTTTCTCGAAGTAACCACTGATATAAAAATGAGGAGCTGAAAGCGTCCCAAGCTTCCAAAGCATCAAGGTGATCATCATTCGACCGATTCGACCATTGCCATCTTTAAAGGGATGAAGGGCCTCAAACTCTACGTGGGCCAACGCGGTCTTAATCAGAGCGGGATGCTTACTTTCATGTATATAGGAGAAGAGAGCTTCCATTCCGTCTGTGAGCCTTTCAGGACTTATCGGAATAAATCGAATCTCTCTCTGCAGTTTGTCCGCAAGATAGTTCTGCTCAACCTTAAACTCCCCCGGCGACTTCGTGGCACCTCTCCCGAAGGATAATAGCCTTTGATGTATCTGCTTGATGAGAGACGGAGACAAGGGATACCCCTCTTCTATTGCTTCCTGAGCTGCTCGTAATGCACGCTGATACAAAACCGTCTCAACTACCTCCGAGCGAATATCGCCAGCCGCCTCAGCCTCCGGCCCATAGTCCGCCTCATACCTCAAGATTTCGTCCATCGTACTAATCGTGCCTTCCATACGGGACGAAATGACCGCCTCCTGATTTCGAAGAGGGGCCAGTAGAATCGCACTATTGTGCATGGTGCTTAGCATTTGATCATAACGAGCGACGGCTTCAGTCGCCTTAATCAACTCGTTCAAAAAACTGTCTGTATCCAGCGTATTAGGGGGAAACTTTTCGTAGTGATAGTTGACCGCCCGCTCGAGATTCAGCTCCATAGGACCCTATTTGCCATTAATAATTTACTATATATTAATAGCAAACTATCTTGAGTGTCAAAAACTAAGCTTTTTAAATCTCAAATACGCTAGACCCCCAAGAAATAACAAGAAAACAGTTTGTCTATCAAAATTCAAAGTTTTTGATAGACAAACTGCGTTGACTAGCATTTACTGAGCCCAATACTTAATCCTCCCCTCCTCATCAATCGTCGCGGCCCATCTTTGCCTCAGCTATCAGAATCCCCCTCAAGCCTTCGAAGGAATTCAAAGTCCGCAATCACCGGCAAATGATCAGAAGCCTGCCGCGCAAGCTTTGAGGTGCAGGTATAGCTATTGAGCAGATTCAGGTCGCCACGATAATAGACCGCATCAAGAGAGCGCACCGGCATAGCCGCGGGAAAGGTCTTTGCGTTGTTAACCGCGCACTTGAATCCTCGGGGAAGCATGAACTTCTTGCCATGCTCCGCCCAGACATCATTGAAATCGCCACCGAGAATCGCGGGGAGATTCTGCTCTTCGATCTCATCAATGCCGAGAATGCGACGCAGCTGCACGCGTCGCTCAAGTCCGGAAAGCCCTAAATGGGTATTGCACAGCAGAACAGAGGCATCAGGAAGGCTGCTGTCGAGGACACAACGGCTGATGAGTGCCCGGCGGTTTTTCTTGATAGCGACTTTCAGCTCAAGGTCTACCTGATTCTCCAGAATGAAGTTACTAAGTATTGCATTTCCGTAATGTCCGCGACCGACGGAAACATTTCTCTGGTAAATGTAATTGGTGAAATTAAGTGCATTGGCGAGACGCTCTACCTGTGACTCGAAGCCGGAACGCCGAACACCTTCGTCAACTTCCTGCAGAAAGACGATATCCGGGGCATGCGAAGAAATCACGTCAATGATTCGCTGCAGATCGTAGCGCCTATCGACGCCGCCGATGCCCTTGTGGATATTATACGTAATCAATCGAAACCGCATCTCACCTGAGCTCACAATCAGCAACTCACAAAACAGGGCTAAACAATCGAGCGATCACCGTGCCGATTCTGACATACCAGGACAACAAGCGAGCCGAACTCCTCGACTCAGCAGAAACTGCGGAAAAATCGCGCTTGAGCATCTCTGCAACCTGTTCGACCATCTTCGGCTCCGCCACGGCAAGCATAAGCTCAAAATTAAGATACAGTGAGCGATTGTCTAGATTGGTGGAACCAATGAGGGCCAGATCATCGTCGACGAGCACACATTTCTGATGCAGGAAGCCCCCGGGATAACGACACACTGAAATACCCAGCGCTTCAAACATTTCCTCGTAGTAGTAACCCGCAAGCTTTACCAGCCAGTGGTCTGCTTTCTCCGGGATGAGTAAGCGAACATCCACGCCACGAGCGCGCGCCATAGTAAGCGCATTTATAGATATCTCATCGGGCACGAGATACGGGGTGCTGATCCACAACCTTTCCTCGGCCTCAGCCGCGGCAGCCGCAAACATCATTGTCGCTCGTGAAAACTCATCGGCAGGACCAGTCGCACAAAGCGCGGCCAGTCCCTTAGGAGGACAGAGCTGCGTTTCAGCACCCTTGTCCGTATCCTCATCTTCCTCATTCGGTGTGCCCCAATGCGCCTCTGGTAAATCCCGACGCGTCGCCCAGTAATAGTCCGCGGCAAACACGGCCTGAACTTTTCTCGCTACGGGTCCTGCTGCGGCGATGGCAGTATCGCGCCAATGGCTGGCCCAGCTAAGCTTTCCGGCGTACTCATCCCCTATATTGAAACCTCCGACAATCGTGCGTGTGCCGTCGACCACGAGTAATTTGCGGTGATTTCTGAAATTTATCTGAAAGCGATTCGTCCAGCCCTGTCGGGTGTTAAAAGCCCGGGCCTCAACACCGGCCACTCGCAGACGCTTAAGGTAGTCAGACGAAAGACCCAGGCAGCCGACCTCGTCATACAGCAGACGCACCGTTTTCCCTGCCTTTGCCCGTTCGCAGAGGGCATCGGCGAAGCGATTTCCGATCTCGTCATCGCGAATGATATAGAACTGCGCATACACATACTCTTGCGC
>JAUIMJ010000371.1 GCA_030433295.1 bacterium | reverse complement strand
TTTAGCCTTGTCCGGTGACTAAAATTTGTGCTCTGCTCGAAGGGGTCTGGCATTTTAACAAAACAACCTGATATTGTTTTTCAGCATCTTTCCAAAAAGAGGTCGAGTCTGAAGCCTTCGAACTCCGATTGCAGAACATCGACGGTCCCGCTAGAATAAAAATCAGCTTTTTCACTCGGAGGCGTAGTTTCCGAATCTCGCGCTAAGAGAAAACGGCGACGTTTTGCACATATTTATGAGCAGATTAACTTCATTCCTTCCTGAACGCATACGTGCGAGTATTTTTTATCGATTCTATTGGAAACGGCAGCATCTTTTTCCGGCTAAGTTTCGAGATGCGCCTTTGACATACGCGAAAAATGTAACGTTTGATTTGTTACCGACAGATGTAATGCACGGACAAATCGCATTTACTGGATTTTACGAACTACCTCTTACCCGTCGTGTCGTGGATTTAGCGCGTGAAGGTGGAACTATGGTCGATATCGGCGCTAATGTTGGATACTTTAGTGCGCTCTGGGTGGCTCAGAATCCAAAGAATCTATCTTTCGCGATAGAGCCCAGCCCGCGCAACATAGATCTGTTGAGAAACAATATTACCAAAAACAATTTTGAAGATTCGATACTAGTTCTTCCGTTTGCGGCATCTGATTGTGAGTCCGTGATTCGTTTTGATGTCGGCGTGAAAGAACAAACTGGTTGGGGCCAGGTGGTGCTTGGTGAAAGTGACGCTCCTGACAGTATAGAGGTCCTAGGTCGGAGGTTGGAGGATATGCTTCCGGAGCAGAAGAGTATTGAGTTAATGAAAATTGATATCGAAGGATATGAGCTCTTTGCACTTAGAGGTAGCGAGTCCTATCTTCGAGACAAGAAGATTAAGGAAATACATTTTGAGCAGAGTAAACCATTGCAACAAAGATTGGGTATTGAGCCATCAGAGCCTATGCAGTTTCTTAAGGTTCATGGCTATCGCTGCATAGCTCAATCACCGGAGAACCGTGATGTTATCGACTGGATGGCGATACCGGAATGAATACGTATGTAATACATTCTCTTGCTATTACTTGAATACATAGTAATTTTGATTTGTGGTTGGGTTCTAATACCTAATGATTTGCTACCCAAGTCGCTCCACTGCTAGAAGGCGCCCAAAACGTTTTTACTTGTTGCTTCCCGGGGCTAGACTTCTGGTGCAAACCTGTCCGGAGGAAAGGTAGTCTTTGGATATAACGTCCACTCGAAAACTCTGTCATGCAGATCCCTAGCCCGACATATCTCGCCTTACTCACGATTCTCTTTCTCAACGCCTGTTCTGACTGCGAGCGCCCTGTTTCAGAGGCACTCGCACAAATCAAGTGTCCGAAGGAGTCAAGTCCCGCCGCTGAGCGTTGGGGCGGTGTTGGTGAGTGCGGCTGGTCGGTTTCATGCAAGCTTCAGTCGGGAGAGCGGCATGGACCCTTTTTCGTCTATACTCAGGGGAAGCTAAGGATCGAAGGAGCGTTTCACTCGGGACAAGAAAACGGTACGTGGAAGTACTTTAACAAAAAGACTCAGCTGACACGGAGTATCGACTACGACATGGGGCGGAAACTCCAGGATGAGAGTTTTTAACAACGAGCGCTAAGCGAGGCGGCAATGGGCTGCAGCATTTCCTGAGCGGTGGTACACTCATTCAGCGAGATATTCTTAATCCTTACCCATGAGGACTATGCGGGTACTGTTTCTTTGTTTATTTCTGTTCGCTGCAACAGCGCATGCTGAGGACCCAGCCCCGGTTGAGGAAAGCGTCCGACTGATCTCTGATGGCAGAGCGGTTAATCTTGATGCTACGTCTCAGCGCTACCTCAGGAGTAGTTTTCGGCGTAGTATTTTAGGTGAACAACCTGATACCCTTTTCATGGGGTTGCGGAGCATAGCGGAGGCAAGGCGTGTGTAAAACTCGTGCAAAGTGCGTTCGTGTTGCTATTGTTGTTTATGGCATGGTGAGCTTTCTTTCACATAAACGGTGAGAGTCCCTGCTTTAATGCTTAGTAATGATCCCGATTATTGGATTGTCTCATGGGAACTTTTGGTGTCGGTAGTTTTGCAAACGACGAAGCTCTTAATTGGATTGACTCCTTTTTGTGGAAGCGCTCGTTTGCCTCTCTGAGCAAAGAAGTGCAAAAGTTTTTGAAAAAACAGGCTCATCCGGCCAAAGTGCAGGCCGTACTTGAGGTGGTTGCAGGTCTACATGGTCATCCGGTAGAAGACTTTCCTGCAGAACTCCTTCCCTGGACTGCAAAGAATGCAAAGAAGCTGGAGAGCGAACTTATAGAATCTTCGCTGAAAGCGGTAACTGTGCTTAGACATTCATCGCTTGCTGACTTATGGCCTGATGAAGAATCAAAGTCGGAGTGGCTGCTCGGTATAGATGATCTGGAGAGGCGTCTGTCGTCCGAGAAGAAAGAACTCCAAAAATTCCCTCGACTGAAACGACCGGGAGGCTTTGCTCCCATACTGATCAGCAAAGGCGGCGGGGCGCAAATCGGAGTCTATCCCGAGGAAACCCTTCCGGATCTTTCAAGGCTCCCGAATGAGCTTGGTACCTGGATTCGTTTTCGACTGGACTTTTTGTTAGGCGACGAAGAACGTTCGCTGATAGGTTCATGGCTGGGAACCTATCCGGATTTGCCACTCGTAAAAATCCAGACCAGGGAAGAGGACAAAGGCGAAGTTCCCCCTGATGCGCTTCGACATTTCAAGGATTTACGGCGGCTTGATTTAGACATTGAATCGTCAATTGACTTTGGACGACTTCAGGAGTTCTCCAAATTGCTTGAGCTCTCGATTTCAGAAGTTTCCGATCCCGATATTCTGACGTTTTGTCGTAGCCTGAACCTTGAAAACCTCAGGATAAACGCAAAAAATTTGAATTTGCAGCCGCTACTTGAGATGTCCCAACTCAGGACGCTTAAGTTTGTCGATCCTTTTGAGGCTTCAGGGGGCATACAGCTTAATGGGACCGAGGAGATCCAGAGTCACGTTCGCACGCTTATTCAAAAAGAGTAAGATTCAGACTCTGGGTTACTAATCTGAAGAAGTACTCGTGCGAGTGCACACAGCCGCGTTGATGTTGGAGACGATTCTCGTATGAATACCAGTGAGGCGAGTTTCCTTTGTCCGGTTTGTGGCTATGTGCTCGACCAGGAACCATGGGATCGGCAGCCAGGAGATTTGCTGCTGTTGCGGGATTCAGTTTGGGTACGATGATGCAGCGCAAGGTGACCCCGTTCGACGTGTGGATGTGTACTCGCGATGGCGTAGTACCTGGATAGAAGAGGGAATGGAGTGGCGCGGTTCCGGCGCCGCGCCATCAGCATGGGATCCGCTGTTTCAGCTTAGAAAGATCGGTGTTACGCTTGAATAGTTATAGCGGGTAATTATACGAGTGACTACAAATGATAAAGCTCACAATGCTTCCGACCATCTGCAGTGTACTGATTTTCCGGAAGGATAACCTTGGCTTGTCAACCTGATTACATGAAGCTCAAACCTTGAAAAAAGACTCAATATCGAGACAGTGGATTCTCTCGCTGGGGGCGAATCGGACCCTTCCTCCGGATGATGGTGTTCTGGATACGGTCCTTTTGCGGAGCGGATTCGATTTACGCCCAATGTTTGTCGACCGAGACCCCGAGGCGATTTCAGAAGCGATGTCTCGTTTTCCGGA
>JAUIMJ010000370.1 GCA_030433295.1 bacterium | reverse complement strand
TTTAAGAAACACCAGCATACCTACCTCACGAGGTTCGGCCGTGCCGACCGACTGGCTGATGATGTCGTGCCGATCGGCAAGCATCTGTGGCGAAGCAATGAGAAGTATCACGGCCGGAATGCATCCGAGCGCTACGGCAGTATGCGTCAGGCTAAGGGCCTGCTTCCAGGAGCCCGTGGTTCTAAACGGCAGCCCGAGACGCCAGCGCAGCACGATTGCCAGAACGGTGCATGCGCCAAAGGCAATGGTCGGCAGCATGGATGACTTTTCCGGGTCCTGCGCGTCGATATACGTAAGCAAAACGGGAACGAGGGCTATCAGTCCGGCCGAAAGTACGGCGAGGGTCCCCACTTCGGGTTCCTGACGATGGGAGGACTGCTCCCTCAGGGCAGAGAACAGGCTCTTCCAGCGGGCGGTGCCCAGAAAGGTGTGAAGAAGGGGATATCTTTCGAAAAAGCCCACAGCGCGTTCCAAATAAAGATATATCGATGCAGAAAAGACTATCCTTTATAAGGGGGCGCGCGTCTCTTCTAAACTATGCGGAAGCGTGAGAGGAAGCCCCGAGCCCTGTGCTCGGCTCGACCGGGAGGGGAATGGGTGGTAGATGATGTGCTGGGTGATGCCCGGATTCAGCGCCTAGAGGCTCGGGATTGCAGGTTATTTACCCGATTTTGCCCGACCATGCGGGGGAGCACCCTCAGCAATTGGGCTAAGCTCGAAAAATCTTTAAGTATTTTATTCGCCTAGACGTCACGTTGTGTCCCTGCTCCTGCCATAACTATCTTGAGCAAAGTTTTTTGGCTTTATCCTGGGAGAACTGCGTAAGACGTCTTTTTCTGACTGAAGTGCCCCGGCACACTTATGTAGAGATTTTAAATGGTTAAGCCAATAATTGATGTGTATGGCATCGGAAACGCGATTATCGATCTACAGGTACAAATCGACGAGAGTCGTTTTCAGGACCTTGGATTGGAAAAGGGCGGCATGAAGCTGCTCGAACAGGATGAGCAAAAACAGCTTCTTTCCTCGTTCGAGGGCTCAGATCTCAACCGGGCAAGCGGTGGGTCTGCAGCTAACACAATGATTGCCCTGGCTCAGCTCGGCGCTTCCACGGGATACGGCTGCATCGTCGCAGATGATGAGAATGGCCGATTTTATCTCGAGGAGATGAAAGAGCTCGGGATTGAGCTTCACGCTCGGCCGGTGCCGGGCGAGGTGACGGGAACCTCAGTGATTCTGATTACCCCCGACGCCGAACGGACTATGAATACGCATCTTGGAGCAAGTGCATTATTCGGTCCGGAACACGTGAGTGAAGAGATGATTCGCATGTCATCCTGGCTCTACGTTGAAGGATATTTGTTTTCTAGTGAAGGTGGCCGGGCCGCGGTAGATAAAGCGGTAGCGATTGCAATAGAAGCAAACGTAAAAATTGCCGTCACTTTCTCGGATGGATTTATTGTAGAAGTATTTGGAGATGCCCTTCGAAAGACAGTCGCAGAAGCTGATTTGATTTTTGCAAATCTCAATGAAGCTCATTCATTTGCGGGTGAGGAAGATGATGAAGACAAGGTCTTCGAAATGCTTCGTCAGTCTGTTTCCTCAGTGGTGATGACCAGAGGAGAGAAGGGAGCAAGGGTATTTCACGATGGGGTTGAGAGCTTGATAGATCCTTTCCCTGTCGAGGCGGTTGATGAAACAGGCGCCGGAGATATGTTTGCAGGTGGATTTTTGTTCGGCCTGTCGCAGGGGCTTTCCGGAGCGGATTCCGGAAAACTTGCCTGTCGTCTCGCAAGTGAAGTTGTGGGGCAACTGGGGCCGAGATTAACGGGGGATATCAGAGGAATAGCATCCTCTTTAAATCTGCTGTAAGGACGGAATCTGCGGCAGCAGATACTGTTTGTCTTGAGGAAATTGAGAAGGCTGCCATGGACTGTCGGCCTTCTTTCTTTCGCGGTTTTTGTTGATGTGGGGTTAGGGTAATACAAAGGTTTTTGGTGATTATGAGCACTTGTACTGATCGATTCTCGTCTCAGAGGAAGTTCTCCTCGAGCTGGCGCGTTTTTGGGCTGAGCACGTTTATGCTCGGTGTTTTTGCGTCATCTGTTCTCATGGCTTCTCAGGCCTCTGCCCAGGAGGCGGTGGTTGAAGAACCCATCCGTATTGCCGCAAAGAATAAAACCAATGCCCTCAGTCATGAGGCCCTGATCGATGCCCTGCTGCGTCGAATGTCTTCTCCCGACAAGCGAACCAGATTGGAAGCGGGTCTTGCACTGAGAAAGACCGCTAAGCTCGCCGATGTTCCAAAACTCGTTAAAATTCTCAAGCGTGGTAACAACCGCGATAAGCAATTGTTTCTGATTGAGACCCTGGCCAAGCTTCAGGATCGCCGAGCTGGTGAGGCGCTGCGTTTTGAAGTTCGTCACGGTGACATGGAGTCAAAGCGAGCGGCAGTTTCCGCGCTCGGTAAACTGAAATTCAACTGGCCGATTCCGGTCCTGGTTCGCGTTCTTAGAAAAGCTGAGGATGATGAACTGAGAAAGCGTGCTGCATCGGCACTCGGAGAAATCGGAACGACTCAGGCGGTCTATGCCCTGAGAACGAGTATCGCAACACTTGAAGAGTCTGTTGGAGCCAAGAATGCCGCATTCTGGGCTCTTGAGAAAGCCCGGGGTGAAATTGACGATCAGCTTATCGATACCAAGATGCCGAAGGGTCGACGTCTGCAACTCTTCTACAAGGGAACAAAGTATTTCTTCTATCATCCTGCGCATCGTCGCGGAGCGGCTATTCATAAGGTTGGTCTGCGTCCCTGGTTGTTAGTCTGTGTTCACGACAATGACCTGCGTGCGGAAGAGCTTTTTAATATCTGCTGGAGAGCAGGTAAGAAGCGTCAGATGGCGGTTCTCGTGCCGACCTTTGATACCATTCGCTTCCCTGACTACGGGACCTTTAATATCCGAGCTCAGCGTGCAGACAAGCGCCTCCTGGAGCTTATCGAGCACGTCGGAAAGCACGCCTCTCTGACCGTTCGAGAGTTCTACCTCTTCGGATACGGGCAGGGCGGAGATTTTGTTCAGCGCTTCAGCATGAACTATCCGAAGCGAATTGCACGCTCGGCATTTGAGTCGAACACCTTTACTTCGCCTGATGCGGAATCCTATTTCCCGGATGGCCTCAACCGTTCGCCGCTTGCGCCGGATGTGGGAATCGATATGTATCGTTTTATTAAAACGGACAGTGTTTTAATTCTGCGAAAGAATTCGCCTACCCTGCGTGATGCAAAGAATTTCTTCGAGGCGATTTCACACTACGCGGATATCAACGGGGTGCGCAGCCGACTGGCAGTTCGAACGGTTGATGTGAAGTTTGAGATCTGGTCAGAGGCAGAGAAGTTCCTCTTCTCCTACTACTAGGTTTAGGCGGTCTTCTCGACCTACCTGAAAAACTGAAAGGAAGGCGTATCGCTACAGCGATGCGCCTTTTCTGTGTACGCGGTTTCATCCGAAAGTGATGTGCCAGCCACGCCCTCTCTGCGTGCTCTGTGTTTAAAACTCTCTCTCTCTTTCCAGTGATAGTCGTCTTTATGGCAGGGAGCTTCGGCGGAATGGGGAGTCTTGCAGTGGTGTGTGGCGTTTTGCGGTTTGGGTATGGTGTGACGACAGGACATAGGTAACACCAGACAGACAAGACATAGGTAACACATTGTAAG
>JAUIMJ010000369.1 GCA_030433295.1 bacterium | reverse complement strand
GTCCTAGTTCAGCCTTCGGAATACGTCGTTATCTGTGGAGCTATGCTTGGCGCGCTAATTGGATACGCGCCGCTACCTACGTTTTTTCGCACATTAAAGACCGTTCCAACGGTTTTTAAAGGCAGCGGTATCAACAAGCAGACCTATATGGACCTGATGGGGCTCCTGATGAACGTTTTTAACGTAATCCGCAAGGAGGGTGTGCTTGGAATTGAAAAAGATCTCGAAAACCCACATGACAGCGAACGTTTCAATCGCTACCCGGCAATTGCCCATAACCACCATGCGATGGATTTGCTGGTCGGGGCTTTGAGACTGTTCGTCGATGGTGTTGTGAACGCCTTTGATTTAGACAAGCTCATGGAAACCGAAATTGAAACTCACCACTCCGAGGTCGCAGTTCCGGCAACCCTAATCAACAAGGTTTCGGATGCAGCTCCCGGTATCGGTATCGTGGCAGCCGTATTGGGAATTATCATAACGATGGGACATATTGATGGTCCTCCTTCGGAAATCGGTCACCACGTTGCTGCTGCTCTGGTAGGAACCTTCCTTGGTATCTTGATCTCTTACGGCTACCTACAGCCGATTGCCACGAACATCGAAACGATGAATCACGAAACTCATGTGCTGCTCAACTCTATCCGCTCTGGTGTCGTTTCCTTTGCCGGTGGAGCACCTCCGCAGGTTGCTCTAGAGTTTGCGCGCAAGTCGATCGAGTCCGATATGCGCCCGAGCAACGAAGAGATGGAAGAGATTATTGCCGAAGCTCGAAAGGCGTAATTAGCTATGCCTGAAGGTCCAGACGGAAAAACGATTATCATTGTAAAAAAGGTGAGCGGCCATGGCGGCCACCACGGCGGAGCTTGGAAAGTTGCTTACGCAGATTTCGTGACAGCGATGATGGCGCTGTTTCTTGTTTTGTGGCTGGTAAACAGCGCCTCAGTCGTTACGAAAGAAGCAATCGCCAGCTATTTCAAGCGCCCCGGTGTTTTTGAGAAGGGCTCCGGCACACCGCTGGAAATAGGCGGCGCGGGGATTCTTCCGGACACCTTTGCCCCAGCGGCTGATGCAATCTCGCAAATTCTCGCCCACAAGCGGATATATGATTCCGAAACCCTAGGAGAGCGTGGACTGGAAGGAATCGGCGGCGATGAGCAGAAGGAGGAAGAGGTCGAGTTTGAGAAGATAGCTTCGGAGCTCAAGGAGTCTCTGGAAGGCAAAAGCGGCGAGATCGAGACCCTCCTTGGTCAGATTGATATTAAGGTCGACCAGCGCGGTCTCGTAATTGAAATAATGGATACTCCCACGGCCTCTATGTTTCAGCTCGGCAGCAACAGAATTCTTCCCGAAGCTCAGGAGGCCTTGAAGGGCATCGCAACTATCTTGAAACAGCTTCCGAATCCAATCGACATCGAAGGTCACACAGACGCCAGACCATTCAGTGAAAGTCAGCGTAAGCGCTATGACAACTGGGATCTCTCGACGGATCGCGCCAATGCGGCGCGTCGGATGCTGCGTGAGGCCGGCATCAAGGAATGGCAGATTGCAAGAGTGGTGGGCTACGCGGATCAGCGTTTAAAACGGCCTGCGCAGCCGTTTGATCCATCAAACCGGCGAATTTCGATTTCGATGCGCTTTACCGAGCAGGCGGCGACAGCACTTAAAGGCACGCAGGCTACAGAGACGAACAGCAAGCCTCTCAAAGAGCTGGCACAGCCGCCTAAGCCCAAGGTAGATGATAAGCATAAGATTCAAGTCAAACCGAAAGACGAGAAAGACCTATTCAAGGGTCGCAGAGGCGAAGGCGAAGAGGAGTCCCGCACAAATGTCCTGGTTCAACCATTCATCGCTGTAGATCCGGCGAACGAGCCTCCACCCGAACCGGCCAAAAACGGTACGGAATCCCTCACCCACCAGATATTTCGCCGCATCATTCATTTTGAGGAGTCCGGGAGAGACGACACTTTGAGAAATTTGAAGTTACGAATCCGGTGGGGTGGGATGGGACTTATGGGACGGCTGGGACGAAGGAGTGCATGGGTTTCCATTCCGGATGTGGGTGCCAGACAGAACAGGGCGTCGGAGGACCAGCGGAAAGAGTTCATCCGGGATCGCCCCGCGCTCTGCGCCGGAGCCGAGGGCGAGCCAAAGTTCCAATCCCTCCTTCTCAATTCAAACAATCTCCTCAAACTCCTGATGCAACCGGCGGATAAATCCGGTATTCAAAACGGTTCTTTTTAGCCGAAAAGAACAAAGTTGAACACTCGTACGGTGCTCTGCTGGGGCGGGTCATCTGAATTTTCGACGACGCCCCCCCGCATCACGAAGCCACAATACCTCCCCGGCGAGCGAGATCATGTGTTCTCCTCCAAGTGGTTTCACCAAATCTCTGCGGAGCAACGCATGAAATCCCTTCGACGCGGCTTTCCAGTTCCCCCAGCTTGCCGGCCAACACTTCCTGATTCGCTCGGTAACAAAGCTATTTCGACCCTCCCGAAACAGTTGCCTATGCTCCCGATTCGTACCCCCAAGAAAATCGAAGAATAAAAATCAGCGTTTATCTGCGAAATCTGCGGTCTAAAAAGTGTGCGCAATCCTGACGCCGTGAGGTCGGCGGCGTCGGGACCTCGTGGGAGTGCAAACCTGCATGGGCGAGACGCGCCATGCCACCCTAACCGCGATGATAATCCGCGCCACCACGGAGGGTGGGTGGCGGGCCCGGGTTGGCGCTTGGCTATGTCGGGTTTCTGCTGCCGCCCGGGATCTGGAGATGGCTGGACATGGGGACTTGCGAGCTGGAAACTCGCGCTCCTTTCTTTGGGGCGAAAACTTCGTGCGCGCCTTTCTCCGGCCTTCGGTGGTTTTCAGTACATTGAGTAGGTGCTCGCCGACAGCACATCGCGAGAAAGGTCGTCGGCCCCGTTCGATCGTATGAACACTAGTCAGTCGGCGACACGCGGCGCGTCAGCCAGGCGCCCCAAAAAAGGCTGGTAAAGAAGCGAACAGCCTCTCCGAAGCCCGCTTCTCTCAGGAGGGAGATAACCGCTTCCTCTGACTTTGGTGGCTCTGCGCCCTGTAGCAGTTTGCTCATCTTGGCCTTCACCTCGTCAGGCTCTGCGCCGTTCATTCGCCAACGATTTGCCCAGGCGGCCATAAGTAATGGCTCTGAGGAATAGGACCGGTAATTTCCCGCGACAACCAAAGGCGCCGCCGGTTTTAGCCGCATTGAAATCTCTGCCAGAGTATCGTGTTTCGTGTCATCGCCCTGCAAATGGTGCAAAACGCCGATCATGATGGCGGCGTCAAAGGAAGCCGTTGAATCCAGATCGGATAGAGTACCCAGCACCGTCTCCACCCGGTCAGACAGGTTGGCTTCCTCCAGGTGGTGGCGTGCCAGATCAAGCATTGGTTGCGAAGGATCGACGGCAACGAAGGTCCATCGGGGCTCTAGTCTTGCCGCGGCCACAACTTCACCAGCAGTCCCCCCGGCGCCAACAACCAGCACCCGCGCAGGACCTCCCCCGCCGAGAGCAGCCGAGAGCATACAGGCCGAGAGCTCGTGGCATGCATCGTATCCGGCCAAACCAATCCGGCTCTGGCGTGCGTATTCCCCGGCTCGGGTACGGTCGAATTTGGCTGCTGAATTCTGTGTCATACTATCTCTCCTTGCTGAGCGGGAAGACGCGCGGGAGCGGGTTTTCATGCTGGGT
>JAUIMJ010000046.1 GCA_030433295.1 bacterium | reverse complement strand
TTCTTGGTGGATTTCTTTTTCTCGCTCTTGTCGGCGCTGCTGTCGCTGCTGCTCGAACTTCCGCCGTCGCTGCTGCTACTGTCGCTCTGTTACTATCGACGGGTTTTATGAGTTTCGATTGGCTGGAGGGAAATCAGTATTTCCCCAAACCAAGCTATCAGGTCGCTCTCGCACAGGAGCTTGAGCCAAGAAATTCGTATCGCCTACTCACTCCGGAGAAAAGTGCGACTGAAGTGCAGGCAACAACTGTTGCTCTCGAGCGCATCCCGACAAAAGCAGCCAAGCCGCGTCCACAAATTATCGACGCGGCCGCAAGCTGTAATGTCTCGAAGGCACAATCCCTGCTTCGAGGTGGTGCAGACATCAATGCGATTGATAGTCACGGTAGAACTGCCTTAATCTGGGCAGCAAAGCGCAACTGCCCAAAAGTCGCCCGACTGCTGATAAACAAAGGGGCAAACGCCAGTCTTCCATCGAACAACGGCTTCACCGCATATCGCTGGGCAAAATGGTACCGAAACGATTCCGTTATCGCGGTGCTGGAGGGAACAAGCCGTCTTCGGGTTTCCTCCGCAAGAACTTCTCGAAGAAGCTAAGGGCCACAATCCGCCCAAAAGCCCTTAGCTCAGGGTCCCCCCGTATTCGCAGACACCAAGTAGTATGAAGACAAGCCCCGAGCATGGTTTAGAGTCAGATGCCGTCGCGCGCGGACAAACGTCCGTGTGGGAGAACTAATGCATAGCACGATACATTGAGGTCCCAAAGGCAACGGCAGGTATGCAGAGGGCGATTTGGGCGCTAAAGTAGAGCAAGAAATAGGAAAAACCCGCGGTTCGCAAGATTATTGTTGATTCCAGACCAAAAGTAGAAAAAGTCGTAAAGCCACCGAGGAAGCCGACAACCACAAAAAGCCGATGTGAATCGAGAAGATCGCTGCGAAGCTGAAAGGCCTCAGCAAGAAACCCAATAAGCAGACACCCCAGAAGATTGACGATCAGAGTAGCGATGCCGAGACTGTCCACCCCACTGATGCGGAGTACCAACAGAGAAATGAGATAACGAGCGATGCTTCCCAAACCTCCGCCGAGGCCAACCCAAACTATATGTTCCATGCACTACACTCTTCGGCAGGTGGTTTACGGACTAAGAAAAGACAAGCTGCCCGGCAAATGTAGCATGTCAAAGCGGGGGGTGCCCATGGCATTCAATTGGGCAAAGAAACGCGGCTCGGACTAGGGAATATGTAGTATAATATCGGTGTGTTACCGCGAATGAACACTTTTGAGGGAAAGCGGTCGATAGGTATACCATGTAGTGTAGTGCGCGGATTGGGCTCTCGTTTTGTCTACAAGGACGCGGGGAACCTTTCACATGGCTTGGATGCAGCGCAGTTTTACTTTGGTTTTTCTTTGAAGGCAGCGGAAAAGGTGATTTCCAGGACTCTATTCAAATGGTCGTTGCTCGGCATTCTGAGTGTCTTGCTCTTTGCGACAGAGAGTCTTGCGCAACATGCGCTTGCAAACTTTGATTCCGGTGGGCTTAACTACGCACTATTGGGCGGTAAGAGATTCTATAGTCTCGCCGTGGTCTCAGTTCCCAAAAATGCAAAGCTTAACGCTGAAGTTTCTACCGAAGACAGATCTATAATCATCGACATTCCCGCCCATATTGTCGATCAGAACAAAGACATTCCGCTGGTTGATGAACGTTTCTCAAATCTAAGAATCGCAAAGAGCAGCGAAAATGCACGCCTTATTCTGGAGTATGAATCCAAGCAAAAACCACGCTACACCGTTTCTCGCAGTGACGATATTGATATGCTCGTAATCGAAATCGAGTTCCCTAAATACTCAGCTGCATTAAAAAAGGTACAAGACGCTGCTTCGGCCGCGCCCGAGCTGGAAAATGTGCAACTCGTAATGGCTCCGGGTAAGTCATTGATTGATACAAATGAACAAATCAATACACTGATTCCAAAGAATACCGCTCTTGATCCTCAGAACGAGCAATCTAAGAAAGAAAAGATGGCATTAACGCAGATTTCTCCCCTGCCACGTAAGGACCGTACGAAGAAATCGCGAGGCAAGGGTCGCTCAGATACCAGCAAAACACGCGTCTCGAAAATCGAAGAGTTTCCCATGAGCTCTCTGCGTTCATACAAACCGGGAGCAAATGGCCTTCCGCAGCAGATAACTTCCAAGCCACCGACGGCGCTTGAGCTAAAGGTGGCAAAGCTCTTTGAAGATCGGAAAAAAGAGCGAGAGATTGAAAAAGGAACTCTGGTCAACGGATTCAGTTTTACACCGGCCAGAGGAAACTCGATCAGTGCCGTCATGGTCGAGGTCGAAGCCCTGAAGAAGTACGCGCTGAATATCGTTGATGCCGAAACCCTGGAGCTGACGATAGAGAACGCAAAACTGGCGCATTCCCGACTGGAACTGCCGGTTTATGCCGATGAAAAAGTGCGTGGGTATGACGTGATGCGCGCGGAATACCGAGAGAAGTCGCTTGTACTAGAGATAAAAATTACCGAAAGCTTCAAACCCAGGGTGTATACTACCAGCGGTCACCTCTGGATTAGCAGCCTGGAATAATCTTGTCATACCCAAGTGAATCGCAACTCTTAGCCATTCTCCATCATCTGAATATGCAGCAGAATATCCTAAGATATGAGCAGTTGCCGACGAAAAGGACGTACCCGACAATCACGGGTAAGACCGAGCATGCGGCGCATTTAATTTGAATATACATGGCTTGCTTCTATGTCTGAAGAAAATGAAACCAGTAATGACGACGGCTTCGAGGAGCTAAACGAGGACTACTACCAGATTCTCAAGGTGTCCCCGAGGGCAACTCCTGAAGAGCTGAAGACCGCCTATCGCTCACTGGCGCAGCGATACCACCCGGATATTGATCCGAACTACGAAGCCCGCTTTATTAAGATCGCGAATGCCTATGAGACGCTTAGTGATCCTGAGCGAAGGAACGAGTACAACAAGTCACAGGGCCATGCATACCATGAGGAGGTTGATATTAACCTCCGCTCCGAGAAATACAGTTTTGAGAAGAAAAATCCCGGAACCAGTGCCAAACAAAAAGTTGAAATTGGAGAGTCTTCAATATCGATAGACCAGTTCGCCGCAGACCGGGCCGCCCGAACGGGTGAAGACCTCAAGATTAACCACAAGATAGCCCTCAACGAAAACGATGGGGAGGACGACGATGATGATTCCGGGGAACGAGTAGCTGCATGGGGCGAACTCGAAAACGCAGGAGACAACAGCCGTCCGGGACTAAAGGGAGTTCTGGGCGCCCTGCGGAAGCGAGGTAATTCAGATCGTAGAGCCCAGTTGAAGTCAAAACTCAAGCAGACTATCTCCGATGAGATGCTGCCCAAGCAACCGGCTGCTCCGAAAGCCCGTATGCAGGATCCAGCCAGCGGACCCCGCGGAAGAACTGTCGAGCCCGAGGCCTTTCGCGGCGAAAGAATTTACGAATTCAGTGTAAGCGAGCTTGAAGCCGCACTTGGTACAAGCAGAACACTGGTTCTGGAAGGTCGAAACGATGGTGAGTCAGAGCGCATTGATGTCGATATTCCGATCGGGATCGAAGACGATACCATGATGGAGGTATCTCGGGGATGGGAACGAGCGAAGGTTCGTATTCACGTCGTCCAGGATCCCTTTTTCAAAATTGTGGATAACGATGTCATCATGCGAATACCCGTCACTCTCGTTGAAGCACTTCGAGGAGCGAAAATTAATGTTCCGGTGGTACATGGCAGCGGAGAGCTGGTTTTGCCAAAGAGTGCTTCCCCCTGGACTGGCATTACTGTGGCCGCCGGTGGTTTGGATGTAGGGGAACAGGGTGACGCCGTGATTTACCCCTACGTGGTTCCGCCGAAAAAGGTTACTGCGACGCTAACCGCAGCAGTCAGCGTTATCGACGACCTTTGTAGTGGAAATGTTCGCGAAGAGTGGTCAAAAGACCCGCAGAGTGATCGCTATTGGGAGATGGATGACCTCAGCGTCAACCTCTTCGTTCCCGTACGCTTTGGAGAAACGCTACAGGGTACGTCAATCGATCTGAGCTTTGTCAGCGACGGGCTTCAAGCAAAGGTGCCCGGTCCCTGGGATGCAAAAAAGCCAATTGTCTTCGCAGGGAAAGGCCCCAAGAATGACGCGGGACGCGCTCGAGACGTCTACGTTAACCCCGTGGTCGAATTACCCGAGACAACATCGGACTCTCTTGAGGCAGCTCTTATGGCTATTGAACAACACTACATGAGTGACGTTCGATCCGAACTACCCCGAGCGCTCGGTCGCGGTTAGGGCAATCCTCTCCTGCACGGACCTGCGTCCGAGCTCGGAAGCGGGCTACGGTTGTTGCACCCCTGCACCCTAGCGCTCAAACCAGGTCTTTAGTTCCAGAGAATCACCCTGTGCCTCGAGATACTCTCGAATAAGTTCCTTCTCGGTCATTGGACCTCTGGGTTCTTCGACGTCGACGGCACGGAGTGCGGCAACACTCGTGTTCTTTTCTGGCCCTTCCGCAAGGATGCCGCTCTTTGCCTCAACAGTTCCTGATGTCCGGCTCTGCGAAGCAGCAACCCTGGTCCCCGAAGACTGCCCGGCCTTAGTCCCACGCCTCTCCTGCGCTTCTGGCATCTCGGAGCTTTCTATTCTTCGCTCGGCAACGATCGAGGAAATCTCCTCGGTACTTGGGACATTCTTAGTTCTTCCGCCAGCAAGATTACTCGGAATCTTTTTACCGGTTTCCCCAACAACTGCGGCAACAGTACTGAATTCATCTTCCGCTTGCTTTTCACTACCGGGAGCGACGAGGAACAGAGCAATACCAATAAAAATGAAGGTCACCAGCATCATCGGTGAAAAGAAGTCCCCTGGGCGAACAGATGATACGCTTGCTAGAATCTCTTCTGTCTTCGACGCGTACTCTTTAACCTCATCAACACCGATACCATGAAGCGTTCTCGCGTCCTTCAGAAGTTCGCTTAGCTCATTAGCATCCTGGTAGCGAAGCGCCGGTTCCCACTGAAGACACTTTTCGATCACGGGGCCAACCCATGCGGGCACATCGGGATTTCGGCTTAAAAAAGAAGGCATGTACTGACGCAAATACTCTGCGTGCTGAGATTGCACCTGATACACCGGTGGCCACTCTCCACTGATCAGTCTGAACAAATACACGCCAAGCGCATATACATCAGAACGCGCGCTACTCTCCCGTTCTAACCTCTGCTCAGGAGCAAGAAAATTAAGAAAGCGCAGCTCGACCTTCCTCTCAAGCATGGTCGAGAACAGCGGCATGTATGGCACCATCCCCTGAAGGTACACCCGGGCCCCCGCCAGCATGAAGGTGTCCTCAGAGACACCGCCCAGGCAGAGTCCACTACGGTGGTAGCCCGCAAGCGTATGCACGCACTGCTCAAACAGTGTCTGTACCTCGTTCGCCCTTACCGGCGCGGTACCCAGCACGCGGCCGTCAAAATCCTCCGAAACGAAAAAGGCAATTCCTCGTGCATCCACGCCATAGCCAATGAGCGGCACATAGTCCACATCAAGGGAACACGCCTTCGACATAGCACGGGTGTAACTTGCCGCCTCCGGGCTCAGAGGAGTAATCGGAATTCGCAGTATCCAGAGAATTTCTGAGGATCCACTCTCCTTGTTTTTTCCGACAAAGCCTTCGGCAAAGGGCGTAGCAAAACGCCGCTGAAGATCCCCATAGTGATCGTGGATATTGTTCGTTGCGATTACCTCAGCAACACGCTTCTTTTTGGAACGACCGAAAATCATGTTTTGAGAAGCACCCGGGCTTTGCTAGGGAAGTGACATAGATTAAACGCAGCTTTATTATAGGCTATTTAAGCGTTCTTCGTCACCTTAAATCAATGCCTCGCGGCATTCGTCAATGCAATAATCTCTGGAATTTCACGTACAGAGGACGCTATAGACAGGGCGCCAGGAAACTCAAGCCCCTCGGTGAACTCGCTCTGATGGACAATACAGTCGATCCCGGCAGCTACTGCTGAAGCAAGGCCGCGAGGAGAATCCTCAATCGCAATTGATTCCTGTGCTTTCACGCCCATAGCCCTGAGAGCAGTGAGATACGGATCCGGGCTTGGCTTTGAATTGGGGTAATCCTCTCGCTTGATTACCTGCTCAAAAAATTTCAGCAAGCCGGAATTCTGATGAATTATTTCGAAATGCCTCGCCGGACAGCTCGTTACAATCGCCATGCGAAAGTCCGCAGCCAGGGCCGCAAGCGTCTCTTCGATGTCCGGCATCAGGCGTACCCCCTGCCCAAGCATCTCGGAATACAGAGCATCCCGCTCCTCTCGCAGTTCCCGAATACCCGTTTCGGAGTATCCTGCACGGGCGGCAAGAGCAATAGCACTCCTGCCACCGACGATGTTTATCTCGAGAAACTCCTGTCGGGAAAGCGGTACACCGACAGAGGCAAGGACCTCCTGAGTCGCTCTAAAATATGAAGGCTCAGTATCAACGAGCACTCCGTCATTATCCCAGAGTAAGGTGCTAGTAATGGCCGTTAACGCCTCCACTCATCGATGAGATTCGCCACCAGACCGGTCCATCCCGTTTGATGAGACGCTCCCAGGCCCTCACCCGTATCACCGTGAAAGTACTCATAGAAGAGAATATTGTCTCGCCAGTGCGGATCTTCCTGAAAGATCTTGCTGTCTCCAAAAACAGCACGTCGACCCGAATCGTCACGCGAAAAAACGTTTATCAGACGATTCGCGAATCCAGAGGCAATTTCATCAAGGGAAATATCACCACCATCAGGAGTCTTCACGGTGAAATCACGCCCAAACGCCTTCCTTAACTTTCTCAGCGACTCGATCATCATGAATGAGGCCGGGAACCATATCGGACCGCGCCAATTCGAGTTCCCTCCTTTTAAATACTCAGAGGATTCCGCAGGATCGTATTCCACGCACGCCTCACCAAAAATGAATGGATGCTGCTTGTGATATCGCGAGAGACTTCTCAGTCCATATTCAGAGCGAAATTCATCCGGATCCCACACTCGCTCCAGAATTCTATGCATTTGATCCGGGTTCATGATCGCAAGAACGTGAACCGTTTCACCGTCTTTCTCGATCGTTGTTACGCATCGCTGCACAATGTCCTGACGATTTTCAAGGAACCAATCCAGGTTCTCCCTGAACTCTTTAAAGGGTTCTATCCAACACTCTTCCAGACGCTCGATAGCGAAGAGAGGAATTAAACCGACGAGTGAACGCACTCTAAACTTATGGTACGAGCCATCGGGATAGCAGAGGGCATCATAGAAAAACCCGTCGGTCTCACTCCAAAGTTCATATCCCTTACCTCCCATCTTCTTCATCGCCGCCCCGATGTAGACGTAATGCTGGAAGAATTTCGTAGCGAGGGATTCGTAGACGTTGTTTTCCTTGGCTAGTTCAAGGGCAATCCGCATCATATTAAGGCAGTACATGCCCATCCAGCCGGTTCCATCCGACTGCTTTAAACTAACGCCCTCTGGAAGATCCACACTCCGGTCAAGAACGGTAATATTATCCAGTCCCAGGAATCCGCCTTCGAAGACGTTCAGATCATCTCCGTCGACGCGATTGACCCACCAGGCGAAATTGATGAGCAGCTTATGAAAACAACGCTCGAGGAAATCGCGATCGGCCTTTCCGCTTCTCAGGCGATCCATATTGTACACTCGCCAAACAGACCAGGCCTGCACAGGTGGATTCAAATCAGAAAATTCCCACTCGTATGCAGGAATCTGGCCGTTTGGATGCTGAAACTGCTCAAACAGAAGCAGCCACAGCTGCTCTTTAGCAAATTCGGGATCTACCAGGGCGAGCGGAACACAGTGAAACGCGAGATCCCAGGCCGCAAACCAGGGGTACTCCCACTTATCCGGCATTGAGAAAATACGCATGGAATTGAGATGTCCCCATCCCTTGTTTCTGATATTCTTGCGCGCTTCGGATGGCGGGTGATTCGGATTATCGCCGAGCTGCCACTTGCTGACGTGATAGAGGTAAATCTGCTTGGTCCACAACATCCCCGCCAGAGACTGACGTTGAATCATTTTCTCGTCATCGCTAGCGCTTGCGGGGTGTATCGAATCGTAAAACGCGTCTGCTTCCTTTATGCGGGATGTGAATACCTTCTTTGCATCCGCAAGAGGCTTCGGTAACTCCTTATCTGAGAAACGCAGGTTGACTTCATGCGAGCCGCCGGCCGGAATAACAATCTCTCCATAGTGGATACAGGCTTTCGAACCGAAGAGATCGGGATTTACACAGTCCTCACCATCAATGATAGCTCGATGGAAGGCGTCTTTCACATACGGGGAAACGGAATTCGCATGGTCGCCCCAGACCTTCTTTGCATTGGTTTCATTGTTAGTGAATAGCGGTGTACCACCTGGCTCCGCGTACAGCCATCGCTTCCCAAGTCGATAGTCACTCGACAGACCATTGGGCGCATCCATGGTCGCATCATCAGCGAGCAGCGCAATACCTTTCTCATTCGCATAGCACTGCTCGATGCGTGGCTCTTTGCCGCGCTGATCGCTCCAGCCCCAGGTGTTGCGGAACCACAGCTGCGGGATGATATGGACACCGGCTGACTCCGGCCCGCGGTTGTGCACGGTTATTTTGATGTTGAAATCTTCCTGGTCACTCTTCGCATACTCGACCACGACATCAAAGTACCGATTTTCTTCGAACACACCGGTATCAAGCAACTCGTATTCTCGATCGAGAACTGATTTCTTCGCGCTTTCCTCCAGTAGCTGATCGTAGGGATATTCAGCATGGGGATACTTATACAAAAACTTCATATAAGAATGAGTAGGCGTATTATCGAGGTAGAAATAATACTCCTTCACATCCTCTCCATGATTAGATTCACTGGGGATCAATCCATAGAGTCGCTCCTTAAGGATGGAGTCGTTTCCGTTCCAAAGAGCCAGAGAAAACGCCATCACCTGGTACCGATCGCAGATTCCGGCAAGCCCGTCTTCGCCCCATCGGTAGCTCTTGGAGCGAGCTAACTCATGCGGAAAGTAATCCCAGGCATTGCCGTCATCACTGTAATCCTCGCGGACTGTTCCCCAGGCGCGTTCGGACACATAGGGGCCCCATTTATGCCATGGGTTAAAAGCTCCCGTGTACTTCTCTGCAAGTCGCTGGGCCTCTTTCGTTTTTTTCTTCTTGGGCGGCATTTGAAATCTCTGCTAAACAAGTAGATAAAAAGGTTACGCTGAACAGGTCTTAAGGACGTGGTCGCACCATGATAAGCAAAACTGCGATAGGCAAAACTGTGACAGGCAAGGCTGTGATGGGCAAAGCCTGATCAACAACTACAAGAATCATGCGGAGCACGATCCAAGCAAGCCACAATCGAGGCTCAGCGAGTAATGTAGCAGGTCTGCTGCGGTCCTTCCACGAGAGGCGTTCGTACCCCATGAATATAGTCGGATTTCCCGCGCAGATATAGTTTTGGGCCTTAATTTAGCCGAAAAGCTGCGTCTCGGTGCCTCGATATTCGGATGAGATACTGGAATGAGATTTTGGAATGAAAAAAAGCCTGTCTCCCTGTTCTCCCTCTGCCTTGCCCTCTGTCTTCTCACAGGTGTATTTCGCACAGCCGAAACCCTTCGAGGTTCGCTGCTCAATAAAACCTTTGTCAGATTCCACAACCTGCAATGGAAAGAGAATTCTGGCTGTCGCGAGTTACTACGTGACGCTCACAGCTTCAGAACCATACGGCGAACCGTTACCTGGGGAGTCGATTCAGGCACTTCTGTTAGCTGCAGGAGTCAGGTGTTCTTCCCCGAGCATCCCTACCTCGAACTCGAGGTTGCGGGCTATGGACCCGCACACGAGAAGGGCAGCACATCTGTCGTTGTTGAGACTGCGTCGGGAAGGACCCTGAAAAAAATTCTCCCCAGAGCTGAGCAAAACAGCGGCGTTTGGAAACTCTCAAGTCTAATACTCGAAACCTCCGACATGAAGGAGGGAGTACGGATTCACATTTTCGACGAGGCAGACAGCAGCAGTTGGACTGCTTTGCGGAACAAGGTCAATGAGTACGACACAAGCCGTCTCCAATACCGTCTTCGGCGCCTCCTTCGCAATTCGATGCCGGCGCACGCACTCAGGCTATTGTCGGCCCTTTCCATGTCCCTACTTGTACTTGCGATACTAAGACTGCCTGGCTCAGGCGGATCGCTCTTTTTCTACCTGATACCATTTGCCTGGCATGCGGGTTCGCGCGCCTATTTTTTTGGTGATGACTTCATGTATTTTGAGCAGTTTAAAGAAGGTTGGATTCCAACACTGCTGTATCGGCACAATGAACATATCCTGCCCGTCTTTTCCTCTTTGCTTAAGACCCAGTTTTCGATTTTTGGAGATTGGTATACCGCGTATGCGTATCTTTCCCTGCTTTTACTCGGCGGCGTCAGCCATCTGTTGTTTCACGTGCTTCGAGAAATCGGAACACATTCCAATGTGCAATCAGGGGTAGCGTTGCTGGTCTGTATGCTATTCCTACTGAGCGGGCTTCATACAGAAACACTGCAATGGATAACCTGCCAGAGTACCCTGTTCTCCCTTATATTTCGCCTCGCGTGCTACAGCTCTATACTTAGCTACCTCAAATCTCGCGAAAAGAAACATCTTGTCCTTGCCGGCCTCAGCGCCGTATCCGCACCCCTGTGCTTTGCCGGAGCCTTTACCCTGCCCTTTGAAATCATCGCGCTCATGTATGTGGTAAAAAACAGGGGTTCAAACGTTAAGGGGCGTTCCATAGCGCTATCCTTCGGCGTAGTCTGCCTGGCCATGGTAGCGGCAGCTCTCCCCTACCTCATCCTCATGAACATGCCGGGGACCGGTTTGCGCCTTGCCCAGGCAAGCACGCCGGGCTTTTTTCTATCCCTACGCTACACCCTCTTCGGTTCTTATTTCGGTACGCTTCTTCGTGGTCTCGGCGTTATTCCTATCGTCACTATCAGCGAGGGATATCACTTGCTGCCGACTCTTGCGAGCATCATGGGAAGCTTTGATCGCCTTGGTTCATTGCTTGGTCTACTAATTACCTTGCTCGCTTACATCTCTTGCGCCAAACGCCTGAAAGAACACGGTCTGACTCGCTTCTTTCTCTTCGCACAACTATTACTCCTGTTGCCATTTATTATTTCCTCAATCGGGCGTACCCGTTTTGGGGTAGATTATGCGCTGCAGATGCGCTTCCATTCAGTATCTCTTCTCGGCCTGACCTTCGCCTTGTACTGCATTTTCAATTGCGCTCGTCTTCTCGAGAGAAAAGACTGGATCGTCTATGCCCTTCTCTCCGCACATCTTTTCGCCCAGCAGCAGCTAATGGACGGTATGCAGTTTTTCACCCAGCGTGGGCCGAGAATGAAAAGCTTCGTCGAACAGATTGAGCACTGGGAATCACTAATGAGCCGTGCATCGCGTGACCCGGAAAATGATGCACGCAATGTTGGGATTGGTACTCCGTACGTCGGCCTGTACCCTCTGTACTATGGCGGGAACCCTCTTTCGCCCAGCGCACAGCCACCGGAGCCCGAGCGCGCCGAAGTCACAGGTATCTTTGGTTACACCACCTCGAGCACTCAGTAGGTGTCCTTACCTCGCTATGGAGTAGTACCGGCGGTTCGGCTTTTTGTCCCACTACGAGAGGAACGACGTCGAGGCCGACGTCGCCTGCGGGGTCCGGAAGGCTGGCTGTTTTTCTGCTCCTCTTTCCCCGAAAGCAGTATCGCTTCCGTACACACCGACTTTTCTTCAATTACGAAAATCCAGGGACCACTCGATTTGTATATAGCCTCCCGTCGCGGGCGACGACCTAAGGTCTGCAGCACTTCCAACTCAGAAACAGACTTTGCTCCTTTCAAGAGCGGCACAATGCGGTTTAGAAGATGAAGCAAAGAAAAATAGCGGGGAAGTTTTTCATACTGTTTCTTCGACTTCTGCATCTCGACGAGAAACGAAGAAAAAAAGGCGACACTCAGGGCAAATGACTTTCCCTGTATCTTTGTTGAGCACATATGTTTGCGATTCTTCAACGCCGTCTCGACTCCTCGCGGAACTTTCGCAGCCGCCTTCAATTCGGTAATTTGCTCCCGAAGAAAAAGCGCCATCGACTTCGGATGCAGATTAAAACAAGAGACTATTTTGGAGTCGGAGATTGCAAAGTAAAGAAATCCGGATCGTGCGAACGTTACATCCGGAATTGAGGCGACATCCGAAGGCACCAGAAGTTTCTCAGACTTTTTTACCATCTTCGCACGAGCAATCACAGCAAGCACGGGCTCAACACTATCACGCAACAAACCATTGACTTCAGGAAAGCGTTTTCTCAAGGCAGACGAAGCACGCATGAGCTCAACAAGCGATTGCACCGTGCGCACGGAAACCTCCAGTTGGACATTTCCGGTTTCAAGAACAAAAATAAGGCCTTTGTGCCTATCTAACTCCGCCTTCGCCCCGGTGATTGAGGCAAGCATAGGATCCCGTGGATGAATGTAGTCTTTTGCGCTCAGCACACCGGCATGGGCTACTTTAATTTTGCTGGAGCCGGAACCAATTTCCACACCACGAGCACAACGTCCCGTCAGGCAGCGCTTACCATCGAGGACATACGCGACTTCCTCTAACTCACTGCCAAACATGCGGCGCCGCACTTTCTCAATGCTCTTTTCAGTACTGGCATCAGTCACTTGTTTTTGCCACGCCTGATACAAGGCGATAGTTTTTTGCTCAGCACGTTCATCGACAAAGAGACACCCCTGCACTACTCGATAGAAGCGCTCCAACTCCGATGCGTCACACTCCTGCTCGAGATAATGAACAAAAAGTGATGGGACCGTAGAGGTAGAATCTGTTGGATTTATCACGAGGAAGATCTGAGTTCTTGGTTCTTTCCGTTTGCTAGAGACATCAGAAGGTCACGCTACATCATCAGTGAAGTAACGAACGCAAACATCGCGCATGGCCCCTGTTATCGCATTGATTTCCTCGGATGAGCAAACAAACGGGGGCATAGTGTATAGTAGATTTCCGAAGGGCCGTAACCAAACTCCGCGATCCACAAGGGCGTCCTGCACCTCATTCAAGCGGATCGGGGAACGAGTTTCAATAACCGCGATCGCACCCAGCACCCGAACATCGGCAACACCTGAAACATCATGACAGGGTTCCAGACCGGACCTGAGTTCAGCTTCTATGCGTGGAACCTGTTCCTGCCAGTCGCCACGATCGATTAATGCTAAACTCGCCAGGGAAACCGCACAGGCGAGCGGATTACCCATAAAGGTCGGGCCATGCATGAAGGCACTGTCTACTCCAGCACAGATCGTATCCGCGATGCGGCTGGAGCAAAGGGTCGCGGCAAAACTCATAAATCCACCGGTAAGCGCTTTACCGACACACATTATATCAGGGGAAATGTTCGAGTACTCAGAGGCAAAAAGTTTTCCGGTTCGGCCGAAACCAGTCGCAATTTCATCACAGACAAGCAGCACATCATGCGCATCACACAGCTCACGAACCCTTCGTAGAAAATGTGGAGAATAGAATCGCATGCCACCGGCACCCTGTACGATCGGTTCTATCACCACCGCCGCGAGTTCATCCTCATGATTGGATAGCATCCGCTGAAAATCGGAGATCGCTGACTCATCCCAGGGTTCATCAAAGGCAATACGCGGCTTCTCCGAGAAAAACTGCACTTTGAGAAAGTCGCCAAACATGCTGTGCATGCCGTTCTGAGGATCACACAAGGACATGGCGCCCGATGTGTCGCCGTAGTACCCGGAGCGAACGCTAAGAAATGACTTTTTGCCTGGCTTGTTCTTCGCGATCCAATACTGTACCGCCAGCTTCATGCTAACCTCAACGGCAACCGAGCCAGAGTCACAGAAGAAAACACGGTCCAGAGATGCCGGGGTTATCGACACCAGCCGCTCAGCGAGTTCAATGGCCGGCTCATGAGTGAGCCCTCCAAACATAACGTGAGGCATACGTTGTATCTGTGCCTGCGCAGCTGCGACGATATCGGGATGATTATACCCGTGTATCGCCGTCCACCAGGAAGACATACCATCGATAAGCTCTCGACCATCTTCCAGCAACAAGCGAGTGCCTCTGGTCTCGCGAACGGGGTACAGAGGTGAAGCAGCAGTAACATTTGAATACGGATGCCAGATACAGGCTCTATCGCGCTCGACGAGGCTGTCTGAAAACGCAGATGTACTACTCGGCAAACTCAACGACCAAATCTCCCGCATCAACTTTATCACTCACCGCAACATGCAGTGCTTGCACGGTCCCGGGACGCGGCGCTCTCACAACTGTCTGCATCTTCATCGCTTCAAGAGTAAACAGCGCATCATCCTGAGCCACGGTGTCACCTACCGAAACATCCATAGCCACCAGAACTCCTGCAAGTGCGGCACCTATATGTAAGGGATTCTCCGGGTCAGCCACCGGGTTAACCCGAACCGTAGAAACAATGGAACGATCGCGAATCTGTATATTGCGTGGTTGCCCGTTGAGTTCGAAGAAGACAGTCCTCTCGCCATTCTCCCCCGGCTCACTGATTGCACTCAAACAAATAAACAGTCGCTTACCACGCTCGAGATCGACGACCACCTCTTCACCCTCTTCGAGACCGTAGAAAAAAGGCATGGTCGGAAGAATTCTCAGATTGGCATACTCCTTACGGGCCTGTGCATACTGCTTGTACACATGGGGGTAGAGCAGATAACTCAGGGCATCTCTGATATCAACGCGTCTTCCCATTATCGCGCTCGCCTCATCGATAGCTTTATCAAAGTCGGCGGGCGCAAGCTGCTCACTTAGATCGCTGTCCACAATGGGTTTACCGCGCAAAATATCATCGCGAAGTTTCGTCGGCAGTCCGCCCTCTGGCACCCCAATCTTACCCTGGAAAAATTCAACGACACTGGCCGGAACATCCAGCTCGGATGCTCGCTCTATTACGTCTTCCGCACTCAGGCCATTTGAAACCATAAAAATCGCCATATCTCCGACGACCTTTGAGCTGGGAGTCACCTTGACGATACCGCCGAACAATCGATTTACGGCTGCATACGCCTGCTTAAGTTCTCCCCACTTATCCCCCAACCCCAGACTCTCTGCCTGAGGCCTGAAATTCGAATACTGCCCGCCTGGGATTTCATTAGAATACACCTCTCCTGTAGCGGACCGAAGATCACTTTCGAAAGGAGAATAAAACGTTCTGACTGCTTCCCAATACGAGCTGAAAGACGTCAGCGTTTCAAGATCCAATCCGGTAGCTCGAGGCGTATTGTCCAAAGCTGCAACAAGTCCCTCCAGACTTGGCTGGCTTGTCACCCCCGACATAGCAGCGAAGGCACAATCGACTATGTCAACATCAGCTTCGGCAGCCTTGAGGTAGGAAGCACTCTGCACCCCGGCGGTATCGTGAGTATGAAAATGAATAGGGAGATCCGTTTGCTTCCTCAGCGTACGCACCAGAAGCTCTGCTGAGTAGGGGCGCAACAATCCAGCCATATCCTTAATGGCGATAATATCCGCACCGGCCTCCTCAAGCCTACCGGCGAGGTCGACATAATACTGAAGGTTGAAGCGAGCTTTGTGGGCCTCCTCCGGTGATGTCGCCTTTTCAGCACTGAGCAAATCGCCGGTAAAACAAAGACAAACCTCGGCTATTCCACCGGCCTCCTGAACAGCGTCTATGGCATTGCGCATGCGATCTACGCTGTTTAATGAATCGAATATCCGAAAGATATCGATACCCGCGGCATGCGACTCGAGGATAAATCGGCGAATAACATTATTTGGATAGCTGGTGTAGCCTACACCGTTGGCACCGCGAAGCAACATCTGAAAAAGGATGTTCGGCACCTCCTCTCGCAGCTTCGTCAGTCGTTTCCAGGGATCTTCTCTAAGAAAACGCAGCATGACATCAAACGTGGCACCACCCCACATCTCAAGCGAGAACAACTGAGGCGCGCTTTTCGCAAGCGTGCGTGCGACCGCCATCATGTCGTGAGTTCTCATCCTTGTCGCAAAAAGCGACTGATGGGCATCACGCATCGTCGTATCCGTTATCAGCAAAGACTTCGTCGACCGCACCTTTTTCAAAAACGCATCTTTGCCCTCAGTCAGATACACATCTCGCCACCCGGAAGGGAGAGGTTCATTCGAGACCAGCTCAAGAGCCATCTCATCTTTGGTCCATCGTTTTTCCGGAAACCTGACCTGAGTCGGGCGTTTGATGTTTGGCATACTCTCATGGCCATTCACGGTAACTTCAGCCAGAAAGTTCAGTAGTCTGTTTGCTCTGTCTCTTCGTTTCGGTAGCTTAAAGACCGAAGGGGTTTCGTCCAGAAACGGAGTCCGTATCGTACCGGCAAGGAAACTCGGATGTTGGAGTAAATTTTCAAGAAAGGCGATATTCGTATTTACGCCTCGAATTCGAAACTCACTCAAGGCTCTTCTCATTCGACTAGCCGCCTCATCCTTGGTACGGCCACTTGAGGTCACCTTCACCAGCATAGAATCATAGAACGGCGTGATCTCAGCACCGGTAAATGCAGAGCCGGCGTCGAGGCGAATGCCGAATCCTGAGGCTGAGCGATACGCCAGAAGCTTGCCGTAATCGGGAGTGAAATTATTTGCCGGATTCTCGGTCGTAATCCTGCATTGAATGGCATGCCCCGAGCAGTGTATTTTCTCTTGTTCTAGTCCCAGAGAGGCGAGTGTTGCCCCCTCCGCAATTTGAATCTGACTACGAACCAAATCAATTCCGGTGAGCACCTCGGTTACCGTGTGTTCGACCTGGATGCGAGGATTTATTTCTATGAAATACGCATTCCCATCCTCAGCCACCAGAAACTCCGCGGTAGCAGCAGACCGCAAATTCAAAGCACGACCCAAGGCCAGAGCATGCTCATACAAGGTGGATTTAGTTTCCTCTGAAATACCAAGAGCCGGAGCACACTCTATAACTTTCTGATGCCTGCGCTGCAGAGAGCAATCCCTCTCAAAAAGATGAACGACCTCACCGGTCCCATCTCCGAGGAGCTGAATTTCAATATGCTGAGGCTGGCTGATGTATTTCTCGAGGAAGAGTTCATCACGACCAAAGGCAGATTTTGCTTCAGCCGCAGCGACTTCAAAACTCGACTCAAGTTCCTCGGCGGAATCTACTCGCCTCATACCACGACCGCCACCGCCAAAGGCAGCTTTGATAATCACAGGATAGCCCACTTCATCGGCAAAGGCCTTTGCCTCGGCGAGCGTGCTGGCACCCTCAGTTCCCGGGATCGTCGGTACGCCTATTGATTTAGCAAGGGTAATCGTCTTGGTCTTATCACCCGCAATATCGAGAGTCTCCGCACTCGGGCCAACAAATCGTATCCCGGCGTTTGCTGCCTGAAGACAAAGCTCCTTGCGTTCCGACAGAAAACCATAGCCGGGATGTATTGCGTCTACGCCCGCGTGACGCGCAATTGCAATAATGCGCTCAATGTCGAGATATGCCTGAACCGGACTACCCGCACTACCTGAAGGGTAGGCCTCATCCGCTTTGTAACGATGTAAAGAAAAGCGATCTTCGTGGCTGTATATCGCTACGGTTCGAATACCCAGTTCCGTACAGCTCCGAAACACGCGAATCGCGATCTCACCACGATTACAGACCAGCAGTTTCTTAATCGGAACAATTTCGCTTGATTTTTTTGGTGTGCCCGCTGATGGCATGTTTCTCTCCTTCTCTCTTGCTTTGCTCTCCGATTAAAAAACCATGATACGTCCTACACGTTAGGTCGTATTCGAAACGTTCGCAGCTGCCTCCTTAAGTTGTTCAGAATCCGGTTTCAGCACTGATATCAGACGATCAATAACTGAATCCCAGGTCAGCATTTCGATTTTCTCACCGGCGCCGAGACGAAGCTGTGCGTAAAGCTCAGAGTCCTGGTGGAGCCGGTTAACGGCCTGAGCGATCGACGTCTCGTCGGGCTCCGCAATCAGACCATTGTGCTCATGACGCACAAACTGAAGTACCGTTCCGCTGTCGGATGCGGTAATGACAGGAACACCGCTCGCCAATGATTCTAATGTGACGAAGCCATAGTCTTCATCGAAGGGAGCATAGTAAACGAGAAAAGCATCGGCGTAGAGCTGAATAAGCTCCTCGTCACTAACCCGCCCAAGAAAATCCACTCTATCCCAAAGGTGATGCTTATCTATTTCACTCTTCAGGTAGCGATCAATTGACGGCTCATCTGGTAACCCCACTATCTTCAACCGCAGGGAATCATCAATTTGAGCGAGCGCCTTAACCACGAGGTCGACGCGCTTGATGCTGCATATGCGTCCGACCGAAAGGATATAATTTTGAGGGCTGCCCTCACGATAGGCATCTCCCAGGGGGAGCGGCGGAGGTAGCGACTCCGAATCGAGGCCAAGATACCTTTGCAAACGCTCAGTCACGTTGTCACTGATGGTAAAACGCATTTTGCACTCACTGAGAGATTGCTCATCGGCCTTGAATACCATTCGCCGGAGGGCCTCATCCTCGGGTGTCGCATCGAAGTCTCCAAATCGAGAATCGTACAGTTCATACAACTGACGATGCTGATGTATGAGCCAGGTCACTTTGCAAGGATGCTCGACGAGGTAACTTGGAAACTTAGTTCCGATGACCATATCGACCTTTTTCCCCGCAAAGGAGCTAAGGTCAAGCGAGCGCCACAGGGCCATTTGCGAGACCAGGGCAGATTTGGGTTGTGCGTTAAAAGGAAGAGACACGATATCTACGGTGTGCCCGCGTCTGAGCAGATTGTCACGTAGCTTATCGATAAGCACCTCAGCCCCCCCTCTGGTAAAAGGGACCTGTGCGCTCAAAATAAGAATGTTAGCACTCGCAGCAAGCGACATACCTACAACCTAGGACATAGTAGAAGTATTGCGTACCTTACGTTCAATTGAATCCACAGCAGAAATGCAGTGGTCGTACAAGCGATCCCCTCTATCATTTAACAGGGCAATGTCGTTGTCGAGCTTTTGGATGATCTGCCAGAACAGTTCAGAGTCTCGACTATCGATATATCGGGCATTTGCATTCAGGTAGCGTATTAGATTTGCCTGAAAGGTTCGCTCACGCTCAAAATATTCTTTAAACAGTGACTGCCAGAGAAAATCACGGAATCGTCGTTTGAGCGCAACCACAACACGCCCTATGAATTTTCGATGCGAGACGAATTCCTGCTCCACTGCCCAGTCATTCCAGTGGGCGTTTAAATAGCGCAACTCTTCAGAGTACTGCACCGGTTGCAGCTTCGCCCCGGATTCCTGCGGATCTTTTGGTAGGTATCTCGGGAAACGAGTTTCCGACGATTCCAATGCTTCAACAACTTCACCCCGAATTCTTGCCATAATGGCTTCGACGTCGACTGAAGGACTACTAACATCAGACTGGCCAGGACTTTCTCCCGATGTACCAGACGAAGTATTTTTGATTTCTGACACGATAATTTTCTCTTCAAGAACACAACAAGAGTGAGTCGCTATGCGTAGCGCATACCTCATCCACAACGTCGCTTAACCTAGCATTCAATGAGATTTAGGGCTATTAACGCAGTCCCGGGGTATGAAGACGTGAGAGGAAGGGCTTCAATCCAGTCCGTTGCGCTTTCTCGGCATCCCCGTACCTTCCAGAAGAGAAATGTCGTGGCAAGCGTAGCGGCTCATTTCACGAGTAGAGGACTGCGGCAATTATCTAACGACTCTTTGATTCGTGTGAGAATTTCGAGTTGAAGTTGCGGGGCGGGAAAAATAGCCCGGACGCGGGGGGATACGGTCCCACGCCCGGGCGTGATCACGGCTCTTGGGAGATCTTTTACTCAAGGCGAGAGGACAGGCCGTGTCTATCCTCTCGCTGTAGATGTGTTGTTATTGATTACTGGATTATCCCAGAAGACTTAGTGCCAGGGACGGTTGCTGGTTAGCCTGAGCCAACACTGCAGCACCCGCCTGCTGGAGTATGTTCAGTCGAGTAAGGTTAGCTGCTTCTTCAGCTACATCGACGTCGCGAATCTGACTCTCAGCCGCTTTGAAGTTTTCGCGAGCAACAGCCAGGTTAGTCAGGGTTACGGACAATCGACTCTCCGCAGCACCGAGCGTTCCTCGGTTACTGGTAAGTGAAGTAATAGCCAGCTTGACAGCATCCAGAGCGGAGCGTGCTGCAACCTGAGCTACAAGATTGTCCCCTGCCGCATTCAGTGAGAAGGAAAGTGCGTTGCCGCTATCCGACAATCCAATCGCACTTAACGTTCCGTCAACACCGTTAAAGGTAATTTGGGAGTTTGAGGAGGAATCGAAGCCAACTTGTAGGGCCACAGAAGCTCCACCTGAAAGCAATCCAATTCCGTTAAACTCGGTAGTGTCAGCAATACGCTGAATTTCCGAGCCCAGGGCGACGAATTCCTGACTCAGTGCCGAACGCTGTTCTGTACCGAGTGTTCCGTTCGCAGATTGTTCCGCAAGTTCCGCCATACGGGTGAGAACCGAACTCATTTGGTCAAGTGCACCATCGGCAATTGCGATGAGCGAGATACCATC
>JAUIMJ010000368.1 GCA_030433295.1 bacterium | reverse complement strand
ACAACTTCGTGTTCACCACGCAGAGAGCAGATGTTAAGGCCCGTAAGGTTCTGCGATGCGGACTTCCACCGACTTCGGATGCCAGTACCACAAAGCACTATGACCGCCTTGCCGCAGATGCGGTATACCGCGTCGTGCGCACCATGGAGAGCCTTGGACTGGCCTGGTCGGTCGCTGATATTGCGGTCGCCCTGTCGGCATTTACCGTTGCCTATCCGAGAATGCGAGATCTGCTCCACGAGCAGGGGGCAAAACAGGCAATGGTGGAACTCGGGCACCTGGCGGGAAGTTACCGAACCGCAAAGGGAAGTCTGGACGCCGCTCGACTCACGGATAACCTCCGAGGTATTGCGTCCGAACTCCACTCGATCGCCAACTCTGAGGCGGGAGAGATGTTCTGCGTTCCCCGGGCAGATTTGTCTCTGACCGACGCGATCCTTCGAGGAAAGCTGATTTACTACATGCTCCCTCGACTGGAAGAGGCAGAAAGTGCTGCTCGAATGGTTAAGGTCTTTCGTGAGGATCTTGAGGTCTCCATCGGTGAGATCACTTCCAGTCGTGTTCATCACCTTGAAGATCCGCATCTTGTTATTATCGATGAGGGCGCTTCGACCTTTGGACCGACGTGGGCAAACCTTTTCGAGCTGGCAAGGAAAGGACGTTTTTCTCTGCTTTTCGGAGCACAGTCGATCAGTGGTCTCATGGATGCACAAATGGGGCTGAGTCAGGAGTTCTACGATCGGGTTATCGCGAATATCAATCTCAAGGTTATTATGCGCCTTGGAGACAACCGCACCGCTGATGATATGTCGGAGTGGATTGGTAAGATCAACACGACAAAGAAAACTATTTCTACCGGCCTCAGCACCAGCCTTAACGCTCGAGAGTTGACGAAACACATTGAGTTTAACCGAAGAACCGCAGACGGTATCCGTGACGGATTTACCGTCAGTGAGGATGAGACAGACCTGGTGAGTCCGGAAGAGCTCAAGCACGAGATGTCTGCGGAAAAGGGGATGGCCTGGTTTGATAAAGGTGACGGCCGTCTGCGCAAGGGAAGAGCCCTGTGGTTCAACGCCGAGCTTCCCCCGACCTGGGAAGGCCGCGAATATCTGACGAGATACGAAGCGGTAGAGGCTGACGAGATTGGTCTTGCCGAGTGGGTAGATGAGCATATTCTCTCGGTTGAGCGGGCCGAAACCAAGCGCAGTCTGGAGCAAAGTGCGCGATCCGGTGGGGAAGCGCCCAAAGAACCTCAGGGCCCCGAGGGAGGATCGAAAGACACCAAGGAAAAAGACACAGGTGATGATTCCGGAGATGACGGTAATGGCTTTCGTCTGAACATAATGAAAGGCTTCAGAGGCATGGGTCGGAGCCGAACCACTATTGCCGACACACCTCCGCCGCCACCGCCAAAAGCCGAGGCCACGGAAGCAACGGCAAAGAAAGAGGCGCAAGCCAAATCGGAACCAAAGTCTGAATCAAAATCAGAAACCCGGTCTGACAGCAGTTCAGCACCTCCTGCCAGTACGAAGAAAGCAGAGGAGTCAAAAGCGGCAACGCAGGCAGGGGCAAAGCCAAATACCGGGCGAAGTGCCGGGGGAGCTCCCGGTCCGAAACCGGGGCAGCCGAAGCCGCCCTCCTTTGCGGCATCCGCGCCGGAAAGCACGGCCAAAGGAAAGCCTGCCGCTGAAGCCAAAGCAGAGCCTCAAAACAAAGAGAAGGCTGCCGAGCCTAAGAAGTCAAAACCAACGCTGGCGCCCCGGCGATCGGGTTTGTCCTTTGCATCGGATAAAGCGGAGGCTTCCGAAACGCCGAAGAGTGAGACTAAGGCCGGGGATAAAAAAGCTGTTCCCGAGGCCAAAAATGGCAAATCTTCTGCCGAAGACGGAAAGCAAGAAGCGTCTGGCAAGGAAGGATCATCCAATGCTAAGCCTAAAAAGCGCAGAAGACGCCGGAAAAAAGGTGCCGGCCTGAATTTGAAGGATTCGCCGGCTTCCGGGGGCGATAAAAAGGACTAGAGTGTTGCGGCCTCGCCCAATTAAAGCGTTATTTTAATGGCGGTTTTTATATCTTTTGAGATATTTGTTTTTCAGCTGACTTTGTAGTCAGATTACATGTAGTGTGCTAGTAACGAGCATAGTTTAGGTTCCTTTGAGCAGAGGATTTTTTCCGAAATGAACAAGATGCATTTCACCATAGCCAAGTCATTTGGTCGTCTCCAACTGATTCCTGAAAATAACGGATTAAGACTTTGGTACGTTCCTAACGTCAACGGAGAGCTTGCGCCTGAAGGCCCCGGTTCCTGCGACGTTCTCGTTCCAATCCAGGCCGTCGGTGGCTTGTGGGCAACGGCCCGCGCTTTTCTCTACGGCGTTGAGTCTCTGGACGAAAACGTAATCATTCGCAATGACGAAGGCGATGTTCTCGTCAAGCTTTACCGAGACAAGCCAAAAGGTGCGCAGGGGACTCTGACCGGTGAGGAAGTTTCCTGGCTTAGAATTGTTTCCGGTAGAAGTGAAGAGGAGCGAAGACGAATTAAACTCGGACCTCGTGATCTCCTCTGTATAGAACTCGCTTGCACGGCAGTTCTCACGCTTTCGGCCTCTCCACTGTTTGTCGGCGCAAGCGCAGGCGTACCTGTTCCCGAGCAGGATGGCTCGGAAGCACGGTTTAATTCCTAAGCACTACATCTAACGTTAGAGAGAATAGTCTTCGGCCCCGGGCTCTGCTCGGGACCGATGCCGCCTGCCGAAAACACAGCTACGCTATCAGCCTTTCTGTGATCAGTCCTTGTAGGGCAGGGTTCCGACGAGAGACTCCAGGTGCTTTTTCAGCCCTTCGTCATCATGCGTTCCCAGCTTCAAAGCGCGGGTGTATTCGCGAATAGCTTTCTTGCTTTCCCCGAGTGATTCAAATGACATTCCGAGGGCGACGGCATTTTCTCCTGACTCTTCAAGAGTTTGAGACTTTTCAAGAATAGGAACAGCTTCAGCAAACTTGCCGCGGGCTACCAGTATTGCGCCAAAATTACTCAGAACGCGTGGATTGTCGCCGAGATGCGCATGTGCACGACGAATCGCCTGCTCAGCCTTCGTCCACTGTTCTCTCATGGCGTAGAGCGCACTTAGTTTGAGCAATACTTCGTTGTAACTGGCGTCTTCCTGCTCAATGGTTTCATAGGCCCGAATGGCGGAATCAAGTTCTCGAGTGGCAACACAGGACTCCGCATACCGGTCCTGAAACGCAAGCTCACGCGGCTTCATTGAAATGACTTTTCTCATCACGGGGAGAGCGAGATCGGCCCTCCCGTCAGCAAGATACAGACCTGCGAGATTGTAAAGTACGTTTGGGTTTTGCGGATCATGAGCAAGGGCTTGCTTCACCTTCGCACTGCCCTGACTTCGCTTTCCCTGAAGAAAGAGTTCAACACCACGCTCATTCAGGTGCATTGCCCGTTCTGCCATCAGGGCCTTCGAGCCAATATAAGAAACATCGGGAAATTCTTCTTTCGCATCCGGCTCAGAAGCTGCTGATGTCGCAGGAGCGGAACCCGCGCTTGACGTAAACGAGCGGATATCAGCCGATGAATCCGGCTGGGCCTCAGCAGAACCGAGCAACAGGAGAAAGGAGCCCACTACCGGAAGCAATACAGGCAGTCGGTAAAAAGAGGAGGTATAAGTATTCAGCATGAGAATACGACTCTGAATATCCTGCAAATCAAATGCACCT
>JAUIMJ010000367.1 GCA_030433295.1 bacterium | reverse complement strand
TTGCTCTTCGCTTCGTCATACTATTTGCGATATCTGAACCGCTCGGTTCTGGTCTAGTGTAGTTGTGTAGTTATTACAGACACTTAGTTTGACTTTGTCGTTTGCCTGTATGCCTGAGGTCCCAATGAGTCGTAGCCCCGAGGAAGGTCGAGTTTCCGAGCCTGAAAACAGCAAGTGCCCGCCAGGCGCCAAATCAGAAGAACCGGCGAGAACCCAGCTTGCCATGGATGTGCTGATCTCGGCGCCCCCGGTCAGGCCTGCCGACCGTCCTGCGGTGGTAGAGAGGCAACATTCTGTAGTGACAGAGAAGAGTGCTTCCGCAAAGGGCTTCGGGAAGCATTCCACCACTTCGCCCAAGAAAAAAGGTAGTGCACCTAAAGAAAAGACCACCGCAAAAAAGTCGCGGAAGCTTGCACCAATGCTGCAGCAGTATGTCGACATGAAGGCGGAGCGACCGGAGCACATTTTATTATTTCAGGTTGGTGACTTCTACGAGGTCTTCTTTGAAGACGCTCAGGTCTTTGCGGAGACGCTTGGCATTCGCCTGACTTCTCGTGATAAGGACCAGGAAAATCCAATTCCTATGGCCGGTGTCCCCATACATGCCCTGGATTCGTATCTGCCGAGGCTTCTTACCGCGGGCTTTAGTTGTGTGATTGTTTCACAGGTTGGCGATCCCAAGCAGTCTAAAGGCATGGTCCGTCGTGAGGTCACTCGAATCATCACTCCGGGTATCCGTTATGAGGGAGATGGATTAGAGGAGAAGCGATTTAATTATCTCGCTGCGGCTTTGATGTCACAGGGAGATGTCGGGGCGGTGAGTTATATTGACGTCTCTACCGGAGCCCTTCGCGTTCAGGAAACAGAGACCCTGGAAGAATTGCTTGAAGCGCTTCGGCGTATAGAGCCAGCAGAGCTTATACTTCCAAGTACGATTGCGGATGTTTCGGTCGATAAACGTTCCTACTGGGTTCAGGCGATAAAGGCAATCGCAGAAGAATTTGAAGCAAAGGTGATCTGGCGTCCCTTTGAGGGGGTAACTTCGACGGACTTACAGGATAGAGTAGATGCTTTAATGCCTGAAAAAGGCGCCGAGCAAATTCGCAATGCATTGCCGTCTCAGATTGTTGATTTGGGGACAGAAAGCCGTTCAGCAGTGTCAAGTGTCATGGAGTATGTTGAGGAGGTCTCATTCGGTTCAACCCCCAGGCTGTCTCAGTTCCTTGTTGAGGAACGCACGACCAGAGTTTTTATTGATGCTGCTACGCGAAGAAATCTCGAACTTACCGAAGCCCGGATCGACGGTGAGCGCAAAAACTCTCTTCTTTACCATATCGACCATACAAAAACTGCGATGGGATCGAGATTGCTGAGCGATTGGGTGCTGATGCCCAGTGCTGACATTGATACCATTAATTCACGGCATGAAGCGATCGAAGAGCTGATTGAGCGCCCTACAATAGTAGACGAAGTCCGAGCCTTATTTGCTGAAGTGAGGGATGTGGACCGTCTGCTTTCCCGTGTTACCGGTCTTCGCGCGACTCCCCGAGATCTTCGAGTCATTGCGGAATCTATATCCTGTTTGCCAAGAGTTGCAGAAGTACTTGCGGAGCAGAAGAGTCCCTTACTGGCGCAGATGGCCGAGCAATTGGATGTTCTGGATGATGTTCGCAGCACCCTGCTGGATTCGATCGTTGAGGACGCTCCGGTGAAGGTGAGCGACGGGGGTATCTTTTTAGAGGGCTTCAACGAGGAAGTCGATAGATTGCGGAAGCTTCGGAAGGAGGGCAACAGCTGGTTGGCATCCTTTGAAGCTCGGGAAAAAGAGAAGTCCGGAATTGCCGGTCTTAAGGTAAAGTACAACAATGTCTTTGGTTACTTTATTGAGGTTACCAAAGCCAATCTCAGCAAGGTGCCAGATTATTTCGAGAGAAAGCAAACCCTGGTGAATGCGGAGCGCTTTGTCACGGAAGAGCTAAAAACCCATGAGGTTGAATTGCTCTCAGCAAAGGCCCGACAGCTGGAGCTGGAGCGCGACCTATTTGCTGAGTTGCGCTCGTGGGTAGCTTCTCAGGCCGGGAGAATTATGGCCGTCTCCCGTTTGCTCAGCCAACTTGATGTAATTACCGCTCTGGTGCACCTTGCGTCCAAGCATAACTACACCCGTCCGATAATTGAGTCCGGACTCGATATGAGGATTGAAGGTGGGAGACATCCTGTTGTCGAGAACGTTATTGGGCCTCATAATTTTGTCCCCAATGATACGCTGCTGACTCAGGATGGGCGAATGCTTGCGGTGCTTACGGGTCCGAACATGGGCGGTAAATCAACCTATCTCCGACAGGTCGGATTGATTCAGTTGCTTGCCCAGGCTGGTTCTTTTGTTCCCGCTCAACGAGCCGAACTCAGCCTGGTCGATAGGATTTTTACGAGAATAGGAGCGGCCGATGATCTCACGCGTGGTGACTCTACCTTCATGGTCGAGATGCGGGAGGCGGCAACCATTACCCGAAGAGCAAGTCCCCAATCCCTGGTTCTAATCGACGAGATCGGAAGAGGGACGGCGACTTCGGATGGCCTTGCTCTGGCGACCGCTATTCTTGAGTGGCTGCATGATTCAATTGGCTGTAAGACGTTGTTTGCCACCCACTTTCATGAGCTCACTGAGCTGGCCATGTGTAAAGAAAATGGATTTTGCATTGCGGTGGGCGTCGTAGAACGTGAAAAAGAACTTCATTTTACGCATCGAATAGAGGAGAAGGTTGTTCTGAGAAGTTTTGGCCTGGAGGTCGCCCGGCTGGCTGGACTTCCGGATGCTCTTGTTCGACGCGCGGAACAGGTCCTTGAAGCTTTGCGCTCTGATGAGCATGCTCGGGTTCAGGTAGTCTCCGGTGAGAGTCGGGCCGGTGGAGAGGCTGAATCTAAGATTTCTGTAGCGGAAGATCCGGGTATCGCTGCGCTGCGCAACGAGCTTAGGGTTTTGCAGGAGAGTTACGACGCGTTATGTAGTAAGATTGAAGCCTATCAGCCTGAGAAGATGCGGCCGATAGACGCTCTTGTTGAACTTGGCGTGCTTAAGGATTCTCTAAGGTAAATATTTCATAAGGAGAGAAGAGTGTTGTTGGCTTGGAAACAAACTAAGCTTCGTAACCCTGGCGTTGGCTGCCTGTTCGTTCTTGCCGTGCTTCTCTTATTCCTGGTACCGGGTTCTGCCTCCGCTGCGCCATCCGGAAAGTCTGCATATGAAAAGGCTCGAAAGGAGTATTTTCGCATCGCCGAAGCTGATGCGGAAGTAAAGGAGTTGATGAGTTGGGAGCGCGCGGCTTCGGGACTTTACAGTTTCGTTCGAAAGCACGAGGACTCAGAGTATGCCCCCCGTGCGATGTACCTTCTGGGGCGCTTGTATGAGCAGACCTATCGGAAGCGTGAGTTTAAGACGGGTCTCTCCCGTGCCTTATACTTCTACAAAACGCTCGCGAAGAAATATCGCGGTCATGCCTTAGCAGACGATGCCCTGTTGTTTCTTGGTGATCTTCGAAAGGATGCGCTCGCAGATGAAACCGCTGCGCGCGCTGCGTATTTTGAAATCGTAGATGTGTATCCAAAGGGCGATATGTTTGCCCAGGCGCAGCAACGATTGGGCCTCGTCAAGCAGGATGTTTCGCCAGAGGACAAGAAAGGGTCGAGCACCGGAATTCTCGGGATGTTGAGTGGCCCAAGTGTCGGTAGAGACGGGAAGGAGATTTTCT
>JAUIMJ010000045.1 GCA_030433295.1 bacterium | reverse complement strand
ACTTTCACAATTGCGGGCGCAGGTTGGCGGTCGATTTAAGAACATCAAGGAAAAATGGCTGAAAGCCGGATTTCCGCTGCGGGAGCATCGTGGCGATCGCGCTCACAAAGCTGCGGTTGATTACGACGCCTGGGTGGAGATGGCGAATTGGATTCTCCGTCAGGGGTATGAGTCCCGGCTTGCGGAGGAAAATGAGAGCTGGCTGATGGAAATTCGGGAAATCAGAGTGGAAAACACCGCAAACAGCTAGGAAACAGACTAAAATACTGCCGAAAAGTCCGTATCTGAGTAGAAATAGCAATTAAATACAGTAGTTTACTTCTATCGTATCTTTCCCGTAGGCAAGATAATTGAGGCGATACGCTAAAAAATTAGAGGCAAGCGTGGCAGTGAATGAATCTTAATATTGGGCTGGCGTAACAGTATCTTAAGTTGTGAGGCTAAAATGTCGTGTTAGAGAGTAATGCTAACATCTCTCAACGCCAGCGGATCCAGCCTGATTTTCTTTTTAGGTCTGAGGTTTTGATGAGATTGATGAAGAGCTGCGTAATGAAGGAGACGCTACATGTTAGGCGATAGCCCACCAGTTTCTGGGGACGAGTCGGTTAAGCCCGAGGATACCATTCCTGCGGCGATCACTGACATCGGCTGCGAGCGCGAAATAAACGAAGACCGTTATGCAGTCATTGACTCTCCGGCTGGCAGAGCATGGATTGTATGTGACGGAATGGGTGGTTCGCTGGGAGGTGAACTCGCTGCTCAGCTTGCGATCGACGCGATACGGCGCGCGCTGGAGTCAAGAGATTTTGACAACGGAGAAGATGCACTTCGTTTTGCGATTGAAGAAGCAAACCGCGTGATCGTTCTAAGAAGACAGAACCCTGCGTTTAGCAGCATGGGAACCACGGTTCTCGGTGCCCTGGTGCAGGGCGACGAAGTTGTTATTACGCACGCCGGTGATTCCCGCGCGTATTTGATACGGGATGGAGAAATCCAGCAGCTCACCGTCGATCACACCTACGTGCAGGAACTCGTAGATCGCGGGGCTATTGATGCGGAAGAAGCACTTTCTCATCCCCAGTCACACGTTCTTACGCGATGTCTGGGCTCCGAGCCACGTTTGGATCTCGATGCACAGTCTTTTTGGATCTGGGATGTCGCCGAGGGTGAGCCGGAAGATAAACTTCTTCTTTGCAGTGATGGGCTCTACAGCCTTGTTTCGGATAAGGAGATTGCGGATATCGTAAGTAGTGTTTCTCCCCAGGAGTCCTGCGTCCGTCTTGTCGAGTTAGCAAAGAGTCGCGGGGGATTCGACAATATCACCCTGGCGGTTTTGCCCCTTGGAGGGCAGTTGCATGAGGAGATTGCTGAGGGCGCTAAAAAACCGGTTCCCAAGCGCAAGTCTGAACGACCTCGAGTCTCTCGCGCACGCAAGGGACCAAAACTAACGCCCGGCGTGAAGATAGCGCTGATGTTAATTTTACTCTTAATGGGCGTATTGTTGGCGGGTCTGTTTGTGGTGTTTAGTCTGACGAATTAGCGATGACCGTCGTCACACCAAAGAGGAATATAATTTAGTTTTACAGGTTTTATTTAGGAGATTTCGAATTATGAACCAGGATAACGGATCAATAAACGAAGAGGAGGTCAGCATGGGTGACGGTGCAGATGATAAGAAAAAAGGAGTTTCCTCGTCACGGGCAAGAAATCGCACCGTTATGTTGACTCCTGAGATGACAGGTCAGGTACGGGCTCTCTTGCATAAGGAGCAGCCAAGCGATGTCGGAACACCCGACCCATTGGAAGAGTTGTTGCCCCCGATGGTTGACTGGGATGGCGCGCAGTCGCGTCCGTCGGGCGATGGTGGAACCAAGGTGGACAATGCTCCGCATGGCGAGCCAGCTCCGCAGTTCAATCGTCGACCAGATTCTTCGGCGGGACTTTTTGGCAATGTTGCGGCTCGTCAGGAGCCAGGCAGCTTTGACCCCATGACCTCAGTAGGTGGCGGCATGCAGACTCGTGAGGTCCCGACTATTCAACCTCATCAGCCTCAGACCGCCCCATCGGCTGGAAGTAACCCATCATTTTCGGTTAATCCAACACCACCTTCGGCGGCTCCTGTGGCTTCTGCTGGCGCTTCGAGGGTCTGGCTCACCGGAAAGTCGAAAATCGTCGGAATGCTTGTGAGTTATGACAATGATCCAAACGGCGAAGTGTTCCCTGTCCGTTCGGGACGCTGGTTAATAACCTCTCGGGCGACGGATCACGGTGACTACATCATCATTGATGACGAGACCATCTCACCGCTGCACGCAATTATCCGTGCGACCAAAGATGGGAAGCTGCAGGTCCTCGATCAATTGTCCGAGCACGGAACCGGTGTTATCCGAGCGGGCGAAGATGAAGAGATCGAAATCGCCGGTGGTTTGGAACCTCTCCATCACGGTGACACCGTACGCTTTGGCGAGCGCTACTACTTAGTGAGTCTCGTCCCTGAAGCGAATGTTGTTGCTGATGACGCCGAGTAGGTCTTGCGATAACTTTTGACTACGTAATCGCTTGCACATTTTTGTCCTGACGCATGCTTACGTTACGCCACCCACGGAGGAAGTATTGGTGTTGCCTTGCGGGCACGCCTGCTGTGAAAAAGAATGAGCGGCGACCACTTTATGAATTTGCAACCGGGCACTATCGTCAACGGGCGATACGAAGTCGTGAAGTGCCTTGGTACCGGGAGCATGGGGCTCGTTTACGCGTGTCGACATCGAGAGCTTGCCGGTCATATCGTGGCGATGAAGGTGCTCTTTTCCGAAGTGGCCAGCGACGAGGTCGCTGCCGCTCGCTTCCGCAATGAAATAGTCGCTTCATATGGCGTGAGTCACCCTAACGTGGTTCGTGCATACGAGTATTTCAAAGACGGCGATCTTATCGCATTCACCATGGAGTATATCGGTGGTGGTGACCTGGCAGATCGCATCTCCGGAGATGATCCCCTTTCCATTGATGAAATCGTAACCATGCTGTGCCAGATTGCTGCCGGTGTGCAGGCGATCCATGAAGCGGGAATCATTCACAGAGATCTAAAACCCGAAAATATTCTTCTGACCGGACAGGGGGAGGTTAAGATCACTGATTTTGGTATCGCGCGCACCAACGCTGGTCCACGCCTTACCGAACATGGCGGTGTTGTCGGAACCATTGACTATGTGAGCCCCGAGTATTTGGATCAGGGACAGGTTGATCGGCGTTCTGATATCTATGCCATGGGAGTAATCGCCTATGAGATGGTTACCGGTGTCGCCCCCTTTGAGGGTAAAAGTGTCGTAGAGACGATGACGCTGCGACTGCGAACAGACCCCAAGCCCCCGCATCAGATTCGCCTGGACTGCCCTCTGGCACTGAGTTCAATCATTCTCAGGGCGCTTGCGAGAGAACCCAGCGAGCGATACCAGCAGGCAGATGAGATGCTTGCCGATTTAGAGGCATTTAAGGGCGGCGGTGAAATAGATGTCAGCACGTCTTCTTCGGCAAATAAAGTTATCGAGCATCAGGAGGAGGAGGAACTTTCCGTGCATGCGGAGTCAGCTCTCGGGTCTTCTTCGGTAGGGACATCTGTTTCTGAAGCATCCATGGGCGTATCATCAGTTGGCGCGTCCATAAGCGGTGTTGCCCCGGCCATGGCGGATTCTGTGGAACAGCCATCAGTGAGCTCCTTCAGGCAAGTGGCGGAACGAGCTCTGGGGACTTCGTCCGACTCGGGATCCCAGACCTCTTATCCAAATCCAAATGCTCCTACGGGAAGCGGGGTGCACAACACCTCTGCGAGCGGAGTTTCCTCGGCTTCGCTGTTCTCTCAGGGGGAGAGCAGCTTCGGTGACAGACTTTCTCCCAGTGTTGCTGTTTCTCAGAGCGGCCTGTCCATTGCGCGGGTTCAGCAACTATCCGGAGACATCTACGAGGGGCAGGGCAGTTTCTTCCAAACGCTGATCGTCATGTTCGTAACCTTCACGCTCGGCTACGTCGTCGGTACGTATTACTTCCCGGATGTCGTCAGCCAGACTCCAGGCTCCGCCGCTCAGAAGCTCAAAGTCAGGATCCTGGATTAGAGCTTCCTTCGTCTCTGTAGAAATACCCGAGAAAGTTATGCCTGAGACAAGGGGGAACATCCTTCATGAAAGCCTTTTGCCGCTTGGAGAGACCGGGGCGAAAGCCCCGATACTCAGGTTTGTTGCATGAATATGCTCGAAAATTAGCCGGTGCCGGAAAAAAATTTCCATCAAGCTTGAACACTCTTCGCAACTAAGTGAATCCTACTAATTACGCATTGGTGAAACATATTAATATCTTTTGGCCGGTGCGATAGGCTGTTACTATAACAACGTTTTTATTGTTTTAAAGCAGGCGACTCATGCGGGTCTTGATCGTAGATAAATCGGCCGAAGGGCAGGCGCTGGTAGCGAGACGCATCGAAGCGTTCAACCAGAGCGATGTGGAGATGCTTGATCTCAGGGTTAAGCTCGTCCTCGACAAGGATTACCAGGCGCAGATTCATGACGCCGATATTCTGATTCTCGGCTCCGGCCTGGGGGATATCGCCGCCCAAATCGCACGTTCCGCTCTAAACCAGATGCCGTGGCTGCATATCGTTATGTATTGCACGGAGGACGCCTACTCCGGAGGTGCCTTTAGACTGGCGCATTCTGCCGGGGTCCGAAAGGTTCTTCCCGATGACTCCTCGCCTTTGGATCTGCTTCAGGAACTCGTGGCTATTTACGCCGAGTTTCGACGTGAAGGACGAGTCAGAGAAGCCAAGATTGTTGTGGTAACCCATGCAAAAGGGGGCACCGGCGCTACGAGCCTATGTGCGGCGCTTGCAGAGGTGTGCAGCGTATATCGAAAGCGGACGTTGCTCTGGGATCTCGACGTGGAGACGCGAGACCTTTGTCGTTCTCTGACGGTTAACGGTGCTGAAGCAAAAGTTGTCAGCAGCTGGGTAAACGGAACAAGAGAAATCTCTCGAGATAGTATTTGTGACGCTCTTATCCCAGTGAGTCAGGACGTGTCAGTTCTTATGCCGCCGGATAGTATGGCTGAGGCCATGGACCTGGTATGTCACACTGACGGAATGAATATCTGTCAGCGCGTGCTCGAGTTAGCTCGGGTAATGCATGATACCATTCTTATCGATACCGGTGGTCGAATCGGACCCGCGACGGGTGGTCTGATGAGAGCTGCTGATGAAGTGGTTATCGTTATCGATGATACCGTGCTCGGTCTGACCGCCCTTGATTTGTTTTTGAGCTACGTAAAGGCTCTGGTTGTTGGCTCTGAGCGCATTAGCTTCATTGTTAACGGCTACAGTGGATCGCTTCTCGCCGTGCCTCAGATTGAGGCCGAGTTGGAGCCGGTTCACCATCTCGGTTCCCGTCCTTGGAGACTGCCCCCGGTACCCGTAGATCCCAAAGCTTCGCTCTGGCCGGGTAGTGGACGGACTCTTTACAGTATGGGACAGAAAGCTACGAGAGCGACTCTCGAGGAGATTGCTGCGGAACTCAACCTTATTGAGCGTGGTGAGCAGCCAGAAGATGCCCGAAACAAGGGACATTGGTGGGAAAGACTGCTCCCAGGGGCAAAAGAAGAGTCGGAAGAGGGAGTTACCACAGATTCGGTTCCCGAAGGCTAGACCTGCCAATTTGTGCTTGGCGTGAATCCTGCATTTAATGTTAAAGTCCTGAAAATATAGACCTTTAAAGGGTGCTTAAATAGTAAGGGCTCGGACCTTCGTCCGTGAAAGCATTTTGTCGGAAATGCTTGAAATAGTTTTTTGGTAGCTCGATTAAAGCTTTTGTAATAGTAGCTACTTAGGTGGACCCGGGACCGTGTTACTGAAATAGTGGTCTCATACGAACCAGTAAGGAAAAGAACGATGAAGAAAGATATCGAGAAAGTTGTAGAGCAAAATATTGTACAAGAAGAAAAAGGTGCCAACCTCGTAGAGTATGCTCTGCTTGCGGCTCTTATTGCTGTTGTTTGTATCTCAGCTATGAGCTTTGTTGGAGACCAGGCTAGCCAGACCCTCACAAACGTAGGTAACCACCTCGGTAAGAGTGCTGGAAGTAGCTAGGCATCGATTTCTTTCGATGGCATTTTCCGGGGCCTCGTTCTTTTGAGCATGTGCGTACGGGAAATGATGACCCGATCGCTATACCGGCGATCGGGTTTTTTTTTGCGCCTGCCCCTGATTTCCAGGCAGGGATTTCCAGGCAGGGATTTTCAAGTAGGGATTTCCAGGCAGGCGCTTCTTCCTGAGGCTTCGTTCGAAGTGTCTGTGGAAGGAGTTTCTACGCCTTATCTTCTTTGATGCGTGTTGTGGGCTAAGCCTCTAAGATGGATTAGAGGCCTGTGTCGCGTTCAGGATGAGCGATCGATACGAAAGACCGATAACGCCTCATCTTTATCCTTTGCCCGGATGCAGGCAAAGATCATCGTTTGGAGGGAGTGATGAAAAGAATTTCTGAAAAGACTGCAGACAGTGGTGTCTTGAACGCTGGTGTTACTTCTGAGCCTGCGGGGGATGTGCTTGTTGATTCTGATCCTCTGAGCGGTGAAGAGGGCGCGAACCTCGTTGAGTATGCACTTCTTGCAGCACTCATTGCCATCGTCTGCATATCTGCCATGAGCTTTCTCGGCGGGCAGACCAGTCAGACGCTGCAGAGCGTTGGGGAACATCTGGGTAAAGCAGTCGGTAGCAGCTAGGGCAGACAGAAGCCGCTCACTGCCCCTGAAAAAAAATAAGCGCTGTTTAGGCCTGAATGCAGAGGAATTGAGCCTCTGAATAGGCGTTTAGTCCCTTTCTTTGGTTTCGGGAGCGTAATTTTTTCGATTCATCCGAGTCGCTTACCTTTTTTTGTCGTCTAAAGAGGGAGTGGGATTTTTTTCTCAAATTTCGGAAGATCTGCTTTTTGCCTTAAGCTAGGAGAAAATTTCGCCTGGCGAGCTCAGGCTGGCAACAGCAACGCAAAACGCGATGGCTTCTCAAGTGTTTTTGGCTGTTTAATTGAAATTTAAGTCTCAAGTTTAACCCGTTTTTTTGCCGATTACACTTTCTGAGTCCGCTCGTTTAAGGGATTGCCGCGTGCTAGGATCTTATAGTGGTGGATCACCAGAAAGCTGGTAAAGAGATTTATATTAATAATTCTAACCGTCTATGGTATAGCTTGATGCAGAGTGTGTGGGGGGATCCCACCTTGTTTCTACTGCAAGAGCTGGTTTTGAAGGGAATATAAAAAATGGCAACGCGATTTGGAGCAGTCAGTCCGGCTCAGACTTACGCAACGAAAGTTAAGTGGCTCGTAGGCTGTCTTGTCTCGGTTATTTTCGTTTTAGCAGTAGCGATTATATTCATTGCTCAAAATACCGATGCGGTGGAGAAGCCACCAGCACCCGTCCCAGAGACAAAATTCACTGAAGATGTAGCGCCGACCATTGACGTTCTCGTCGCGGCGATTCGTATTGAAGAAGGTAAGCGAATCACCACTGAGATGCTGACGCCGGTTGCCATGGACGCGGATAAAACGCCGATGGCAGTCGTTCGGGCACAGGATCAGGAGCGCATCATTGGTAAGTTTGCCAAGAGAATGATCAACGCAAACATGCCTATCGTTCTTGAGGATCTCGGCGATAACCCACCGATTGACCAGTTGAAGATACCACCAGGGTATCGAGCTGCTTCGATTAAGATTGATTCGCGTTCTGGTGTTGATGGCTTTGCAAAGCCAAACAGCCGGGTAGATATCCTCTGGTCATATTCGCAGCGTGGGAAAAAGCGTGTTGCTACTATCGCTCGCTTCGTAAAGGTCCTGTCTGTTGCGGGTGCAACGAACGTGGACAAAAAGCGTGCGAATATTAAGAAGAAGGCCACCGTTACCCTTCTCGTGACTGAGAAGGATGCGAAGAAAATCGAGCTCGCTCGTTCGCTTGGTAAACTCACGCTTTCACTCGTTGGTGAGCAGGAGACCAGCACGAAAACGGGAGAGCCCGACACAATCGACATTACGGATCTGATTGGTCGTCCGAAGGCTGAAAACGAGGAAATCTCGAACGATGGTGTGATGTATACGTCAGACCCTCGAACAGGCCGGCAGTTGCGATACGTCCTTCGTAATGGTCGTTGGGCGCTTGACCGCAGTTTTGCGGGCGGGGAGTAATTTCCCCTTTGGCTCCCAGGGTATGAGCCGTTCACAGGAGCGGCTCATACTTCTGCAGTATCACGAGTGATACGAAGGTTGAACACAATAAGGTTAGCTGAACATGACTAAGGAAACAGACCGCGAAACCCTTCTGGACCTCTTCTCAACCAGGCCTTCTGCTCCCGGCGAGCGAGGGCCTTCGTCGACATCTCTTGCTGTTGGTAAGGAATCAGAGTCGTCAGACGAAGGAACCGGACACCGTGTTTCACTCTCTCCGATTGCCAACGCCGTTCTTCGCGAATCTCGACGAGAACTGGGTAACAAGGACCAGGAAGAGGGGATCTCCGAGCGAGGTGGAGAAATTTCCGAGGACATGATTGCTAATGCGGTCGACCGCGTTTGTGCAACGCGCGGTTTCTCAATCGATGATATCGCCAGAGCAGATATTATCGTGCATCTCAAGAGAGACTTACTCGGTTGGGGTGTATTGCAACCGCTCGTAGATAATCCCGAAGTCACTGATATTCACTGCTACGACTACCAGTCTGTGGTTCTTCAGCGTGGTAAGCAGAGTGAAGCGACCGGTATTCACTGGCCGAGTCCTGAAGCCTATTCTTCCTTTATTGATAGGGTGCTTTTCCGTCTCGGAAAAAGTCTCTCGACGCAGCAGCACACCGTAGATGCGTCTTTCCCTGATGGTAAGCGTCTTTGTGCCGTGCACAAGAGTGTGTGTGGTGCTCGTGGCCCGCTGATGACCATGCGTGTTCCTCGAGTTCAGGAAGCGACGCTTGAGAGTCTCGTGTCCTACCAGGTTGCTCCACCCTTGATGGTGAACTATCTCGCGGCACTCACAAGGACCGTTGAGCACACGTTTATCGTTTCAGGGGAAACCGGAACCGGTAAGACAACGCTTATGCGTTCCCTGGGAACTCAATTCCGCGCTGATGAGTCTATCATCGCGGTTGAAGATACTCCGGAGCTTAACTATCAGCATCCGTATTTTCGTAGTCTGATGTCCCGAACGGCAAACACAGAGGGCGTCGGTGAGGTGACTCTGCAGGAGCATATTCGAACTACCCTGCGACTGTGTCCCACTCGCGTAATTCTTGGTGAGATGAGAACTCCTGAAGCGGCTGAGGCTTTCCTGGAAGCGGCCCAGACCGGTCACAGTGGGATGTCTACGGTCCACGCTCGTAACGCGCGGGAGACACTGACTCGTCTGGAGAGTCTCCTTGGGCGTGCTCAGCGAGGGGTAAGTATGGACATCATCCGACAGCAGATTGCGCTGGCGTGTGACGTTGTCATCTGGCAATGCCGTGAGAAAGCGAGTGGTAAGGTTCGCATGGCAGAGGTCATCGAGGTTGGTCACTTTGTTGAAGGAAATATTCAGATTCGACCAATGTTTAAACTCGTTGAGCAGGGAGATAATCCCCAGTGGGAGGTCCTTTCCTACTCGAGTTTTCATGAAGATGTACTTGAACGCAATGGTATTTACCTGGGTGATGCACCGAAGTTTCTCGGCTTTAGCGGAGCTTCTAATGTGCCTGCCCATCAGGAGGCGCCAGCGGGTTAATGATTGTTGCCCGGCTACCTTTTATTGAGAACGGCGTTGCGTCGTAGGAGCGTAACACAGCAGGCATAGTACTCATGTCACTCGGACTAGTTACCATAATTATCGGCATAATCTTTGTCGCGATTGTGCTCGTTTTTGTCTTGCTCACCATGAGCGGCGGTTCCGGCGGAGCTCAAGCAAGTCAGAGTAACCTCCGCAATCTGGTCGCTTCGCAAAGACAGTCCAATGAGGATAAGCGTCGTGGTTTAGCCACCGGCGAGAAGGCAAATCTCGCGCTGGCAGCAGCAGCGGAAGGTGACATAGACCGTAAAAAGGTGGTGTCTTCCTCTCGAATGACACTGGAGAAACGGCTGCAGAATGCAAACTGGCCGATTACTCCCCTGCAGTTCAGAGCGATTCAGGTCTTTGCCTCTATCGTCCTGTTTATCCCGGCATACCTTAAGTTTACCATCTTTATCCAGATCACTGCGGTGGTTATGGGCCCGCTCCTGGTGAATGAATTCCTGGTAGGGGCAATGGCGCGTCGCTTTGAGGCCTTTGATGAAGATTACCCGGTACTATTGCTCTCTTACGTGAGTCTTCTAAAAACCGGTATGAGCGCAATTGGTGGCCTGGAAGCTGCGGCGAAGGGTCTCGACGATGATTCTCTGGTGCGCGCGGAGGTTGAGCTTCTTATCGAGCGACTTCGTCTCGGAATGACTGAGGAGCAGGCAATCAGCGCGTTTGGAGAAGATGTCCCCCATCCGGAACTCGAACTTTTCGTTCAGAGTCTCATTCTTAGTAAGCGGGTTGGTGGAACGCTTTCTACTACTCTTGAGCGCCTGGCAAAGCAGGTTCGTAAGCGACAGCAGTTTAGAAAACAGGCGGTTTCCGCGGTTCAGATGGAGCGTTCTTCCCTATACGTTATCGCGGGTATCATGGGGCTGTTGATGATTTACCTCGCCTGGACGGCACCACAGCTCGTGTTCCCTGCCTTTAAGCACAAGGTGGGAAAAAAGATTTTCCAGGGTGGTGTTATGGCGATCGTATTTGGCTTTTACTGGTCACGAAAAGTTACTGAACTTAAAATTTAGCGCTGACGAATGAATATCCAACTTCTCATAATTGTGGCTAGCGTCGTTGTTGTTGGCGGCCTTGGTGCTCTCGCTCTGGTTTTGATGGGCGGTGCAAATAACAGCGGTCGTTCTAACGAGATGCGTGAGCTTATGTCTTCCGGTGCCCCCACGGCGGGTTCCCCGGGGCGGGGAGGCGGTTCCCAGGAGGCTTTTGACCTCGATGGTGAGGACTTCCGAAAGCGTCAGATGAGCGGAAAAAACAAGAAGGGCGATGATATAAGCACAAAGCTCTTCAAGGCCGGGTTCTTTACCGCAGAGGATCGGCGAAAGTTTCTCCGCATGCGTATTATTTCTTTCGTGATATTTCTGTTCCTCATTCCGATGGCGTTTTACTTCGTCACGAAAAAAGCTGATTTCACCTTTGCTGTTTCTATCATTCTCGGTGCGATTGTCGGTATCACGATGCCGATGTCATGGCTTGAGAAGCAGATTCGTAAGCGATCTGATGAGGTATTGTACTACCTTCCTCTGGTTATTGAGCAGGTTTCCATTGGTGTAAGTAGTGCCCTTGATGTCGGTCCCTGTATCTCCTATATCGTCGAAATGACCAACGAGCGCGATAGTCACAACGCGGTGACTGAGATGTTTGTTCATGTTGAGAAGCTCGTAAAGTCGGGTTTGAGTTTACAGGACTCTCTGGTAGAGGTCGGTACCGCAAACGGGACGAACGAAGTTAAGCACGCGTTCATGTTTCTTGCGCAGTGCGCCAAGCACGGTGGTGAGGTTTCTAAGCAGCTCCAGGAACTTGCGGATTCTGTTATGACTCAGCGGCAGGTGCACATCGAAGGTAAAATCGCTGCTCTTCCTGTTAAAGCAACCGGCCCGCTTGCGATGGTGTTCGCCGGCTTCTTTGGGCTATTGTTTGCTGGTCTGTTCGTTCGACTGCTCAGCGCCTTCGGAAGTTAGCCCCGCCGGGTATTGCAAAAATACTCTTTCCTGCCTATCGCGGTGTGTCTATTCTCGGTTCCGCATTGGCGAAAAGGGTTGTAATAGTAGTTCTTTCGATTATGGGTGTGTAGTAAAGAGGGTTGCCAGATTCGATAGATGATTTGCTGTAGAGATTCGCAGTAGAGTTTACAAGAGACGAGAGAAAAGAACATGGAGGCCATACAGCGAATTCTCGGAACGGTTTCCAACAGCCTTAGAGGAGTCAGTCCGAGAGCTGGTTTTCTCGCAGCTTTTCTTTTTCTCATCATTTCCCTCTTTCTCGTTGAGTTGCCGACCTGGCTACTCGACTTTCTCCTCGTCGTTAATATTCTTATCGCCCTTACGCTCGTGTTTCGGGCAATACTCCTTGATTCAGCGGTAAAGCTGCATTCCTTCCCTACGATTTTGGTGCTTACGACGCTCTTCCGACTGTCGTTGAATGTGTCTTCTACCAAACTAGTGTTGCTCCATGGTGATAAGGGCCTGGATGCTGCGGGTAAGGTGATCGAAACCTTTGGTCGTTCGGTGGTCGGCGGCGATTTCCTGGTAGGGGCCATTGTCTTCGGCATAATCGCGATCGTGAACTTCGTCGTGATCGCAAAAGGTTCAGCTCGAGTAGCGGAAGTCTCGGCGCGGTTCAATCTCGACGCCTTGCCGGGAAAACAGCTTTCAATTGATGCCGCTCTGAGAAGTGGAACGATTACTCCTGAGGAAGCTGCGGCTCAGCGACGCGCCCTGTCCCTGGAATCTCAGTTTTTTGGTTCCATGGATGGTGCAATGAAATGGGTGCAGGGAGATGCTATTGCCGGACTTTCCATCACATTCATCAATGCGGTTGGCGGAGTTGCACTCGGTGTCAGCCGTGGACTAACCCCTGCTGAATCGGTTAACACCTTCGGAATTCTTACCGTCGGAGACGGACTTGTCAGTATCCTTCCCTCTCTGCTGATTTCTGTCTGTGCGGGAATAATCGTTACCCAGGTGGCTGACAAAGAGGAAGAGGGTCCTGGCGAGGCTATCTTCGAGCAGTTGTTTAGCGACTCGAGAGCAATTGTTGTCTCTGCCGTTTCATTCCTTCTCGTTGGCCTTTTTGGATTTATCGGTGTGATCAGCGTTCCGGCCTTGCCCTTCTTTGCCGTTGGTGTTCTTACGCTGGTGATTGTGGGTGGCGCTGAGCTCCGTGCGGAGAAAGTGCTGCCGGCGAAAAGTGTGACCGTTGAGACGATTCCGGCCGTAGGAGGGACAGCTCCCGGGCTCAGCTACCAAATGACGGACCTTGCCCTTCGCGTGGATCGCAGACTCCTTGCTGCGTATCTTGGGATGCCTAAGGATGTATCGCTTGTTGCTGAAGGCCGCACCAATACGGAGAGCAGTGAGTATCAGAGACTTCAGGAGTTCTTTAAAATTCTTGCCGGTGTCAGAGAGCGTAATCTGAAAGAAAAGGGCGTGCTCATACCGACACTCAGCCTTTTGGTTGCAGATGATCTTTCTCCGGGAAGTTATGAGGTCCTGGTTCGAGAACAGATAGTAAAACGCGGAAGCCTTCGCATAGATCATGCTTTTGTTGCTGCAAACGCCGGTTTGCTCGGAGTTTTTGATTTCACCGTTGAGCGGAGCGTTCGACATCCCTTGCGGCAGCAGTCGGCGTGTTGGGTTTCAGCAAAGCAGCCCGGGCTCTCGGCGCTACGCCATCTGGGTATTGAAATGCACAATCCCGCAAGCTTCCTGGTTCTTGAATGCCTGGCTTCAGTTCTGCAGGTCATTGAAGAAGTCTTCGGAGTGGATGAATCCCGGCAGCTCAGTAAGCCAATAGAGCAAAACTATCCCGAATTATATCAGGAAGTCCTCGGCTCTTCAGTGCTCTCGATGGCCGAGTTTACCGAAATTCTGCGAAGGCTTGTGCGTGAACACGCGAGTATCAGGGATGTGAAGCTCATTTTCGAGGGGATTGTCGAATTTGCGGCCATCCATACGGATATCGAGGATCGACAGGAGTGGCTCTCGGAGTTACATGCCTTTTTGAGAATGGTGCTCTCAAGAAATATTCTCAGCGATGCGCTTGGACCCGGAGACAAACTAAGGACCTTTGTCCTTGCCAGTGAAATTGAGGATGAGTTCAGGTCCGCAATATCGATGTGGGATCACGCTCGCTCACGTCTGCCATTAGAGCCCGCGTTTGAGGCTTCATTGCGCGAGAGCACAAACAGAATATTTACGCCAGTGCTTGAGCGGGGAGTGGTTCCCATTGTGGTGCTCTGCCCGGGAGACATCCGCGTGGCAGTACAGGATTTCTTTGGGCGTCAGATGGAGAATTCAGAATGGCTGAGAACCCTCGCCTATCAGGAGCTGGGTTCGGCTCCAAGGCCTGAGTCGATAGGCGTGATAGGTGTTTCTAATTAACAGACGAGGATTTTTATCGAGCGGCGTATGCGTGTGTTGCTCGGGTAACGTAGAGAATGGTTGAGAACCCAACGACATTTAAAGGTCTGACATCCGGAGAGCAGACGATTGTTGTCGGTAGCGTAAGTGAGTCGCTCGAGCGTGCGGGCTGTCGTTTTCGTACGCGCAGCGCCGACGGGTTCAATGCGATACATAAGGAAACAAACGCCGGAGTCTTGCTGTGGATGCTCCGTTTTCCTTTAAAATCTCGTTCGGAAAGCGCCACCCGCTTTGTCAACAGGCTGGAGCGCATTCAATCACTCAATATCGCGACGCCGCCGATACTGGCATTCGGTGTTGATAGCTTTGGCGCTTCATATCTCGTTATGCAGGAGACGCAGATGCGTCCCCTCATTGACGATTCAAAGAATGTACCCACCCTGCTTGAGCAGTTTCGATTGCTGCTAAAATCCGTGGTGCCGATGCATGAAGCAGGTATTGCGCTGGGTGATGTCGCTGATGACAGCTTCGCGATTGATGTGAATGAGAGAGTGTTACTGCTCGGGCTCCTGGGAAGCTTTGAGTCGGGCGCTCGTCAGACCGCAATGCTTCCGCCTCCCGAAACGCTGAATTATCTGGCACCGGAGCAGCGCAGCGGAGGATCCCCTGACATTTCATCGGATGTTTATTCCCTGGGGGTGTATGCCTATCGTCTTTTTACCGGACGCTATCTGCTCGGTGAAAAAAGTGCGGCAGGCTCTGTAGATAATCCCGTGGTCAGTGCGCCAGCTCCCAGTCTTGTCAATCCGCTGCTGCCTGGCTGGGTCGATGGTGTACTCGGAAAATGTCTGGAAACGGATCCCGTAAACAGATATCCCAGCGCGAAAGATATTCTGGCCGTTGTTGAAGAAGCCATCGAGACAGGGGTCCTGGTTGACGGTAGTAACACCTGGGCGAGGAAAACAGCCTCTGTCGCCGCCGAAACGATCCAGGAAATTCAGAATTCCAAAGAGTTGGTCAAAATTAAGCGCAGCGTTCGTAAGGTTCCGGAAAGAGAGCCGGAGATGCCGGCCTTACCTCCGGAGGCCGAGGATAAGTCTCTTCAACTCTTCGTTTCCGCCCTCGCCGTGGTGATTGGACTCTTTGTCGCTGGCTTTCTGTTCTTCTACTTCGATGCGGGTCAGAAATCTCCCACGAATAGCGCAGATCCTGGGAATGAAAAGGCCATCGGAGCCTATGCATACTATGCACCCGAGAATCTTAAGGAACGAATCACCACGATTGGCGATAGTGCAGTGCCGATAGAGAAGCGTGTAGCAGAGCTTGAGGAGCTGGCAAAAAGCGAAGACAAGGTGGTGCAGTCGGTCCTTGTTGCCGTGGTTAAATTCTCCGGAGATGAACGTCTTGAAAAAACGGCAAACGAGGCAATTCTCGAACGAATTCGTGCTTCGAAACGTCTCAAAACGGCAGAGGTGCTCGAGAAGTGGTTTCGTCGGGTGCATCGTGAGGGAGGACGCCTTTCAGATTCTCCGGCGTATGGATTTTTAATCCGGGCCTGTAACACCTCGAGACCGATAAACAACAGAAGAGAGGCCCTCGAGCTTGCGCTCGAAACAGAGGCAATCGTCGCTATCCGTCTAAGCGCGGCACTGGCGTTTGATGAGTCTAGAGATTTGTTCCTTCCGTCGCTTCGCTCCTTACTCGCAAAGCAATATCCCAAAATGGCTGTTGAGGAGAGAGGGCTTGAGGCCTTGGTTTTGTCGCATCGTGCGCTGGCTATTTTGGTCAAGGGCGAGGTTGCATCGGTAATCGAGGCGCTCTCTGAAGAGGATCTTAAGTGGTCATTGCGCCGCTCTGTTGAGCACGACAAAAGTTTTCTCGACGATCTTATAGTCGAGATCGTGCGCAGGGGAATTCTTCCTCCCAGCAATGAGGTATTTCTCAAGCAGTTGGTCGCAATTCGTTCCGAACCGGACACCTGGACCATACAGGCGGCGTTGGTTCGCTCCGCGCTCGGGGAGAATACTCCGGAAGATGCTCAGTTGTTTGCTCGATGGGACTCTCCGCGCAGTGAGACCATCCTTCTTGCGCTCGTCGTCTCTAGTAAGTCGCCCCTGGAATCAGTCGCTGCATTTGACATGCTCGCCAGTAAACCACTTTCTAGTGAACCTGCGGCAACTTTGATCCCCTGGGTAAAGGCAAACATCTGGGGGTATCGAGAACGCGTTGCGAAACCAATAGCGGTGCTCTCATTGAATACATCGATTGATGCTGAAATGCGGAGTGCCTCATTCAGTCAACTGTTGCCGTTTGCAAAATATGGCTTGTTTCAGGCCGTCGTTCAGAGTGGTGTTCCGGAGTTGATCGAGGAGGCCGTCGACCGCATGGGTACTTCCCTGGGGAGCGAGGCAGTGATTGCACTGCTGTCTCATCCGAACCCCAATGTGAGGAAATCAGCGATAAAGCTGTTGAAGGGGCGAAATGAACTTGAAATCCTGCAGGCGATTCTCAGAGCGTACGAAAAGGAAGAAGATGAGGACGTCAAAGAATTTTATCGTACGACCCATTGGGTCGTCAGGCAGAGAGAGGCGAGACGACTTGGTAAAAGTGGTTCTCAGTAGCAGGTAATGAAAGCAATTGCGTTTGAGCGGGGATGCGAATCCGCGCGGGAATAAAGAGACCGGAGTAGTACACTGCTCTGACTAGGAGGAATTGTGTTTGCGTTAGAGATAGATTTTCATGATGGCATCAGTCCGCCTGAGACGATTCTCATACGGCGTTCCAATGCGATTATCGGCAGCGGAGAGATGGCACATGTGGTTATCGAGGGTGCGACGTCCAGCTTATGTGAGCTGCGTCTCGTTCGTGGCCTGGGCCGTGAGTTCAGTTGCTATCCCGTGCGCAGACCGGACCAGCCTCAGGCGACCCCACCGTTTATCGAGGGGTCTTACGTCGGTACGGCAGAGTTAAAGCTTGGTGATATTACCCTGCATGTCACATCCCTCGATGCGGATCTCATGGTGCAGCCCGAGGAGTTTCCTGATCGTGCGGCTGTTCGTGTCTTGCAGAGTTCTCTCACTCGAAACACCACCGTCTTTCCCGCACTTGCGATCATGGCGGCTCGACCGGTGTATCTCTCCTTTCCTGAGGATATGAGCCTCCTGATTGGTCGTTCTAGAAAGTGCGCCCTGCGTCTGGATGCTTCCGATGTATCTTCTGAGCATGCGCGTGCCGGTATTGATCAGGGTCGCTGCTGGATTGAGGACCTCGGCAGCACGAACGGCACCTTTGTCGGTGAGGAGAAAGTTTCAGGCCGACGGTATCTCGAGCAGGGCGAAACCGTACGAGTAGGTGCTGAATTCATTCTTACTCCAATCTTATCAGTGGATGATGTAAGTAGTCTCAACTCGAGAACGGTAGAGTTCCCCGAGAGCACTCTTGGGCACACCTTCCCCTGCCTTGTGTCACAGCATGATGATATACGGCCGAGCCGATTCCCGCTGAAGGGAGGTGCCAAGGTGACTATCGGACGTGACCCGGCCAATGATATCTGGATCAGCTCAGCGCACATCTCGCGTAGGCACGTAGAGGTTCTCTGGAATGGTGAAGATTCGGTCGAGGTCGTCGATTACAGCAGTAATGGTGCGTTTTTGGGTGAAGAGCGACTACCTAAAGGGGTTCCCGTGGTTCTTACCGGTGGATTGAGCGTTATTGATTTTGCTTCCGGAGTCCTCCTGGGAGTCTGTTTCTCCGAAGATGACGAACGCAATTTCAATGAAAACTACGCTAACAGAATACTTGATTCGGAAGAGGATGAAGGTGCTCCTGTAGCGATCAATACTATGGCGGTAACCGGAGCTTTCCCTGAAACAAGGGATTTGTTCGACAATATTGCCGAAGGTGCGCCCGATTTTGAAGAGCCCGAAGAAGATGTTCGAAGGGTGCTGGAACGAGCCGCCGGAATAAGCGACCAATATGCTCAAGAAGAGGAGGGTGAGGAAAGCGTTTTTGAGCGAATGGCAAGAATTAACACAAATCGAGGACACGATTCGCCAGAAGCTGCATCTGAATACGTAGAAGGAGGGCTCGTCGAAGGAGAAATGTCTGAGGGTTTCGGGCAGGATTTTCCCGATGTTGCAGGGCAGGAACTTGGATTCGAGGGGATTCAGGAGCAGGATTCTGCGGGTGAGCTCAGCGATTTCGAGAAGTTTCAACAAGAGCAACAGCTCCACGGTGGCGCTGATATGTTTGATTCAGAGCGTGACTTTGCTCTGATGGACGGTGACTTTGATGAGGACTTACTGAAAGCGGGCGGCATGGGTCGTGGCTTTTGGCTTCTCGTCGGTCTTGTGATCGTCCTTTTGGTTTTGCTTAGTTTATTCATTCTATCCAATGGTTAGTTGGCAGGAGTGATTATCAATTAGGGTGCGTTAGATGACTACTGGTGAGACAGAGTTGACTTTTATCCGATGTCCGAATTGCCGGAGCCTTGTTCCGGCGGTCGCGACAAAGTGTAAAATGTGCGGAAACTTTTTCGGGGATGACGGCGATGAGCCGATGGATCAGTCTGGCACGCGTAAAAGCCGTGTTCGTCAGCGAACGGTTACCGTTGAGCAGGGCGATATCGCCGAAATGAAAGCGGAGCTGGGTCGAGAGGAGTCACCAAGTGGCTCGGGACATGCTGCCTTCCCAGAGCAGGATTCCTTCTCAATGGCTACCGAGGAATTCGCGTCGGCTCTCGACAGAAGTATCGAGGGGTCTCCCGAAGATGCCGAAGATCTGGAAGCTACGACCCTTGCGTCGGCTCCGGTATTCCCAAGTTCATTTGATGCCAATGCATTCCCGAGCACGGAGGAATCTTCCTCCTTTGCTGAGCCCGTGGAAAACGACGAAGCCTCGGGGTTTGGTGGAAGCTTTCGTGATGCTTCAGAGGATGAAGCTTCGTTCAGTAGAGGGGAGTCTACCTTCGGTGGAAACTTCGGCGATCCCTTTCCGTCTCAGGAGCCCCTTGGTTCTGAACCGGAAGAGGCGGCTACCGTAGCATCGCCGGAAGACGACTCCGACTCCGAGACCTTGTTGTCCGGTGGAATGCCGAATGCTGAGTCGTCTGACGAGGAAGCCCCGGCTGCACCGAAGAAGAAGCGTCGCCGCCGCCGCAGAAAAAAGAAGGCGGCCACTGAGGCTTCCGAGGAGAATCAGAACAACGGGCATCATGCAGAGGGTGCTGAGCGACTCTCGCATGCCGGCGGAGAAGCTTCTGATACCGAGGAAGAAGAAGATGCCCTCAGCGCGGGTTCCGAGGAGAGCGCTGCGGATGTCGAGGAAAGTCAAGAGGTAGAAAGTCAGTCCTACGAATCGGATTCCGCTTCTGAGGAGGAAGTCGATTCTAAAGAAGATACGAAGGTTGAAGAAAATTCGGAGAAGGCGGTTATGGCAAGTCAAGAAGAAGAAATCAGTGGTAAGTCATCCGGTCGCGGGCGTAGCCAGCGAAACAGCAGAGACAGCGAAGCAACTTCTGAAGATGCGGGTATGCTGCTTGGATGGTTTGTAAACTATGCCCAGGATGCGCAGGGCTTCTCGATTGAGATTCGCTCAGGTCGATACTTTATCGGTCGTAAATCCCTGCGTGAGGACGACGTGGTTATCCCTGATACCGCTATTTCTACTCCTCATTGTCTGGTGACCGCGTCGAAGGACGACGGTGTGCAAATTCAGGACCTGATGAGTGAGCAGGGAACCTTTATCAAGCGTAAGGGATCAAATTCCTTCGTTCAGATTCAGGATACCGTCGACGTGCAGCACGGCGATTGCGTTCGCTTTGGAGCGTATGAGGCGGTAGTTTGCCTCGTTCCCTAGGATGTGGAATTGACGGTCACTCAGGCGCACTCATCGGCCTTGATTATTCCTTTGAGCTGCGCTCCGGGTCTATGTAGACTGTACCTGTTGTAAGCCATTTTCTTCACCGGGCTCTTCGTTCGGTGGAGTGAATGGCTTTGTCGTTTTTCCTCATCCCGGGCCCGATGCGACTACAGCCCTGCTGTTCAGGAGAACAGGAGGGCACTGGATATCGACGGGCATACTGCTCGCACGTTTCGTTAGCCCGAGGCTGCGTTAGCCTGAGATTGGGGAATGGTCTCTGAACAGTAATGATAATAGCCTAGGCATTTGATGAGCAGGTACTTCTCAATTCTACTGTGCGGCCTCTTCCTCTGTCTTGGCGCGTGCTCGAACAGAGAAGAACTCGCCTCCAGTCTGACCAGCAAGCAATCTGTTGAAATTCTCGTAGCGCTTGAGCGCGCTTCGATCACGGCAAAGCGAGAAAAGATCTCCGGTGGTAGAGGTGATCGTTACAGCGTTACCGTAGAGCCAGGTCAGTTCACGGCTGCTCTTGAGCTGCTACATGAACTCGGGCTTCCCTCTGAGCCGGATGAGAGCTTTGAGGAGTTGACCCGTCAGAGGGGTTTTGCGCCAAATTCGCCGGCACTCTCCCGATTGCGTCTTGACTACGCACTTGCCGCGGAACTCGAGAGAATGCTCCGCCTCCTGCCGGGGGTAATCGAGGCTCGGGTTCTCGTCAGGAGCCCCTCGGCGGATCTTTTCGGAGATGCCGTATCAAAGCCAAGTGCCTCAGTCCTGATTCGTTATGCAGCAAGCCAGAACAATCTGCCTTTTGACGAAGCAAAGGTCAGAGAGCTGGTGAAGCAAAGTGTTCCCGGTCTC
>JAUIMJ010000044.1 GCA_030433295.1 bacterium | reverse complement strand
GAAGTGACTCCAGGCAGCGCAAGGTATCTGACAAACAATTATAGTGCACGATAACGATACAAACCGATGGGGTACCTGAAGTACCGATATCAGCGGGCGTTTCTCGTAGTGCAGACTCGCGCAAGCTCATGGCTGTTTCAATCGTTTGTTTACTATCGTTACTCAAGATAATAGCTTAATCGTGTACGCTTGATATTTGCTGACCTGCTACTCTGCTCCGACGCGTACGTTCGCATTTAGGCCCCGACTTTGAGCAGTGTCTCAATTGCGGCTAATCGAACATCGTTTTCAGTGGGGTCTCCTCCCTACATTCAGCAGATATGACTGCTAGCAAAATTAAGACCTTGCCGCAATAAAACCAAAGTTCTTTCGCTGTAGATTCTGGCGAAGAGCGAGACAAAGACAGAGGAGCTCAGGGAATCGCATCTTTCTGCCAAAAACGACGTCACCTGCCATACGTATCTGTTCCCCTCTACAATCGAAAGGAGGCCAGCAAGCGTCTGCACAGACTGTCGTAAGTGATACCAACAACAGTAAAAACGAACGAGGATTTCCGGCTAAGCACTCGAGATCGCTATCAAGAAAATGGGAAAGGAATTCGTCGGTGCACTGCGTACGACATTAGTTCCTGTTTGAAACTAGATTTTCGTTTCTTCTCTGCCTTACCTTAGTTGCAAAGTAAAAACGGTCTCCAGGGTCTCAATCTCTGAAGACGCTATTCTCTAAGGGTGAGGAATAACGATGAACGGCGACGTCACTATCGGCACCAGAACTTTCGACTCCGGGGCTTTCGACAACGGGGCACGAACGCACAGAGCGGACCCTATCTGCACAGAGGCTACGGACAGCGTTCAAAAAGAAACCGGCTTAGTAAAAAACTTCGGCTTTAGGCGAGCCCTGCGTAAGGAGGCTTCCCTTCCCCCAACAAAAACATCAAACACCCTCTCCCTGAGCAACAAGGAACTGAGGAGCATGGCTCAGCAGCATCTCCAGAAGGGGAACAACGCCAAAGCTCTCGAACTATCGCTTGAGGCATTACGCGTCGACCCGGAAAACACCAGGGGGCAAACAGCATTCTATCGAATTGCGGCGCGCGCATGCGCCAGCATGGGAAAAAGTAGTGCCGCAGGCGGGTTTTACATACAGGCAATTGAGCAGCTTAAGGAAGAAGGTGAACAATCAGAGTACATCCTCGGCAGAACGCTACAGGAGTATGCCTACTTCCTTTACCGTGAGCAGGGATACTGGCGTGCGCTCGACTATGCCAGGAGCAGCCTGGATCTCCTGCAGAAACATGTCGGGAAGCAGGCCTCGGCTCATGTACGCAGTTGTCACTTTCTCAACGCCAAAATAGCGAAGCGACTGTTTTTATACTCCTCTGCGTACCAACACCTGATTGCAAGTTGGAACATTCTGCAAACAGAAAAAAGAGAGTGGAAGCACGAGCACCAGGTCACTCTTGTTGAACTTGCAGAAACTGCGGCATGTCTTGGCCAGCATCAGGCCGCTATGAAACTGTTCCGCACCTTGATTTTCTCCATCCTAAAGAATAGAGAATTGCGCCCAAAGCCTCTGCTTCGTGCACTTCGAGGACTTGCTGACTGCGAACTTAAGCTCAATCGAATCGAACAAGCGCGGCAGCTTGCAATCGTCGCAGAGCTTATCTGCACTGACTGCTTCGGAGTCGATAGCATTCAGGCCCTCCATGCGAGTGTGTCCAGAACCTGCATGGAGCTCAGAACAGGACGGAGCGTCTGGGGAATCCGTCGGCTTTATCGAATTGCACAGCGAGCTGAGGACCTTGGAGGAAATACCACCGTGTTAGCCGCTGACATCCTGGACTTTCTCGCAGACATTACCAGGGCCAAGGAAACATCCACGCTTCGCGGCAGGATAGTCGCCCAATCCCGAGCCATACGGCTCAAGTATGCATTGAAACAAGGAGCCGCGGCTCTGTAGAACGCAAAGAATCTCGAAACCACCGAAAAGGATAAAAAGGTGTTCGCACAAATTCTTGTTACCTGCTTCGCCGTCGGCGTACTCTGCCTTTTCGCTGGCATGATAGTCCTTTGCATACTCAACAAGAACGCAACAACGTCAGGACTCTCATCAAAACAACGCATACCCCATCTCATTCGCAAAGCCAGTCAGGAAAGCGTGTTCCTCAATCGGCAAACGGAACAAGCATTACTTGACCTGATAGTCGCACTACAGGACAAAGCAAAGCAGGAAAGCAAGCAAACGATTCCTACGGCTGGTGAAGATCAGCGATAGCCGAAAGGTTGCGCTGCACTCTTTCGTCACCCTGAGGCGCAAGCGAAAATGCTTTTTGCAATTCCTCCATCGCTTTCTTTCTCTCAGTTGAATTCCCGGAGCGTTTCATCAAAATGGCAGCATAGTTGTTTCTCGCTCGGTAGCTCATAGGGTCAAGTCGAATGGCCTGTTCCAGGATCTGCCGAGCTTCTCCGTTCTCTCCTTTGCGGGCGGCGAGAAAAGCAAGATGCACATAGGCACGAGCATAGCGTGGATTATAGTGGATGGCCTTGCGGAAATAATACTCAGCATCGATAAGCTTTCCTCGGTATGTGGCGACACACCCTAAGCCATCATATGCACGCGGCTCTCTGGGGTCGAGCTCTGTCGCGAGCCTATAGAGAGAATCCGCCAGGTCCAGACCCCTCCTCGTCTGCATGCGCAACGCCAGAACCGCCTCTTTCAAAACGACTTCTTTGCGCTTTGCGCGAGCGACCCGCTCATCCAAACCGGGTCGTGGGATACAGGCGTTCTGCAGCAGGAGCAGCAATCCAATGCTGAGGTACGTGATAGTCACCACGCAGCGAGAATGAGTACTGCTATTCATTACGCCATTGCTCCTTCCAAAAGCTGCAGATCATCTATCGCCGAGGGAGATTTTTCTTCTTCATGTGACGATGGTGAATCCGCTTCGTCTTCATTCTCCTGCTCAATGCTGTGTCCGGAAACGCTTATCTCAGACACAATATCCAGAACGACTTCCTCACTTACTTCGGTAATACTTAGCACCGCTACACCTTCAACGCCTTCCTGCTCGAGAATTTCGGCAAGAGCCAGACGCGCTCTCGGCGAGGTAAGAACAACCCGAGCGGTGCTATCCTCACAAAACCGCTTAACTTCGGCAGCAATCACCTGGATCAGCCTGGGGTGGAGCGTCAACTCACGCTCAGCGTCACGAACTAACTGAGTATCCAATTCACTCGCGATAAGACCCGCCTTAAGCCGCCAGGAGGAATCTGCGCAGGATTTTGAAATCGTCCTCCTCAGAGCCATTCTCACGCTGCTAAGGAGCTGTGAATGAGCAATCCCACTTTGCGCTTTGGCCACACTCGAAGCATCGGCAACGGCTTGCAGAATCACAGCCATGTTCTTTATCGGAACACGTTCCTGCAAGAGGCTGCGAAGCAACTGCGTTAGTTCGGTGACGGTAATCAATTCCGGCACTACATTATTGATCAAGTCTTCAGCTGACGGGTGATGCACTTCAAGCAACATCCTCACATGGGTATCGCTCAGTAGGTCGACTCGATAACGTTCGACAAAATCCGCCAGCGCTGCCGCTACCTGCATACTGAAGTTCACCTCGCCAGCAGGAGACCTGAGCTCAAAACACTCTATTTCCACTCCATGCAGGAGGATCACGGCACAGATACCAGCTTTTTCCTGGTCAATATCAAATGAGATGTCAGGTAAGACGAGGCCCCAGGTATCAAAGTATCGATCCCGCATGGACGTAATTATTTCGGGCAGTATCTTCTCCTGCTGCAGAGCGACGGTTCCTTCAATACTGATTCGTAAAGATATGGGGGAGTGGAGCTTAGGGCTAAAGGAATGTCCGATTGACGACTCTCCTCCCTGGCCCTGCCCCCTACCTGCATTCCGCGCTGCCCAGGCAAACCCGCACGCCAGGGTCATAAAGCCTGGAAAGGACATACCTGGAACAAAGCTGAGCGTTGCAAGTACGATAGCAGTTGTATACAAGCTCTGCGGCTCCTCGGAGAGCTGATCCACAATGTCCCGACCGATCAACTGACTTTCCGAGTCACCCACTCGGGTGACTGCGATTCCGGCGGCAACGGCAACGAGAAGGGCTGGTATCTGAGACACCAGGCCATCCCCAATTGTATAGAGCGAGTATCGCTGGGCCGCTTCAACAAATGACAAGCCCTGCTGGGAGACTCCCACGACAAGCCCTGCGGTGATATTAACTATCGTGATGACAAGTCCGGCAATCGTGTCTCCCTTCACAAACTTCATCGCACCGTCCAGTGCACCGTACAATCGGGACTCACGTTGTAGGTCTCGACGGCGCTCCTTTGCTTCCTCAAGACTGATTGCTCCGGAGCGAACGTCTGCGTCAATTGACATCTGCTTTCCCGGCATTGCGTCCAGAGTGAACCTGGCAGCTACCTCAGCGACGCGTTCGGCCCCTTTGGCGATCACCATAAACTGAACCAGTGTTATGATGATGAACAGCACCGCGCCAACCACGAGATTTCCGCGAACCACAAAGTTTCCAAAGGTAACAATAATGTCCGGCGCAGAGCCTGAGCCAAGAATCTGCCTGGTGGTCGAGATGTTGAGACCAAGACGAAAGAGCGTTGCAAGCAAAAGAATCGTCGGCAGGGAAGTGAACTTTTGTGGTTCAGAAAGATAGATACTGCTCACCAGAAGGGCGAGCGCGAAGGATATATTGAAAACAAGTAAGATGTTAAGGACGCTGCCGGGCAAGGGAAACACCATCATGCCCACAACCGCGAGCACGGCAATCGGGACGATCATATCTCTCAGTCCTGCAGTATTCACATCATACTCCTGAGGGCATGCGCCACATGCATACACACCGTGGCAGCCAAAAATAACAACTCGAGAAAAAAGCAGACGTGAGATCTCACGCCTGCTCGGAAGAAATCACTCGGAAAGACCAGAAGAAACCATCACACCCGAAGGTTTCGGATTATCTGGTTCCCTGTGTCAAAAAACATTCGAGAGAGATTTGAGAGAAATGAAACCTGCTGACTTCTTTGAGAGAGAAGCTCCCGGAGTGCCATCAGCCTGCCTTCGCTGAGGTTCGGGTCGCTCATTTCTTTCATGATGAAGCGCACGACATCCGCATTTGAAGTGCTAAAGTTCAGTAGCGTTGCAGTGGCACGATCCTGAAAACGCTTATCGTCTTCACCATTGATTAATTGCTGGTTCCCACCAGCAGAAGTACTCGATACTTCATTCATAACTAACTCCTTTTCATACACATCTAAATTGTCTAGAGCAGTCTTCGGATAAACTTGCTGCGATTTTATCCTACGACTGCTCTAGATTTCCTTCTCCCGCACAGACATACGTCCGCGCTCGAAAGCAGTACTACCTAGGCAACCCTTACGTTTCGAATTGCGGCCATGCGTGTCTCATGCTCCGAGCGTTCGATATTTGAGGTGAAGGTTACCTGCTGCAGCTCTTGCTGCGTTTCAATCTGCTTATCGATAAGATCCTGGTACGCAGGAGAGACATCTATCTCAATTCCCTGTCGCGCTGAGGTTAAACTCTGTGCAAAGTCGATTCCCTCCGCTACCGGCTCAGGTAGGTACTCGGAAACAGAGCCTGCGGCTGACGTTAGTGTGTTGAATAAGCCGCTCGCGGCTTGAATGGTTCCCATTACAATCTCCTTATTAATGCAACGTATCTACCAGATCAGTAAGAACCCGATACTCTCAGTTCCTCTGCCGCCGCAGAAAAACCTGAGCAGCCATGGAATGAAATCTTGTGAAGACGTATCCAAAGACTGCTCTAAGAGTAATCGCCCGGAGTCCTACTTTTGTTGCGTACTTCAGCAAAATTTTACCCCTCGGTCTCGGTATCTCTTTCGGGACAGGAACTGCCGAAAAGCCGGTCTATCCTCAGCGCCGTAATTCCTTCCTTCTTCTCAAAGGAGGCTTGTGCAATTGCCTGACTATCTACTTCCAGCACCACCGGTGCCTGGGGATCGAAACGATAAGCAAGAGACTGACCCTCAGAAAGAGAAAGCACCTCATCAATCGTCAGCTGAAGACCAGACAGGCGAACGGAAATTTCAAGTTCGAGGTTCATGATCGTATCGGGTTTAGACCGCTCTACCGCAGATGTCGCTTTGTTATCACTGCCATCTGGCACGCTCTCAGCTTTCATTTTCGTAATGCCTCCTGTTCATCGCTTCTTACCTGCAACATCATGATGTCAGCAGTCCTTTCCTCCGCTACGCTCAGGCGAGCCACGCGAATTGCCCGGATCTCAGATTTGATGTGTAGTACAAGGATCGAATGGGAAGTTTTATGAGCAGTCGAAGGGGTATCGAAATTCGTTTCTCGAGACTGTTCCACCGCCGTTTTTGCGCTCTGCTTACACCTTGCTCATCCGTCGCTTCGCTATTCACAATGACACCTCATTTTTTCTCATATTCTTTTTCACAGGCTCATTTGCAAACTCATTCACCGGAGGAGAACTCGCTCCATCGGTCATTGCCGGCGAGGTGAATACTGATGTCAGGGAATCTGATACGGCTGGAGGACGCAGGAGGTCTGATTCCTCCTCAACTGAATCGCTCTTTCCTCGGGCGGATCTTTTGTAAAACAAAAGAACGGTAAGCAGCACAGCTGCCCCAAGCAAAAAAGGAGCCTTCCCCAAGAGCCCTGATAGATCAGGAAGGAGCCTTTCAGTGGCGCTTCCCGCCCCCACCTCACGCTCCGCTACTGCTACGGTTTCCTTGTCCGCCACCACCTTCTCAATCTGCAAGGCGCTCACAGGAAGCGCTTCTTTTGCTTCATCACTCCCCGATGCGACGACAACCACAGAAATTTCTTCAACGAGAATTCCTGAAGCTCCGGCAACGATGCGCTGTATGTCTTTCTGGGGCACACGAGCTTCCGCCCGAGTGACAAGAAGAACGCTGGCTGAGTTTCCCTCCGCGTCATCCAACAAACTAAGGGCTCGAGGAAGCGACAGATTGAGGTGCACGCGCGCCTCAAGAACTCCCGGAAAACGCTCAAGCGTTTTCTCCAGATGCACTGACAAGTCCTGCTCGTGAATACGCGCCCGATCTTCAGCTGTTTGCAGAAGCGAGTTTGAGCGCTCGGGAGCCTTACGACTGCTCGAGCGATTCAGGATCCGGGTAGTTTCTATCGCCCTGAGAGCCCGATTGACCTGCGGTGCAGGCACAGCAAGATTCCACGAGGCTCCCTCTCTCTGCTTTTCCGCCTCTATCCCTCCCTGGGAGAGGGCAATTTTAACCTGGTTTGCCTGATCTTCGTCGAGATCATGAAGAATGGTTTCCTTACACGCACAAACACTCAAACAAACAAGGACTATCGCTATACATTTTCTTTTCATGAACACGATGAACTCAAAGTAAAACTCGCATCAGGATAATATCGGGACAAAGACATCAGAAGACTGCTCTCGCTTCTCTTCTCCCGCACGGACTTGCGTCCGTGCTTTTGAAAAATGCTTTAGGCAGCAAGCAACAAATCCACAGAGATCTGGGGGTGGTCTTCATTGATGTAGCCGCGCAGATTATCCAGTGCCCGACCGTGGAGTCTCGATAACCAGCTTTTTGAAGTGCCATCAAAGGCCTCCGTCATTTGATCGAAGGTCATCTGGCGGAAATAGCGACACTCGATCACCTTTGCCTGGGCCTCGGGAAGCTTTGACAGCAGCTCCTTGATGTAGCTGTGTGTGGCTCGAAGGACACTCTGTTCCTCAGGTGACATCTGCTGCGAATAACCCAGCTCCAGATTGTCGTGGTCGCTGCAGCGGTACACTTCGAGTCCAAACTGACCGAGGAGACTGGACAGACTCATCAGTTCATTGACATCTCCAGCCATCATATATGAGGACTGCTGACCGGGATCGTCCTCCGTGATCAGCGCGGGGAACATTGAGCGCGGTATGCCACCATTCTCGCGGATTAAATCAAACATCGCTCCGCGTATTCTCAGATAGGCAAATGTCTTGAAAACAGGATTCTTTTCCGGATCATAATTTCGAGCGGCCTCACAGAGACCAAACAATGCCGCACTGATGCACTCCTCGAGATCGAGTAACGGCTGCCGACGACGCCCATAGAACTGTTTAGCGAGGCGGGTTGCAAAGGGAATGGTTTCCCGAATTAGCTCAGCTTTATCAAACGCAACGTCTTTACTACCTTTCATGGCTTTCAACTCCTTTTCCTTTTTCTTCCGTAAGTCGCTGCTCAAACGATGTTCGAGAGGCGCACTACAGACATTGCAAAGGCGTGCCAACTTTTCGGAAGTAGGAAGTCTCAGTGAATCCGAGGACTTGAGGGAATATAGGCTGAGGCAATTTGCATCAGTTGCAGCAGATTGCCTCTATACAAAAGGGATGTTCGCTGCGAACTCCGGAGCAGGTATCAGATGTACCCGCTTTTCGCATTGTCACAGCGCAGGCGAAGGCAAATGAGACATTCGGCGGGGGCTATTCTGCCAGGGTGTAAGCAAGAGGGCGTGGAGATTTCTATAAGCGGGATTCTGTGTCATGCGCGAAGCAAAGCTTCATACACGGCGATAATCATTCATCTAAGCGACGCAACCCAAGGACAAAACCAGCGAGCCGCTGGAGCCTCAAAGGAGAGGACTGCCCTCTATTCGGTCTTGCACCGGTCGAGGTTTACCGAGCCATTTCAGTTACCTGAAATGCTGGTGGGCTCTTACCCCACCGTTTCACCCTTACTCAAACGAGTTGAGCGGTTTACTTTCTGTGGCACTGTCTCTGGATCACTCCAGGCTGTCTAACCAGCCGACCTGCTCTGCGGTGTCCCGACTTTCCTCTATATACGGAAGCCCCTAGGGGAATTCCGCAGTCTAGCGATTATCCAAAAACTCCACGCCCGCAAAACTTGTCGGATATAAATAGAAAAAAGGCAATTAATGATGAAGTACGCAGTACTTTTAGAGCAACAAAGTGAATATTATTAGGCCCCTAGCTATGTCGACTAAAACACTAAACTAATACGGGTTTCCACTACAGATACTTGATACACAGCCCTTTAGTTTAGGCTTCAATACGTCGATTACCTATGTCAGAGTATTAGTTAGCAGAGCCCGCAAGTCGGGATATAGCAGGCATTCCATGCCTCAGGCGCAGAATTAGTCTTCGAGCTGCTAACACTCGCTATTTGTCAGGGATACCGTACACGGAAAACATCTTTAGGACGCAGTTTTTTTAGGACGCAGGGGATTTTATATGAGCAAGTCGCTCAGACACGACAGAGGACACTATTCAGTTCTTGTAGTTTGTGCATCGAGCACGGGCAGCAGCCAGGTGCGCCAGGCCCTAAAAGCTCTTGGATTTACTCAGATCAGCACAGCTCCTTCACACGTAACCGGCATCGACCGAGCAAAGACTCGCAACTTCACTCACGTGGTGTTTGATGCCGCCGATACCGATATGCCATCCTCCGAATTCGTAGAGCAGATACTGGCATTTGAAGAAGACGCAATTATGCTTGCGGTATCATTGCAACCCCGCATTGATGATGTCTTTGGCCTTTTGAGAAAAGGAGCAAGGCATTTCATCGTTCCTCCGTTTACCACGGAGGCTCTTGAAGAAATTCTAACGACAGCGACTGAAGGACCCGCACTGAGTGAGGCGGTTCTCAATGCTCCCGATCGCAACGGGGCCTTTACGGCCGTCATTCTGAATAATCTCTACCGCCTCTCTGTTGCCATGCGACAGTCCAGAGAATTCGAAAGCGCAAAAAGAGAGGTTACCGGGTACAATTTTCAACTTCGGGAATCCGTAGAAATGGCTCAACTCTTCTGTGAAGGTGAACCTCTCGATCTACGAGACAAAATTGCCGAGGCCTGCATCCTTCGTGCAAAAGATGCCTCCACACGCCTGGGTCGACTGAGAAAGAAACTCAAGAAAACTCGTACGCCCGAAGAAGAAGCCGCAGAAGCGGCGGCAGCAGAGGCCGCGGCGGCAGAAGCTGCGGCGGCGAGCTAGAAGCAGAAGCCGCCACTTCGTATCTACGGCACATCTAAAGCCCAGATCATTCCTCTGAGATCTATGAGGTAGAGTTCTCCGTCCTCGTCTTCACCGAATGAGGAGAACAAAAGGCCCTCATCCGAGGCGAACAGCTCACTGCGATGCCAGACACCTCTGCTGTCCTCCTGGAGCGACCAGATACGGGCAGTCGCAAAATCCGCAAAGAGATACGTGCCCCATAGTCCCGGGAAACGCTCCCCTCGATAAACAAAACCACCTATAACCGCCAGTCCTTCGGGGTGAGGGTACTCAGTAATTGGCAGCTCCAGGCCTTCAGTAGAACAGTTGTCGACAAAACAAAGACTGCCTTCCATCGTATTCCAGCCATAGTTCCCCCCTTTTCTCACAAGGTTGATCTCCTCCAAACGATTCTGTCCGACGTCAGCGGTGAACAAACGCCCCGTGAGACGATCAAAAGAAAAACGCCAGGGATTCCTGAAACCATAGGCGTAGATTTCTCCGGCCCCGTTCCCTGAAGCCACGAAAGGGTTGTCGCTGGGAATGCTGTAGCTTCCATCGCTGACAGCGATGCGCAGTATGCTTCCAAGTAATGTGAATGTATTCTGACCATGGCCCATGGGATCACCACTGAACCCACCATCTCCAAGTCCGATGTACAGCAGGCCGTCTGGACCGAATGCAATTTGCCCGCCGTTGTGCCAGAAATGGGGCTGCTCAAGCCGCAGGACTACTTTCAGCGAGGCGATCGGTATTTCATCATCAAGGGGATCAGCTGCCTGCAGCTCAGCGACTACCGTATCTCCGTCGAGATCATTGTAGTGTACATAGAGTTTTCCGTTGCTCGTAAACGCCGGATCGAAAGCAATACTATGCAGGCCCTGCTCTCCCTCGCTTCCTACCTGTGCGGAAAGATCAAAATACGGATCGGGTAGCACGTTTCCCTCCTGAATGACCTTCACGACTCCGGCTCGCTCAACCACAAACATACGACCGCTGCCATCGCCGGCGTGTGTCAGATGTACCGGTGCCTGCAAACCACTTGCGAAGGGCACAAGCCCTACTGATGAAACGGTATCAGCCACTAGCATCGGAGGAATTGAAGTGACCGAAGAGGGCAGGTTATCTGAATCCGGATACACTCTCAAAGTAGATCCGCTCTGAAGACCGCTCTCAGATCCCAACAGCGAATAGCCAAAGCGTTCGGAACCAACGATCTCGTGCACTGCCAGATCGCGCACCCCTTGTGGCGGGAGTTGTGGAATCTGAGCGGTCGCCGGGATTTCCGGAAACTCAAGCAGCGCTACTTCATCAGAGGAACCTTCCGCACCCAATAGTCTGAGCCAGTTCGCCGCGCGCAGATACGTGTTGTACAGTTGCATGGCACTGGCTCCCGCTATGGGGGAACCGCTCGGGTGAGAGAGATATGCCCATGTTGATTCACGTCCATAGTGCAGAGACGCAAGACCAACTCCTTCTTCCTCGCTTTCGTACTCTATGGAAAAGCTTCCGTGAGCATTTTCTCCAATTACCTGCCCTGCGTTTACATGCCGAACGCTGTTAGCCGGTATTTCATATTCCCTGCTGAGCAGCAATTCTCCGGACTGCGAGAAGAAGGACAAAGAAAAGCGAATCGCTGAAGATTCCCGGTTGAAGAGCTCAAGCCAGTTGAGTGCAGGACCTCCGGTAGAGAGAGAATACCTTGCCGACTCTTCGAGTGTTGAAAGGTTTGTCAGCTCGAGCGCTATCCTGGTCTCCCCATCTTCCTTCATACCGTATCGCATCAATGATGCACCATACGAAGAGGACTCTTCATCGGGTACAATGCGAAGAAGCCCCAGAGCGCTGTTTCTGCCGATAAATACATCACGACGGCCAAGCGTCCTCAGCCCCTCGACTCTCTCCTGCTCAAGAAGGGTCCCATTCAAATCATACTGCTCTATCGTATATGACATGCTTTCAGCATCGGCGTTAAACACCGTAAGCCAGTTTTGCACCCGGGATAACTCCGGAAAAGGACTCAGGGTGTTGAACGGAAAAGACTGCACTCCTGTGGTCGCTTTTCGCAAAGGCACGGCAACCACCGACCCCTGCTGACTACTGCTCGAAGCACTTTGAAAGAAGTTCGCACCATATTGCATCAGCACGCAGTTAATCCGCTGCGCCTGCGCCAGGCTTGCGGCGATCGGTTCGACATGGAGAATACCGTATGCATTCTCTATCTCTGCAATACTGTTTATCACCAGATGGCTGCTACCCTCCGCGGGTATCGGTAGCGGCTCCAGACTTATCAACTCCCCACCTGATGAATATATACTGACGCGCAGCTCAGTCTGTACGGCACTCGCACTGCTGCATTCCAGAATGTTGAACTGACCTCTATACCCATTCCACATGGTATAGGAAGGACCGGAACCCATGCCCATTTGTGACTGCGCCTGAGACGCAGGGGGGAAAGAAAAAGTACTGCTCAGCAAACAAAGCAACAAAAGAATCATGCTGCGGGTAACTATCTGCGTTGCAGGTGTACAGGACGGGGAGCGCATTTGCAATCGATGCATAGGGGTACGACAGCTCACTACTATAATCGTTAATCTCTCCGCTTCGAGACCCACGAACACTAGTAAGGAACAGAAGTAACAGGAGCAATTTGCGTTCCAGCGCTGTTTCGCGTTCTCTTCGAGTTGACTCCCGAAACTACGCGACAACATCGATCAGATATGGCCAAACATTCTCATTTCGATGACAGAATTCGGCGCAGTACAAAATGTTGTCACCTGCTCTGGCGTCGGCCAGCAAAACCGACTGACGCCAAAATCACCTGCAAATTCTGAATGTTAGACCCAGGGACAGGGTCCTGCCATTTTGCGTTCACAATGTTGGCCGAGCTTTTGCTTTAAGCCATGCCTAACGGTTATTGCGAGTGACATCGCAATGCGGGTCTCTTCGAAGCGGAGGGGACTTACTTCGAAAGCGGAACTGAATTTTTATTACTCCAGACAGCGGTTCGAAATATCGAATCCTGCTCGAGCGAAGGAAAACTATGTTCCGTAATTCTGCATCTGCAACTTTTTCTACATGCGCAATTCCTTTTTTTGCTTCCTGCTTCGCGATTTTGTTTATGGCAAGCACGGCGAGTGCCCAGACAACCTACTTCCCGGCGCAGGGAATATTCAATGGGTTCCTGGATCAGATCAACATCTCCGAATGTGACAACCAGAACGACAAACCGCTCAGCCTCCGGCTACGACTGGTCGATAGCGGGGGCTTCGAGTACCCTCCCTATGATTTCCAGGTCGCTGCCTTTGGTGCCACGCACACAATTCTCAATGACCTTGCGGATATACGAGACAAAGTTGGTGTCTATCATCTTGAACTCGGCGCAGGACAGGACGGTCTTGGCGACAAACTGAATTGCCGAACCGTGTTCTATCGCCCGGCCTTAATCGGCGCAGCAAAGCAATTCGAGTATGCCTATTCCCTCGCTGTTCAAAATCCCCAATCGGGTCGCCTCTCCGGAATATACAACTCAATCGATCCGGCTGGTAGCGGAAGCATTAGTAACAACTGGTTGTCGATCATCAACTTCGACACCAAAGCATTCAGCGCTGATGTCGACGTATACAACAGCGCCGGACAGGTGGAAAAATCGGTTTCAGTAGCCTCTCTTCCACCTGGTGGGCGTCAGGATATCCCCCTCGGGCACCCACGCGGCCAGGTTGCCGGCTTATACGTAGTAAATCCGCATGACAGCTCACTACGCTACGATGCTGTCCTTGTTCGCTACAACCAGGCGCCAGACACCAGCTTTAACTTCGCCTTTCCTCTGCGAGGAACAAGCGGTTCCTGTACCGGGCAGCCGGTTCTTGCCTCGACCATGGGTAACGGACTGACGCGCAACTGGCTTGAAATCGCAAACACCAATGAAGTCGCGATCTCCGTAAACGTAGAGGTTCGAGACGGACTCGGAGCACTGGTACACTCTGAAAAGCCAACAGTCCCACCAAAAAGCCAATACCACGTGTATCTGAGTGACAAAATCGATCCTCTGGGATTCGGTAACGTCGGATCCGCACGTGTTCTCTGCGATGATCCTACGGACAAGCTAATTATTCAAAGCACCTTTTACGGATCCGTTCCTGGAAAAGCTCCGGTGGAATGGGCCTACTCAACGCAAGAGCTCGGAAGAACTCCGGTAACCAGTGACGCGACTATCAGTGCACCGGTAAACACCTTTGTCGGTATGGCGAACTGGTTTAAGTTCGCTGATGCAAGCCTCACCCAGAGTTCCCTTGAATACTCAATCTACGACCAGGCAGGACAAGTTACCGCGGCAGGGGAACAGATACTCCCGGGGGGAGGAACCGCGGATCTCGGCGTACATGCCATGGCCGCGCCCAACAGTATTGGTTCTGTCTCCGTGGCAACCAGTAATCAACAGGCGAGTTACAGCGGTGAAATGCTGCGCGTCCTATCGAGAAGCGATGGACAGATCGGAAACATTATCTCCATACCCGCAATCAGCTCCCAGAATGGAGTCGACGGCGGCTCGTTCCGTGGAGACCCACAGTCACTAGCAGTCTATCGAAACAGCCTCACACGGGGGGAAGCTCAACGCCTTGCTACTGTTGCCTCATTCGGTGGCGGTAAAGCTGAAATTGACCGAATCCTCAGAGACGGACTGCGAAAGACCGTCGACAGACTTCTCGCCAGGAATGGTGTCTCTCCGGTGATCAACAGAGAAGCAGACGATTGGCTCGATTCCAGTCTAGACAATGATGACAATGGGCGTGGAGAAGACAGAGAAGTACGGCACGACGGCGTGAAGCGTTGGTGGTTGACCTATCTTCTTAAGTCGCCAAATGCCTTGCACGAAAAGCTCGCTGTTTTCTGGCATGACCGATTTGCAAGCTCCTGCCGAGTTCTCAGTAACGGCGATATGATGGAGAAATGTCTGGAGCACATCCAACTTATCCGCAACAACGCTACGGGCAACTTTCGAACGCTCCTCAGAGCGATGACAATCGATTTTCTCATGCTGAAGTGGCTCAACGGTGAAAGAAACGTCAAGCAGGAGCCCGATGAAAACTACGCAAGAGAAATCATGGAGCTCTTCTCCCTGGGAGAGGCGCAAACATACGGGAAAGGCCTTCGATACCCCTTGTATTCGGAAAGTGGAGAGATCAAGGAGTTGGCTCGGGCACTCACCGGATACACAACACAACTGGTAAACGATCAGTTTGGCCGTGAGTATGTAGTAACCTTTGTCCTAAATCGCCATGACGATGCAAGCAAGTCCGTCTGGCCAGGAACCCCCTATGAGCTCTCCGGAAACTTTGAGCCCCTGGACGTTCCTGACCTCATCCTGAACCAACGACCACGTGAGGTCGGTAGGTATATCAGTGGTGCCCTGTTTACTACATTCTGCCATGACCATCCAAGCGAGCAGTTAAAAGCTCAGATGGCAGACATCCTCATTTCAGCGAACTGGGAAATCGAACCGTTGGTTAGAAGGATTCTGCTCTCTGAAGCCTGCTACTCCAAAGCGGCTTATAAAAGTCGGATCATGGATCCACTGACGTTCGCAATCGGTTTTCTGAAGAGAACCGGCTTACCAATGCGCATCAACCGTCTTGAGGATTATCTGGAGACCATGGGAATGGACATTACCGATCCCGTCGATGTCTTCGGTTGGTCAGCAGGATTTCGCGAGGGCGAACACAACGAGACCTCATTCTGGAGCGCCTATACCGTTGAATATGCAAACTTCATCACCGGAGCGCTGACCAGTCACGAGTATGATTTTCGGGACGAAGAAACGGGTGATCCGATCTTTGACTTCTGCAGTCTGAACCCAAGCGATCGAGCACGCTCAGATGAGGTGGTAAATCACATCGAAGCGCTGCTGGCAGCCAGCTTCTCTCGAAATGAGAAGTCCGAATACATTCGCTATCTCGATAACGAACCAAACGGAACAGACTCCGACGGCAACATCATCGAACGTCCTCGTTTGTATGACCCCCGGGTCAGTTCGCTATGTAGGGCAAAACTTGGCGGACTACTGTGGCTAAGCGCGCTGAACCCCAGCGCACTAACCTACTAGATAATTTTCACGATAGCGTAGCAACAAATTACTTACAAAAGGAGCGATTACTATGTGCAATAACCACAAGAAGATTACGAGACGAACATTTCTCCAGAGTAGCCTATCTATCGCCGGAGCCGCCTGCTGCGGCGCGGCATTCGGGTCACTGGGCAGTCGAGTTGCATATGCGCAATCCCGGGCGGGTAACGGAAAAATATTCATCGTAATCCATCTCGACGGTGGTAATGACTGGCATCAGAGTTTCGACATTGCGCACACGACCAGAGCGAGAAGTGCCTACGAAGAATCGCATCCCCGTTCGGCAGTGTCGGCAAATCTCATTCTACCAACCGCTGATGGGTATGGATTCCATCCGAACCTTCAGGCACTCCATCAGCTCTACCAAAGCGGCGATGTCCGGGTAATGCGACGGGTAGGGACACTAAACCCGAGTCGCTCACACGGAACTGAGCAATTAAAGTTTGAAAATGGAGACTTCTCTGCAAACGGGCTGGGTTGGATGGGTAGAGTAATGGATCAGGCGGCATCCAATGGTGACTCACTCTCACGATTCATGACCATGGCAATTGGTCAGGGAAATCCTATCGACATCCAGGGTGCCAACAAAAGGGGACTGGGGGTTCGCGATCTCAACTCGTACAGCCTTCGGTCTCAGGACTACCGCGATCAGCCGTACCGCCAGTTTATCGCGCGGCGCGTACTCGACCGCCTCAACAATGTTCAACCAATCACGGCTAAAGCGACTGAAGGCCAGAAGGCAATGTACAGCTCAATTGAAACACTGCAGGCCGCGTCTTCCTCTTTCACTGGTCGAGGACTCAGTGGAAATCCAACTCGCGGAGCCCAGTACCCAACGAGCCGTCCGGGACCGCAGTTGCGACAAATAGCCATGCTGGTCCAGGCCGGTCTCGGCACGCAGCTCGCATTGTGCGGAATGGGTGGTTTCGACCTTCACTCAAACATCGGAAACGAAAATGGCAGCGAAGCAAACCTGATGAGAAATCTTGACCTCGCTCTCGCGGCCTTCCACAACGATATGGTCGATATCGGCCGTTGGGACGACGTTGCCATAGCTATCGATTCGGAATTCGGCAGGACTATCACGGAGAACGGTAGCTCAGGAACAGACCACGGGCAGGCAATTGCCCTGGTCATGCTCGGTGGAGCAGTTCGAGGTGGTGTTACCGGAGCCGCGGTCACCGGAGATGAGTTCACCCGTCGCAACGGCCGTCCGAAGTGGATACCAGTACAACATCACTACGCAAACGCCTACGAGGAAACGCTGCGCTGGATGGGGCTGCCATCACGGGGAGTCTTTGCTCAACATCCCGGGTACGATTTCAACATTTTCGGATAGGCATTCGCATGATCTGTTCAGGACGCGGCTGCATGCAGCTGCTCGTACGCACGAGGAAAGGAGCAGCATGGCTTGCTTTGTTGGCCATGCTGCTCCTGTTTTCTTCTCTTCCGGTTTTGGCCGAAACGCACATCGTTGAGATTCGCGACTTTGATTATTTGCCAAAAGATATCACTATCGCCCAGGACGATAAGATAAAATTTGTCTGGAAGATGGCATTCCATGATGCCGTCGCAGGGAACATTCCGACAGAACCACCAGCACCATATCAAAACGCATTTCGCACCCCGATAGATGACTCCCTCCCCTTTGAGCATGAAGTCCTCTTTGACCGGGACATGCTGAACGACTTCCCTGCACCGGGCAACCTCTACAAGTATTACTGCACTCCCCACTTTGCCGTTGGTATGGTCGGATCGATCACCGTCATTCGCAGTTCCTCTCAATTCTCCGCAGTCCTGACGAACTGGCAGGCGATTCCGCCCAGCGAGTATGAAGATACCGTTGACTGTGCGGGAACCCTTAGTGCAGATGAATCCAGTTTCACTGTCTCCTGTAACCACACAATACAGGGCATTCAGAGCCTTGAGCTTCGAGACGGATTTCTCGGAGATTCCGGTGGTCTGGTCTGCAACCTTAATCCCACGTCAAATACCACGGCAGACTGCCCTCTTACTCAGGAGCAGGCCGACCGGTTGTGGAATGGCGCAAACTATATTGTACTGAAAACCAGTGATGCTCCCGATGGCGCTCTGCGTGGGCAGCTTGTCCGCAACAGTGAAGATCGCACCATAGAAGGCGCTGTCCATCATAGCAATGGTGAGCCGCTTTCCGGCGTTGCGGTAAGTGACGGCATTCGCTCCGTCACCACCAACAGCAACGGAGAGTATAGAATTGAAGGAGTCGATAGTGGTGTCTACAGACTTGAGGCTACACTCGATGGCTATACGATAGTCGCTGACGAGGGCGTAACTCCCGTGGTCGTTAACGCAAACAATCCGAATAACAGAAACTTCACCGCATATACCGGAACGGTCTGCCTGCTGGACTCTGATGGGGACGGTGTCTGCGACACCGAAGAAGCGACTGACGGCAGTAATCCCACAGATCCGGGAAGCTATCGAGAGCACGTACGCTCTCCGGGACATCTGCTGTGGAACAGCTTTCTCGGAATGATTAACATCGTTGCCCTGATAAATCGTTCGGACCAGAGTCTGCCACTCACGCTGACCATGTATGATTTGTCCGGAGCCGTTCTTCACACGCAGGTATTCTCTCTGGCACCCAACGGCGAAACAGACATTATCGTAAACGATTTGCCAAACTTTGTACCGGACTCATTTGGCCTTATTGAGCTGACGTTTAGCGATGAGTTTAATGATCTGCTCGACGCTCAGATGTTCTTTTACAAGCCGGATGCAAGTGGATACCAGTTTGCCTTCGGTGTCCCCATTCAAGCCCCGCAATACGGGGACTCAGCAGTCGCGTTTAATACCTTTCAGCCAAGCACCCGTGTCGGCGACGAACAGCTGGCAGTCCTTCAGTGGCTGAGTATTGTCAACCTTGACCAGAGCGAAGAGAAGACATTCTCCATTATACGACATGATCAGAACGGTGCCGTGCTCTCAACAACCGAAATTGATGTTCCGGCCTTTGGAAGGGTTGACCTCGAAGGGGGCCATGTGAACCCGGGTCCGAACAAGGTGGGCATGCACAGAATTCTGCCCCAGGACAAAACGGCCCCCTATATTGCACAACTCTTTCGGTACGGGGGAAACACTCCCCTGACGAGTCCGGCGACGGCCTACCATTTTGCGTTTCCTCTTCGTGCACGCAGCGGAAACGGGGAGCGCCAGAGCTTGCCGGTCACCCGTGACAGCGAATCTGATAACTGGATAGAAATCATTAACAGTAAAGATGCAGTGGTTCGTGCGGAGATTGAGGGATTTGCGTCTGATGGAAGCCCACGAGGAAACCGCGTGATTGAACTGGCGCCGTTTGCGCAACAGCATATCTACGCCGGAGATTTCATGGCGATGGGCGAACAGGGATACATCATGGTCACCCCCGACACGAGTAACGCTCTGATCGGACAGAGTATGTTTTATGTCAGAGACGTGAGCAGCGGGGGAATAGATGCAATGTATGGCATCCCCCTGCAGGAGCCTTTCGGAACGATAAGCTCTTCCTCGTACAATCTCTTCCTCGGAATGAGTAACTGGCTGCGAATCAGCAATACAAGCGACAACTCAGTCGACGTAACGCTCAGTGTCTTTTCCCCGCAGGGTGAGGCCAATACAAGGAACTTCTCCATGGAAGCAAATACCACCCAGAGTTTTGGGCTGCATGAGGCTCAGTACGGAACAGCCCCGGACACCTTCGGCGTTCTCCGGGTCGAGGGGTCTGAAGCAAAAGCGCTGTCTTCTGATTTGCTTAGAATCAGGCGGAATGCAGAGTCGCGAATCGATATCGCCGCTCCGCTCCCGGTTCGCTAGAGCAGTTGTGGGCAGTAATTCTGGCATTTCATCCGAAGAGTGCTGCGGAAGGGATCTGGACTAGAATCACCAATGCTTTTTTAAAATCGGTTTTTTGAATTTGATCTGAGGAACCCACAATGAAGTCTCGTTTAGTCTCTCTCGCAATCATTGCACTGCTTTGCTCCACGCAGATAGCGGCAGCGGAAAATGCACGGCGAGCCCTTCTCATTCGCACACTAGAGTCTGGAAAAAGCGCCTGGACCAGGCAGGGCGCGGCCTATCAGCTTGGTCAACAGAAAGATGCTGACGGCAGTGTGATACAAGCCCTGGAACATGCAGTTCATGACAAGGACTGGGCTGTTGCCTATGAAAGCACCAGAGCACTTCTTAATTTGGGAAGGCATGCGTCAGCAATAGAGATCTCCGCAGATCGCTTTCTGAAAGGCCTGTCGGACGCCGAACCGGAGGTGAGAACAATAAGTGCCCGGGCAATGATACTTCTTCGCTCTCCCAGCAATAAGATACGGCATCAGCTCGTGCGCTCTCTTCGAGACAGAAACAAAGATGTTGCGAGAATGTGCTTGCTTGCGCTCGGTGCCTCCAGGGACCCGCATGTTCGTCGCTATCTCGTCGACGCTCTTGATTCTTCCGATTGGGAAACACGCCAGTTTGCGGCTAAAGCGCTTGGACTCTACGCAGACCTCCGCCACGGAAGCGATCTTGCCGTATCTCTTCAGGACCCGGTTCAGGCTGTTCGCTGGGCCGCACTGCAGTCTCTGATACTTCTCGGGCCGAGCCAGGCCGAACACATCGCACTGGCCCTGAATGACCCTGACGCAAGTATTCGCAAACGAGCCCAGCAAGTATTATTGAAATACCAGGAAGCAAGCGTGCTTCAAACGGCCGCTATCAAGGATACGAAGTAAGCACTACACAAGACCTCAACGGGGATATCAGGGAGACATCACCGC
>JAUIMJ010000366.1 GCA_030433295.1 bacterium | reverse complement strand
CCCAGGAGTATTTTAAAATCCTTATGCGCCCGATTGCTCAGCCGCAACTCAGCTTCTCCGTATTCAGTTCCGATACAAACACCAAGGTGGACGAGATAGCGCTCAATGCTGCCTTTCTTTCCACGAATATTCACTGAGCGAAGAACCTCCGTTTCTATCGTAAAATCGTCCCCTCGGATATCCCGTAAGGTAAACCGCACCCAATCACGGCCATTTTTAGCGAACTTCTTAATCTTGGTCGCATGTATAGAACTACTTTCATCACCGGGCACAAACTTGGCCTGCATCAGCACCTTTCCGGGATAAATCAGCACCTTTTCTGCCCATCCGATGGTGCCACGTGAACTTTCGAGCTCCGCTTCCTCGTCTTCCGCAGCCGCAGTGACAGGTTCCGCACCCTGAGCAGCTACCATCGCTGGACAAACCAGCGCGCAAAGCAGTGCTGCAGCCAGAAACAGTATACCTTTGTGTGTACGTATTCTCATCGCTAACTCCTTTGTAAGAGTTCAATACCCTCGGATACTACTGCTCTAGCGCACGCCCAAGAGAACCATGAACTGATAGGGTTCTAACTCTAGTGTTTGTGTTGCTTTAATGGTCTGTCCCGAAACGACATCAGTAACTGTTTTTCCAAGACCAAAAAGCCTCAGACGGCTCGCATAAAGCGACTCTGCTCGCTCGACAAAATTTGCAAGCACCAAAACGTTTTGCTCATCTGACTGACGAAAATAACCAAAGATATGGTCATTTCCCGTATCGATGATCTCCGTGTCCGAACGGGCAAATGCAAGATTTCGCTGACGCACCTGAATGAGTCGAAGCATGCCATTAAAAATCCTGCCCTCCACACTTTTTCGGTCTGTTCTTATTTCAGCCTTAGACCAATCAAACTGAGAACGATGAACCCATCGACTATCACCGTCTTTCGCCGGATCGAGTTGGTACTCATAGTCATTCAGGGTCCCGATTTCATCACCCAGATAAAATAATGGGATACCCCCAATGGTGAGTATGATTCCGTGCAAAAGAAGTATGCGCCGAATGCTTAGCTCGATCTGCTCTTCATCCTGCAACTCCAGCGCTTGCTCCAGACCGCAAAGCGAGGCCGTAGTTCCGGAAACTCGGGTGCTGTCTCCGACGAGATCCTCCTGGAAGGGCAAACCTCGAGCGAACGTCGAATCAAAGCGTCCGGTATAAAACTGGGTCAGGAATCTTCGATGGTCGAATCCGGACACTCCTATTTCTGCGGCATCTTCATTGGAGAAAGTCCAGCCGATATCATCATGCGAGCGCACGTAGTTGACCCAGGCACAGTTTTTAGGAGTCTGAAATCGCTTCTGCATCGCGTGCCTCAAGAAAGAGACGCTGCGCGTCGCAAGCCCTTCCCAGAGGAGCGCCATTAACTGCGGATTGTACGATAATGCGCATTCATCTTCATCGACGTATTTGGGAACTTCATCCGGATGAACGATAGCCTCAGACTTGAATAGACTGGCGGGTGCCGCCATTTTGACTATGGCATTGAACGCACGAATAACCATGTGCGCCTGGGGAAGATTCTCGCAATCCGTCCCAAGTTTTTTCCAGATAAAGGCAACCGCGTCCATTCGGATAATTTCAACGCCGAGGTTTGCCAGGTAGAGCATCTCCTCAGCCATCCGCTGAAGGACTTCAGGGTTCTCGTAGTTGAGGTCCCACTGATAGTTGTGAAACGTGGTCCAAACCCACTTTCTAATCTTGGATCGGTAGGTGAAACAGCCCGGGTGCTCATCGGGAAAAACTGCACGAATGTGTGTTTCATAAGCATCCGGGAGGGTGCGGTCGGGCAACATGCGGAAGTAGCGCTGATAGCCGCTGTCCCCGGCAAGGGCTTTTTGTGCCCATTCATGCTCATCGGACGTGTGGTTGAATACGAAATCAAGAACAAGACTGATTCCGTGTCGCCGCATTTCCGTGGCAAGCGACTTCAAGTCATTCATGGTGCCAAGGGATGGATTGGTCTCCCGGTAGCTGCTCACCGCATAGCCACCGTCGTTATCCCCCTCGGGACACTTGTATACGGGCATCACGTGGAGGTACGTGATACCGAGCTCCTTAAGATATGGGATTTTCTGCGCGAGTTCCTTGATTTCACCGGCGAAAAGATCGACGTAACACATCGCTCCGACCATATTTCGCGACTGGAACCATTGCGGATCTGCTTCGCGCATTGCATCGAGCGCTTTGAGTTCATCCGGTCGATCCGCCCAGCCCTGGGCGGCAACACGCACGATGCTTTCAAGGTGGAAAAAGAAATCATACTGCTGCCCGTACAGGCGGTAGCAAAGCTCAAAGAGGCGAGGGAAATGGGTGTGGACACGGTTAACAAAACCATCCCAACCAGCCGAATCAAGGGATTCCTTAAACTCCCTCTCCAGTCGGGGCAAAATTCGTTTGAGTGACTGGGCACTCTGCTCATCAAACCAGGAGCTATCCATTCAATCTTTAACCAAATTCACTGTGATCAGAATCCTCAAACGTTTCAACGAACGATCCCTGCAGGGGTTCCCTGAGCGGAACTCCAAATTGCCTTCAATCACCGGCGTTCTGCAAGACAGACTCCATACAAAACTAGTGATATATTATTACCTGAAGAACCTGAGGAAAACACTATTACTCTCCACACCTTCCACGGAGGCATCTCACTTCGGCGAATGATGAAATACAACTTTAAGACGGCGCTGAAAAGAGCGCAAATAAACCTCGGTTTTTACCCAAATCCTCCTGGCTCCTGAGCACTTAAAGGAGTCGCCGTGGCCACGCACAGGCGGATTCGGGAGCTGCATATTGCCGACGTTCGTATACCACGATACTAAGTAGCTTAATTGTACGAGAGGGAGGTGCTCTTTTATCTCATGACAGCAATAGCATTGAGCATAGCGGGGTCGGACCCCTCGGGTGGCGCGGGAATCCAGGCAGACCTGAAAGTCTTCCACCAGTTTAAGACAATTGGCTGGTCCGTACCCAGCCTTCTGACCATCCAAAACAGCCGGGGAGTGCAAGACGTCATTCAACTGCGCGGTAAGGACGTCGCGGCCCAGCTCTCTGCTCTGCTCGAAGACGCCACGCCGGCCGCCGTCAAAACCGGTGCACTGGGTTCGGCCGACGTCGTGCATAGCATCGCGGAACTTCTTCGCCCGCTTGAGACCAAACTCATAATAGACCCGGTCATCATGAGCAGCAGCGGAACACCGCTACTCCAGGAAGATGGCCTGAAGGCCTTAGTCGAAAACCTCCTGCCACAGTGCTATCTGATCACACCAAATATCGCCGAAGCTTCTGCCCTTAGCGGCATTGAAATACATTCGGAAGACTGCGTTCACAGGGCCCTGGCGGCCCTGCGGGATATGGGCGCAAAAAATGTATTGATTACGGGAGGACATTCCGTAGGGAAAACCGAGTCTGTCGCCCGAGACACGCTTCTTGGAAGCGACGGTATCAGCGTTTTTGAATCTCCCCTGCAGAACTCACGCAGCACTCATGGGACCGGCTGCACCTTCAGCGCCGCCATTACCGCCCTCCTCGCGCAGAACACACCGTTAGTCACGGCGGTCCGTGATGCAAAGCACTACATCGACGGGGCCATTGCGGAGGGTGTCGAACCCATGAGTCCCGGCGGCACCGGGAATCTTAATTTTAATGTGCCTGCAAGCGGAAAAAGGTAATCAGCTTCGTAAATTGACAAAGCCCTCCAAGTAAAGGAGAAACAAGCCTAACATCTGAGCAAATTTCTCCTTATT
>JAUIMJ010000043.1 GCA_030433295.1 bacterium | reverse complement strand
TCGAGGGCGATTCATGTGGCTCATGACTCGATCCTCGTTCTCCTCCCAACGATCGAGTCCGCCACTGGCGAGGGTGAGCGTCACCTTTCTTGCCGCAGACCGAGGGTCGGTTCGCTCAAGAAGGACCGGCCGTTTTGCCGTCGTTTCCGTGGCGATTAGGGCAACGTCATCCTGCCCCAGCTGAATTGCGGGAATGTACTGTGTCTCAAACTCGTAGAACGTCGGCGCAACGGCGATTTCCTCCGAGTTGTCCTTTCGACCACAGGCGTTGAGGACTTCGCTTGCTTTGGAAAGCGTCTGCCGAGCAACGAGCAGGGCGATATCGGAATTTCCGTAGCCGTAGACCCTTGCGGGTGTTCCATCGGCAAGGGAGTAGCTTCGAAAAACTCTGGCCATAAAATACCTCTCAATAGCAGTTTGAAAATGCAGAATCTTGTGGGTGTCAGCTCTGCGGAAAAACCATTTTCGTTCATCCGCTGATCCTGAATGCATGGTGGGGACGCACTCAGGATAGCGAGAGAGTATTACTCGGATTGTCCGGAAAAAGAGCGAGGGGCGCTATTTTAAACCTCTCGGCAAACTTAATCAAAGTTTGCAGGAGTCACTTGCGGGAATGTCGCTTGTTGGAGGGGCAATCAGGTGTTTTCTTTGAAGTAAGAGAGACGGATCGATTACAGCAGATGGTCGGCAGTAGCGGAGATACTATCCGTATAGCTGGCACTGTGGGTCGAAGGATGTGGGTCGGGTTTTAACGAAAACCCTTGACTGCATTTTCACCCACCGGGCTTGCTGCTCATGGGGTCGAGCAGGAGGCAGCAATGTGCTGCCTCCGCTTTTACTGGCTAGAGCAGTCTTAGGATAAACATAGTATGATTTTATCCTACGACGACTACTAGGCGGCCGAGCGTTTTCTCAGGCGCGCACCACCCAGAAGTCCCGCCGCGAGCAAGGACATGCTCAGAGGCTCAGGAACCGGGGTGTATTGGACTGTCAGCGACGAGCTGAACACTGAAAAAGCGTTAAACTGGCTTAAGAAGCCGCCAGCTCCGTTCTTGTCTACGCTCACGTTCAGCACACCATCAATGAGCAGCGCATTGAGCTGAACCGGGTTGTTGAGCGTGAAATTAGAGTTTGAGAAAAAGAGGGTAAATAAATTGCCGTTAGTCAGTGTGCCGAGCTGAAAGCTGTCAGCAAAAACCACGTCGTCCCCACCAACATTACCAAAAGCGGTAATGCTCAGGGTAGCATTCTGATAGGTCTCAACGGCAGGGTCCAACCACTGAAGGTTGTGCTGAAAACTTACATCCTGAGTATTCAGAACGCCGAAAGAGTTACTTACGTTGTTCTCAGAAATAATCGTTGAGTCGTCACCTTCGACGAGGAAAATACCGGCATCGCTTTCACGAACGCGGGTGAGGTCTCGATCGAGGATTTCAAAAGGTGCAGGGTCTGTGATTGTTTCAGTTGCGGTGATGGTAATCGCCGCGCTGGCACTAACAAGAGACAGGGACGCAAGCAGGACCGCTGTCAATCTTACGAAACGTATTTTTTTAAGCAACATGGTAGGCACTCCCAGGGCTACGCTGTTTTACATTGTTAAGGAGAGAAACTGTCTCTGCTCGTTTCTCGAATTTCCCAGCAGCATTGCCCAGTCATATTGGCGCCCAGTCATATTTTCATTGGGCGCCAACATGTAACCAAGGGAAGCTCTGAGAATCACAGCGCGGCTATAAAGCAAACGCGCACCGCAACGGCAGAAGACTAGGTGATCATCTAATAGAAAGAGAGAAAAAACTCAATCTATTAAGTGCTTTTATTTTCGTTTTATCCCCTTAAACTAGGAAAATGATTCGACCCTCCGGTGACCAAAAAAGCGTATCTACGAGAAAAACCTTAGGATAGCGAGGGCTTACCTCAGTAAACCGCAAAATGCGCTGCTCCGTCGTATTATATGCAGTGTCGAGATTCGTACCGCGAAAGGAGCCGGGGATGTCCGGTGAAATCGGCCGGAGAATGACACTCTCTTCATAGAAACGGCCATATCAATGGTTAGAGAGCTGTGGGTTGTAGTTTTTGCTCTCGGAAGGGTTTTGTTATGGGTGAAATATGTTTCGAGTTAGTGTCTCGACGAGCAGTGGTATGCGCTCCTCTGGTGGCGCCCGCTGGTGTTTCATTCCTCTCCGCAAAACAGAATTGAGCAAGCGCCGGCATTAGCTCCGTTGGAGTTAATCTGGCCCCCCGAACCGAATGGTTCAGATCGACGCAGCCCTCCGTCTTTTTCGCCTTCCCAAAGATTCCAATTATAGCGCGCCTGAATTGAGCATGTGCCGGAATTAGCTCCGTTGGAGCTAAGCTGGCCCGCCAAATCCGAACGGGATTTGCGCTTCGCACTTTTGTATATTTTCTCCCGCGCGGACCCAGGTCTGTGCTCGAACGCGTTTTTCGCGACGCTGTAATTAACAGTGCTCTAAGGCATTCGTCGGATGCTCGGCACATTGGGGAACTAGTTTTTAAATGAGGGGGATTTGGATGAACGTGTTGAATGGAGGTTTTGATGAAAAACAAGAAACGGTATAGCGTCCTCGGAATACCAGCACGGTATTACGTGGCCGCATTGGCAATCGCAGGCATTCTCCTGCCGGGTAGCGCTGCTCTGGCGTATGACTATCCGTCTGAAGATTACCCGTATGAGTACATCGATTGTTACGACTACTATACGGGTGAGTGGATGGAGGACCTCTGTGGACCGCAGCCGGGTGATGCTCCGGAAAGTCTTGATGATTATTCAGAGGAAGACTACTACGAAGAAGAGGAATACTACGAGGAAGAAGACTACTCGGATTACGAACCAGTAGTTCCTCCTACGAGTGAGCCCGAGGAGTCTCCAGATTATCCACCCTTTGATTATCCGTCGATATTCCCGCCGTTTGGTGGCGGAGGCAGCGGAGGTAGTGGTGGCTGTCACACTTGACCTCCCGGATCAGGGGGAACCGGTGGTTACCCATTTCCTGGACCAGGTGATTATCCAGAAGAGCCAGACTATCCTGAAGATCCGCTAGACGGCGTTCCGCCTGAATACCTGGATTGTTATAACTACGATACGGGTGAGTGGATGGAAGATTTATGCGGGCCTCAGCCAATTGATGCGCCGCCTACGCTTCCCGGATACGAGGATTACCCGGAGCCCGATTATGAGGACTACCCGGATGCTCCTCCGCCTCCGCCACCAGCGCCGGACTACGACTACGAGTATGACTATGAGGATCCGGCGCCTCCGGCACCCTTACCGGATTATGACTATGATTATGATGATTACGAGGACGAGTACGACTATGATGATGCGCCACCTGCGCCACCACCATATGATTACGACTACTAAAGCAGCTAGAGCAGTCGTAGGATAAAATCGTATCAGTTTATCCGAAGGCATACTCGATGGCCCAGGCATTTTGTCTGGGCCATTTTTTTTGGTCGTATCGGACTCATTGCCTTCGCATGGGTGCTTGCCCCGGAACGCTTTTTATGTGTCGGAAGAGCACAGAAAGATGTGCCACGCCTATTTCACCTTTTCGGGGCGGGAATCTTACAGTGGACCTCAGACGCTGAATTCTATAGTCTCTTTGAGGTATTCAGATTGCGCTGTTTCGACTTTCTCGATTGAACCATCTTTAGCTTTGCGGAGAGCGTGTGCTTACTTCGTTTCCTACTTCTTCCTCGATCAGATTATTATTTGGTGTCCTTTGTTGCCTTGTCTCCCTGACCGCCTGTTCTCGTCTTGTTCCTGATGTGGTCTCGCTGGCCGGCCCTACACTGAGCGCCGAGGATTACGAGCGCGAAGCCGCTGCGGTTGCCGAGCACCCGAAGGTGCCCTTCGAGCAGGTGCGCAACATTTTCGAAAGCAGGTGTGCCGTGTGTCACGGCTGCTATGACGCTCCCTGTCAGCTGAAGTTCAGTTCGTACGAAGGTATTGATCGAGGGGCTTCCAAGGACCTTGTCTATCTGGGAGAGCGATTGTTGGCCGCCGAGCCAACGCGTCTTTTTGTCGATGCGGAAACTACTGAGGAGTGGCGAAAGAAAGGGTTTTTCCCCGTTCTGCACGAAGAGGGTTATAGCAAACTGACAGACTGGAAAAAAGAAATTCCAAAGAAAATTGCCACGCTTACCGGGAAGAAGCCGCAGCCTGAAAAACCGCGGACAAAAGAATCTGTTCTGCTTGAAGGGAGTATGCTGTTTCGTTCGCTGTATCAGAAGAGTCTGATGCCTGAGGCAGAAACACCTGAGCAGCGAAAGTCATTTACCTTTTCAACAAGTCAGGATCCTATTTGCCCGACGATTGAAACATACGATGGTTTTGCGCGTGTCTATCCTCATTGGGGAATGCCCTACGGATTGCCGCCCCTTCGTGAGAAAGAATACCAGACCGTAGTCGCCTGGCTGAGCCAGGGAGCGCCCGCCCCGGAGCAGGAGAAGATATCGCCGGCGGACGCATCACAGATCGATCGTTGGGAGCGATTTCTCAATGGTAACTCCCTGAAAGAGCGGCTGATGAGTCGTTACATATTCGAGCATCTTTTTCTGGGGCATATTTATTTTAGTGAGTCGGGAACAAAGAAGTTTTTCGAACTCATTCGTTCCAAAACGCCGCCGGGTAAGCCCGTGGAGCGGGTGGTGACGCGGAGAGTTTTTGATGATCCCGGTGTCGAACGGGTCTACTATCGTTTTCTTCCCGTAAGGACCAGTATTCTTTCCAAGCGACATCTGCCCTACGTATTAAATCAACGGAAACTGCGCAGGTTTATCGAGCTGTTCTTACAGCCCAAGTATGACGTTCGCTCCCTGCCCGGATACAGCCCGGAGGCAGCGTCTAATCCTTTCATCACATTTGCCGATCTTCCGGTTACCTCACGCTACAAATTCATGCTCGATGAGGCGGCGTTTACCATCGGAGGCTTCATCAAAGGCCCGGTCTGCAGAGGGCAAACGGCACTGAACGTGATCGATGATCAGTTTTGGGTCTTCTTTGTGGACCCGGATCGCGGTGACCATGAAGCCACTGAGCGTTTTCTGCGTCAGCAGGGAAAGTATCTTCAAATGCCTGCAGCAGAGGGGAGCAATAGCCTAAAGCTGGTAAGCTGGTTGAAGTATTCGAAGTTACAGCAGACCTATTTACAGGATAAACGCGAGTTCATCGAGAAAGAACTGGGCGGGGGAAGCGACATTTCGCTCGACCTCATTTGGGATGGCGATGGCCGCAATAAAAACGCAGCGCTTACTATTTTTCGACATTTCGACAGCGCGAGTGTGGTTAAGGGCATGGTCGGAGAGGAACCAAAAACGGTCTGGCTACTCTCGTACAGTCTCCTGGAGCGAATCCATTATCTGCTTGTCGCCGGTTTCGATGTCTTTGGAAATGTCGAGCATCAGTTGCTGACGCGGCTCTATATGGATTTTCTTAGGATGGAAGGGGAGTCTCAGTTTTTGGCGTTTTTACCCGTGGAGGAGCGGAAGATACTTCGTGACTACTGGTATCGTGACGCGAGTGAAGAGGTGAAAGAGTACGTCTACGGAATGTATTCACCGTATGTGAGCAGTCAGGGGATTACGTACTCCAGTGATCGCCCTAAATCCGAGTTGCTGAGCATGATTCGTAAGAGACTTGGGCGCTCGGTGAACCGAGAATACTCTCTTAACCGAGTAGCTGGGCGTCCTGTAGTTTTTGATAATTTAAAGCGACTTGAGAAACTGCGTGGCGATGGAGTTACCCTTCTGCCGCAGGTGAGTCTGGTGCGGGTGCCTCACGTTGGTGTATTTACCATTCTTCGAAACGATGGCTACACGAATGTTGCCCGCCTGTTTTTTGATAAGAGCAGAAGGGTGCCGGAGGAAGACAGTCTGACAGTGGTTTACGGGTATATCGGGGATCACCCGAATACCTTCTTTAACGTGACCATGAATGAGCTCGAGAACTTTGTCGATACCATTGCCGATCTCAAAAACGAGGCCGATTATCAGGATCTTCTCTTTCGCTACGGTGTGCCCAGGGATGACCCGGGCTTCTGGGCCTTCGCGGATATATTGCAATCTGAGTTTCGGCGAATCGCCGGCCCTCTGCGAAGTGGTCTGCTGGATTTCAATAGATTGGAAACCCGTTAAAGAGTTTTGTTTTTATCTGCGTGAGTATCCGCAGTTCCAGCATTCGGTGAATTGTCCCTCGATCCGCTCCCTGCAATTAAAGCAGGTCCACTCCTTCCCGCTATCCTTACCGGGGTCTGCTGAGAGAATTTCCTGTAGTCGTGCGCGTGCCTCAGCCTCGTTTTCGGGGTCTGTTAACAGAAGCTGCGGCCAGGTTTCTGATTCAAGGGCGATGCTTCCGAACAGTTCCCGATGGCGAATCTGGCAATGAAAACCATTCTCTTCCATCAGGCACCTTACGTGCTCAATGAATAGGAGGTTTGGACTGCTGTGAAGGATTATCATCGGGTATTTTGCAAGCTGTGGAGGTGCATTTTGCATACGTACCGCTCAAATATGCTTCAGAACCAAGCATTGGAAAAGCGTAAAAAATGTCTGGAAAATCGAGAAAGGCTTGCCGGCGTGCTGCCGAAAAGGTGCCGTTAAAAACGCTTAGAGTAGGGGGGATGGAAGAGCGCGAATACTACATTCTGCGACAACCCGGGAAGGTCTTCCATGCCCCAAGAACACAGCGCCCATGATGCAGAGGGACGCTATGCTGCTCGATTAACTGCCACCTTGTACGGGGCAGTAACGTGTTCGACCGCGTTACAAATCGACGGTCTCTGGCTCTTTAGCACAGCGAGCGTTGCGAGGAGGTTCTTTTTGGAAACCTCTCGCTCAAACACCTCAAAGTATCGCAAACGGTTTGCGATAATCGGAAGGGCCTGCGCCTGCATGTCCTCTGGAAGCCTCAGCAGAATCTCGTCGACCTCGTGAGTCGGAGAGTTGCGAAGAACGGCACTTACAAAATCAAATGCGCAGTCAGAAAAAATCTGCTGCATCTCATTTCGATAGCGTCCGTAATCGCGTGGCTCCGAGCTGATGATATCGAGAAGCTCAACGAGTGCTACTGCACGCTGGAAGTCATTCGTATACCTGGTATTCATAGCACCCTCCTGTTCTGGGCTGATTGGTTTCGGAAGAAAAACGACTCTTACAAACACAGTACTCTCGCCAATGAGTGCTGTATCCCTAAGAGTCGTTCTCAATTCCGACACATCGGCCATAGCTGTTGATTCGGAAGGTGAATACCCCTTTTAAAAAACCCTGATTCGACTCTTCTCCCATATGAAAACGAGCTTTATTGCCGTCTGCGGCAAAGCTCTTGAAATCAATGAACGAGACACAATGCTAGCAGGCGCGGGGAGCTTAAGCGCCCGCCCAGGCAAGAAATTGCGGATTATTCCCAGAATGAGCATTCTAGAGCAGTCAATTCCTGCCTGAAATACTGTGCTTTCTCCACGGATGTGCTAGCCTCGGCAATCCTGTCTTTTGCTCTTTGCAGCTATTCATCTGACTTGTTGCTCCGGAACCCTTGCTGACGATGTAAGAATCGTGAGTGAGGAGTAGACGCGCATTTCGGTTTTTGTGAAGGCGATGTCTTCCATGTATTGAGTTTCTGCCCGTGCGGGACCTCTACGCATGGAATGACCCAATTCACACCCCGTTTTATGAGAAAGGCACAACATGATTGTGGTAATGACGAACGAGATGAAGCGACTCGTGGCTCAGGCATTGGTAATGAACGCTGGCATCTCACTGGTGGGACGCTCCGATTCTTATACGGAACATGCTCTCGGTGTCCTTCGCAGGACGGCGGCCTACCGTCACTTGTTGCAATACCTACTGACTGCCTGCGACACGAATACCGAGGCGGTATACTTCGAAGAGGACGAGCTGTTTACGATTCGTCAATCAGTAAGTGCGGTGTTGGCACGTATCAGAGGAGCTCATGGCTCAGAAGGCTTTGTTCATAAGGTGAGCATCGGAGACTGTCGCCTTCGGCAAGTTGCAGGCCTCTCCTCGGAGACGGCTGCTCTTTCGCCCGGGCACGAGATTCAAGTTGCGGCGATGGCTATCAGTTTCCTCGTCGGAGATCGATGCTTTGTGGCATCTGATTTCAGCGAGGACGGGGGAATCGAAGAGGCTTGCGAAGCGACTCTTCTTGCCTCCCAGCTGTATGGTCTTGCCGACAATCTTCATCGAAAGCGTTCGCCAGACGAGAAGGTGAACGTCTCGATCGAGGATCTGAACGCGATTCGAGACGGTGCTACGGAGATGAGGCGTTGGACAGAGACCGCCTACCATCGGGAATTTGCGATCAATGCCAAAGGTCTCGATGAGCTGACGAAGTTACTGCTGAAGTAAGGCGTATCCGACTGCGGTTGGATTTTTGTCGGTGCGAGCCCGATGTGATGTGGGGCTTTCGAATAAAACCATAAAAAGTTTTTGCGCGACTCTCCCACATCGAAGAAGGACTTCCGAAACTCCGATCCTCTGACGCGAAGTGGAATTTCGAAAGTCTCAACGACGGACCATTATTGGTCGCTCCGAATTGTATCTATCTGACTACAAGTCGCGCAGGGCACGCTTTTCCTTATTAAACATATCCTGCAGTATCTTTCCGCTGTCGTGATCCTTGCTCATATACAGAGCAAACAATGCAGGTCGTGTGCTGTTTGCCTCGGGAATGAGGAGAAGCACGACTCGAGTATTTTCATTCTGCCACAGAGCACCGCGAACCTGCCCGTGGGTAGTCGGGTAGTTCTTTCTGATTTCCTCGTTGATTGTGTGGTTCTTGTTCTTATCTGCGGATTCCAGCTCAAGGGGACCATACTTCTTAGAAAGTAGTTCCGAGAGAGAGTGAAAGTTATTAGTCGCTCGCTCCCAGTTGAGAAAGGGGCGCTTGTAATCGAACACATACATCGCGCTGATCAGCTCATCCTTCTGAAACATGTAGGCAATCGCCGTGCGAAGGCCGTTTACTTCTGTGAGGTAGCCGAGTAACTCCGGCGCGTCCTCAGTGAGACGGGCAGTTTCATTCAACTGAACCTCAGAGCGGCTCATTCCCCAGCGCGTCTGTCTAAAATCAGCACTTGCTTCTGTCTCAGATGCGGCAGAACCTGTGTCGGCGCGTGCGAGTTCGGTTTCTTTACTGTTGGTATTTTCTTCCACGGCATCCAGAGCAGCCGAGGATTCTTCTGGTGATTCCTGTGCGTAGCTCAGTCCTGCAAGCGGAATGAGCAGACTGAGAACGAAAGCGGCCTGATATTTAAATGCGGTCATGAATACTCCTTCAAAGCATGAACAAACAATGTCTATACCGTTTGTATGGGCCTTGCAGAAGCGGGTGTGTGGCTTATTCAGGGCATTGTCTTTGAAGTCACCTCAACAGTGTGCGCAATGGCACACCCAGCCTGTACAGATGCGTGGGGTCGGCTCAGGAAAAGCCGAAGGTTCTTCTCCAGGTGTGAATAATCACTCCGGCGAAAATGAGATTAATTGCCGGAAGCCCCACGATAAAGTGCCAGGGTTTATAGGCAGCCCAGGAGAAGAGCGCTGCAATGGGGCTGATTAAGAGAAGAAATGTAAGAGTTTGGAAGGGGAAGCTAAACCTACAGAACAAGAGCCCCAGCAGGCCAAGGATAAAGAGAATGGCGGAACACCCCCAGGCTCCAAGCTGTCGGTACACGTAGACTTCATCGGGTGAAAATGATGAAGGAAACGGCACGAGTTTCAATATGAGCATCGTAACCACGGTCACCACACACGTGCTTAGATAAGCCTTTGGATATATTTGTTTTATCTTCATTGGCAACAGTGCTCGCAGGCACGATGGTGTCTCTAATTCACCTTCAGTATCCACAAGGATATGTCGACTATAAGACTGTGAAACTAAAGAACTATCTACTTCTTGAAACCTCCGGAGTATGGGCGCGAAACAAAATCTATCAGCGGGATATCTCGTAAACGATCGATATCAGATCGTTCGATGCGTTGGCGTCGGCTCGGTTGGTCAGGTGTATCACGCACGGGACCTGCATCTCGACAAGCAGGATATTGCTCTGAAGCTTCTCCATCCCCATCTCATAGCAGAGAAAAGCGTTCTTAAACGATTTCACAATGAGGTTTTCATATCGCGAAAGCTGATTAACCCGAACATTGTCAGAGTATACGACTTTGAGTCCTGGGAGGGGGGGCACTTGCTGAGTATGGAATATGTGTCCGGATGCGACCTGGCGGAAATCTGTGATGGATACTCAAGTGGCAAACTACCGCCTGAAGAAGCGAATTATATTATGGCGCAGGTTGCTGATGGTCTTAGTTGTGCGCATCAGAATGATGTGGTGCACAGGGATCTCAAACCCCAGAATGTTCTCATCGATCGAGCCGGGGTTGCGCGCATTACCGATTTTGGTCTTGCGTTTAGTCTGGTCAACTCGCTTGCGCTGACTCAGACAGGTGAAGTGATCGGATCTCCGGCGTATCTGGCGCCTGAGCAGTTCATGCAATCGGAAGCAAGCCCTCTTTCCGATATATACTCCTTCGGAGTTTTGTTCTTTGAACTCCTTACGGGGGAACTGCCGTTTCGAAGCAATTCGTTCTACGGTCTGGGGGAAGCTCATCGAAGTCAGGCATTTCCAAAGGAGAAACTCAAAGCACTGCAAATCAGAGAAAAACTTAGTGCGCTCATCTGTGCATGTTGTGAGAAAGATCCAGGGAATCGTCCGGGAGGCATGGATGAGGTGCTTGATGCACTGGCTGCGGCGCGTGGAGAGACTGTAGATGATCTTGCAGATGGGCTCAAAACCCTGGTGCACTATCGCCGGAGAGACGCGCGCGTTATTCATTCCGTTCGTAAAGCAAGAGGTTTGTACACGAGTGCTTTTCTTCTACTGGCTTTCCTCGCCTATCTCATTCTCCAAGATCGCAATCCCCAGTCTCGGATGATCGCAGATTTGCACAAGATAGAGTATGTCACCGGTTATTCCACACGTTCGATTCGAGAGCTTATTCCAGCAAACGTAGAAATCGACATTGACGATGATGATGCGCTCAAGAACCTTATCCGACCGGAGATGGCTAGTACTTTGGAGATGATGATACAAGCCAACAAGGACGTTTTGAGGAAGTTTAAGGATGGCACTGGTGATACGCTGGTGCACCACTCTGCCCGTATTCCGCTGCAACACTATGTACTGCTGCTCAGGAAGGCCTGGGACACCGGAGTCATTTACCAAACAAATAACGCTGGTGATACTCCCATACATGTCGCGCTCAAGGCTGGGAACATCGGTGGTTTCAAATTTATGATGCAACTTCTCGGGGTTCGCCTCCACGATCGGGACGGGAAGGGAGATACGCCCCTGCACATCGCAACAGCTTCAGGTTCAGAGGAAGCGGTCCGCATGATTCTCAATAGCGATAAGAATATTCTCAGAGATGCAATAAACCATGAAGGCCTGAATGCCCTACATCTCGCTGTGCGTTCGGGAAATGCGGAAACGCTTCGCTTGCTACTGCGCGCGGGTATTCAGGTTGACCTACGTGACTCGAACGGTTTGACCCCATTGATGAGAGCGCTTTCATTAACTGAGAGCGCAGAGTCGAGAAAGCTCGTGCACTTGCTGCTTAGGAGAGGCGCATCACTGGAGGCGAGAGCAAATGACGGACGCGATGTTTTCGCATTCGCTGATGCCTCTGGGCGCGGTAGGGAACTGCGGTGGTTTGCCAAGAAGCAAGGTTTGAAACAGGAAGAGCAAGAGTAGGAAAGGGTGCATTCGTGCAAAATCTTGGGGCAATAGTAGAAGAGGGTACCTTGATTGCCGAGCGGTATAGACCCGTAAAGATAATCGGCTCAGGCGCGACAGGTGCTGTTTTGCTTGTAGAAGATACTCGTTTCGACGACACCAGAATTGCTTTGAAGATTCTTCTGGCTCATCTTCTGCGTGACGATGAGTCTCTTTCTCGGTTTCGAAGTGAAACGAGAATTACGATGAGCCTTTCACACCCTTGTATAGTGCAAACGTATGGACTTGGTACTCACTTTCAGGACTTTACGTTCCTGAAGATGGAGTATTGTGAAGGGAAATCACTTCGCAGTGTTATTACTGAGCACCCTGAGGGTTTGCCTCTGGATATGCTTTTGGGGCTCGTTCTTGATATTGCGAGTGCGCTCTCGTTTGCGCATTCCCGGGGAGTTATACATAGAGACCTCAAGCCGGAGAATATACTTGTCGATGTCGACGGCCGAGCTCGGCTGCTCGATTTCGGTCTTGCTCAGAGCGTACGTTTTGATTCTCAGGCAACCGTGGAGGGGGCGATACTGGGAACGCCATACTACATGTCCCCTGAACAAGTGCTGTCCGAGTTTACCGACTCGGGAGTTGATATCTATTCCTTTGGTATTCTGCTCTATGAGCTTGTAACTGGTCAGAGACCCTATGATGGGGCTACTTTTTGGCAGCTAGCACAGTGCCATCTTGAGGAGGAGCTTCCAGAAGTAGCCCGAGAAGGAGTCCCTACATGGCTCCTAGAGCTAATGAATCACTGCTGCGCAAAGCGACGGGCAAAGCGCCCCGCTACCATGGATATAGTCCTCGAGCGCCTCCTGGAGAGAGCATCGGAGGCGCAAAAAGCCAATCTCAGTGTCGCCTCATCGAAGCATCCGTCAAAGATCCAGGAGTTTTCCGGGTCACCGGTGAGCGGAGCGGGTCTTTCGAAACGCTTATCCTATCTTGGCTGGGCGATATTCTGGGGAGCTGCGGTAGTTGCGTTCTTTGTGGTGCCTCATTACAACTACTCCGCGCGATGGAGATATGGAACATGTATATTGTTTGTCGAGAGTGTCCTTGGCACAGAGGTTCCGGCGCTGCGCGCTGCGTTCGGCATCCCTTTGGATCTTGGCTACCCTGATAGTTTGTTTGGTGCCAGTAAAACGCTTTCAGAAAAGCGTCGGTGGAGAAGCGAATTAAACAGCGCAGAGTTTCGCGACTATATGCGCCCCCTGCTTTATTTCGGGCACGACCCGAACTATTTTGATCCTATCAGAGGAACATACCCTTTACATTTCACACTGGCTAACGCTCAGTGGAGAGGTATCTGGGACCTTCTGGACTTTGGTGCAGATCCACGTCTTCCGGATGCTCGGGGATTTCGTGCTCTTGATTACGCTGTGCGATCCAGCTCCGTTTCCTTGAAGTCGGTTAAACGGCTTCTGGACGCTGGGGCCAATCCAAATCTTTCTCCACCAGGTGAGTCTCCGCCAATTATCGTTCTTATCCGACGGGCCGACGATAGCCTACTCAAGGTGCTTCTTGAGCACCCCGGACTCGATCCAAACGTATGCGACAATGATGGAATTCCCGCCCTGTTTATTGCTCTGGCGACCGCGAGACCGACAACGGTGCGCTTGTTGCTTGAGAATGGTGCCGTGGGAGAGATCGTGGACGCGGAAGGCCGTAGCCCTCGAGAATACCTGAAGGACCTACCCGCTATGGCAGAACGCGAGCAGTTGTTGTGGCTTGTGGAAAAATCAGTGAAAGACTCGAGCGAGGGCTCTATACCCTGCAGGCGGTATCGGACGTCGAAGTTCCCTGGCTCAGTTAGCTAGGAAGAATGCTAGGATTTCTTAAACCAGGGATCGATCCTAAAAACCCCTGAATTTGCGTTGTTGCTTCCCCAGCTTACGGGCTTGAAAGCATCTGAGCTTCCCGATCCGCTGTAGAAGGAAGTGTGATAGGTTGGCGCGTAGGCCGAATTGAGAATGGGTCGCTGTCCGTAGTTGCAGTGACTGAGATATGAATGCGCGTAACCGCTTCCGAGTGAGTGAGAACCGCTGCCGTAGGCCCAGCCGCTTCCGTTACCCTGACTGCTTCCGGTGCTGTAGGCCCAGGAGGAACCGTTGTCCTGTCCACCCGTAGAGTAGGCCCATGAGGAGTCGTGACTTGAAGGGCTAAAGGGTGATGACCCGGAGCTTCCCGTCGAGTAGGCCCAGGAGGAGCCGTTGTCTCCGCCCGTAGAAAAAGCCCAGGAGCTGCCATTTTTCTTGTCATCACCAAACATACAAAAACCTCGCAAAATATAGAGAAAAACCTGAGTATTACTTACCTTGTGCTCTTTTCTGGAGGCACCGTGACGTATATTCCTGGTCGTCGCCACCGTCCGAACGAGTGTTCGGCTCACATTGCTGTCTTTGAAAATTCGCGTAAGGCGTGGTAGGCAAGGCGTTCTTTCCCTGCTGTTTCACTTCCTGTTTTCGGGACTAGCTGACTTTCGCAATAGTGTGCTTGAGAGTAGTTTGCGGTGCTTTGCACCGACAACGCTGTGGTGCCCTGTTGCGAGAGTAGACTCGCGTTTTTCAGTGAACAGCTTCGGCTCTTTACATTTCAGCGTTTTACCCCTCTTTTACTTCTTTCTCTTTGGAGCATTCAGATGTACAGATTTCTGACGCTTTTTTTCGTGTGTGTCATTGCGCTGGGGCAGCAGCCTGCCCGCGCTTGGGATCGCGACGTTCACTATTTGCAGGGCAGATACCTGTCGAAGTCTCTTTTGACGGAAGCGCAGAACAAATCCCTCGGTGAGGAACTCTGCGCCATCGGATGTCCGGAAATCACGGAAGCAGTTCGCCGGGGTGACTACCCCCATGCGTTTGGCCTTGCTGCGGCACTCCCCGACAAGATTCGACAGTGGACCTTCGACCAGGGAGCGTCTGCACCGGCAAATGATCACCTCACCCCGGAGTGGGCCAACTGGCCTTTCTCAGCCGCCTTTTCGGCATCCGACACCTGGAAGCATCACTTCGTCAATATCACCAATGCGAATGATGTTTCGGGTACTTCGGGTCTGGAGGATGCCGGCTTTTTGAAGGCCGCTGCTTTTGGTGATCTGATTTCAGCGATGCGCTTTTACGAAGGTGTGTTGCGATCTAAGACCAGCAGCAAAGTCGAGCGCGGCTACGCATGTGCAATGCTGCTTCACTGCTACGGTGATGCCTCGCAGCCATTTCACGCAAACGACGCCGGTGACAAAGGTGGAAATGACTCTGCGCTGATTTACTTCGATGCCGGAACCAATTTTCACTCTCTCTGGGACGGCATGATTCTCAAGCAGGAAGCCTGGGGCGACCGAAAAGCCTTTTGCGCATACTGGGAGACAAAACTTCATGATGTCTCGCGCCGGACCCCCGGTCTCAGTGTGCACGAAGTGCTGATCTCAGGACATGCGATCGGGCGTGAAGCGCGGATGTGTCCCCCCGGTTACGCTCTGCCCGATGGGACCCTGGTCAAGGAGGGACAGCAGATTCCGATTACCAAAAATCTGTGGCAGGGAGCGAAGTATCGCGACGCATTTCGGGACGTAGCCTTGGAGCGCGTTGCCCTGGGTGCGACATTCATGGGACAGCGCTTTAGCTCATTGCTGAAGTAAGTTTCCGCACTACGCAATTCGTGACAGTGCGATTTGAATGTTCTCGCCGAGGCGAATGTAGGTTCTTTGTCTACTTTCGCCTCCACGTTTCCCCGAAGCCGTCCGGCTCTGCGGCGTGAAGAGTGCAGGTAATTCTGCTTGCCATTCGCTCGAATATTTCATCTGACTAGTTTTCGTGATCTACGCTATAGTCCGTAGAGTACCAAGTTTCAATTTAGATAGTAGAAAACTAGTTTTCCATAGATAGCCCATAGCAAAGGACTCGAGAGAATGCCTTTTACCAGCGGTGTCACCCGACTTTTTACCCAGATATCCCTTGTTCTAGTCGCATTCATTCCGGTGACTTTCGCGGAGTCCGATGGGGAAGATGAGCTACCAGAGGACCTGACGAATGTCGGAATCGAAGCATTGTTGAATTTTGATCTGACGGTTACGTCTCCGGGCAAAAAAGAGGAGAGACTCGGGAACACAGCTTCGGCTGTCTACGTTATCTCACAGGATGATATTCGTCGCTCGGGTGCAAGCCATATTGCTGAGACGTTACGGATGGTACCCGGCATATCTGTTGCCCGGGTCGCTTCGAACCAGTGGGCTATCAGCGTCAGGGGATTTAACCAGGTCTTCGCTAATAAGCTTCTCGTTTTAGTGGACGGGGTAAGTATCTACTCCCCAACTATCAATGGGGTCTATTGGGAAACCAATGAACTCATGCTTGAAGATGTAGAGCGTATCGAAGTGATCCGTGGCCCTGGTGCGGCGCTCTGGGGATCCAATGCTGTTAACGGAGTGATAAACATCATCTCTAAGAATTCCGCTAAAACCAGAGGAACATTACTTTCGGCGGGTGGCGGTAGCCATGAGCAGGGCTTTGTAAGTTTACGACACGGCGAGACCCTCGGGGATGATACCCACGCAAGGTTGTGGGCTAAGTTTAGCGAGCGAGGTAGCAACGAACGCCTTGCCAATGGTGAAGACGCTAACGATGATTGGACATCTTTTTCAGGCGGACTCCGGGCTGATAGCAAAATTACGGACGTCGACACGCTGCATGTAGGGGGGCGAGCGCACTACAGTGAGGACTTTAACGAAACAGTCTCCAGCCCGAGTCTTTCACCGCCTTTTATCGACAACGAAACTTTCAGCGGCAACAATTACTGGAATCGCTTCCTGCTTAACGCACGTTGGACTCATAGCTTCTCGGAAAAAAGTAATTTTCAACTTTCTTCGAACTGGCGCCAGCTCTCTCGCACCAGCGACCTAGTTGTTTTTGACTATGATGTTTACACCACTGAAGCACAACTTCGGTTCTCTCCACTGGATAATCACGATGTGGTCAGCGGTGTAGGCTATCGTCACTTTGACCTGGAGTCAGAGCCGACATTCGCCCAGGACCTGGAGCCGGAGGATAGAAAAACCGACCTCTTTACCTTCTTTATACAGGACGAGATCACGATCGTTGATGAAACCCTTTTTCTGATTCTAGGCTCCAAACTGGAGAACTCCCCGGAAACCGAAACTCAAGTCATGCCGAACGCGCGACTCCTCTGGACGCCGAATAAGAATAATACTGTCTGGCTCGCCTACTCACGAGCAATCGCCTCACCCCCCGTGGTGAATGAAGATCTGCGTGTTCCGGTATCTGCCTTTCCTCTAGATGAGATGGGAACCGTTGGTGTGGTGGGGCTTCAAGGTTCGAGAGGCGTAGACCCGGAGATTTTAGACGCCTATGAAATCGGATATCGAAATCAGACGCTCGAATATGTCTCTATTGACGTTTCTGTTTTCTATAACTCTTACGACAATCTCTCCAGCCTGGAGGAGCGAGACGCCAGGCCGGTGGTCCTTGAGGGACAAACGAGCCCGTCGATTTTTATTCCGCTGGAGTTCGACAACAAACTTACCGCTGATAGTTACGGTGGTGAAATCGCAATTGAAGTCAAACCGACTTCATATGCTCGTTTTGTCGGCGGATACAGTTTTATCAAGATTAATGCAAAACGCGGTGATAGCTCCCAGGAGAACGGAGTTGCCTTTCTTGAAGGAACAACTCCCGAAAACCAGTTTTTTATCCGATCGCTCTTTGATCTGCCACACAATATAGAATTTGATACGGCCTTTCGATACGTCGATCATTTATCGGAGGGGGATATACCAAGTTACTTTGAGCTCGATGTGAGAGCGAGCTGGAGACCGTACAAAAACCTGGAGATCAGTGTGGTTGGACAGAACCTGCTTGATTCCCAACATCAAGAGTTCCTTGGCAACCTCTTCGGTCCCCCGAGAATCGAGATAGAGCGTAGTGTATACGGAAAGGCAACAGTATCGTTTTGATTGATGCGCCGCGAAAATCCAATGAGACTGCCACGATGATAGCAATCCGTAGATTGTTATGTGTCATATTGCTTATAGGTATGATGACATCGGCTACTCTGGTCGTGGCTCAGCCCAAAGAATCCCGCGCTGGGCGCATCAGGTCGGCAGTAGTCTACTACCTGGCGAAGTTTGTTCGTTGGGAGAAGAGTTCGGTCCTTAGTCAGTCGGACTACATCACCACATGCGTTGTTGGCGATGACCCATTAAAGCACTCGATCCTAAATACCGTCGCGGGAAAGACCGCGGACCGACGTTCCTTCGATGTTACTTTTTTCTCTTCTCAAGTTAATCCCAAGGAACTCGAGAAATGCCAACTGATATTCTTTTCACGTGAATCCGCTGAGGCGACATTAATTTCTTCTCTTACTAAGAAGGGCCTGCTCACGGTTTGTGCAGTTGATGAAATCTCCTGGGGGACCTGTGTTGTGCAATTATTTGAAGAGAATAACAAAGCTCGTCTCGCAATTGACAACGTGATTGGAAAGTCAGTTGGTATTGAATTCAGTGCTCAACTGCTGGATGTGGCAGAATTGAGAGAGTAGGCGTTGTTCACGTACACGTGTATGTTCCCGAACTTCCTTTTTAGGGAATAGTGCTCGGCGAAATGGTTCCAGCCGCTCGCGGGAAACCATTTCTCTACCGGCATAGGCTCTCCCGGCCACTGCAAGTCATGCATCACAACAAACTCCGGTTGTTTAGCCGTTAACCACCAATCAACCTGCTCAGCCCGAATCGCTTCAAAGGCCTCCGGATGGAGAAGTCCGTGAATATCTACAATTTCACGCTTTGCGTAATAACCGAGGTATCCGATTTCCACCGTAGCGACCTTTGCAGTGCTATCGGCCACGGAATCAATCCACAGGCCCGCCTCTCGATACTCCTGACCGCAACGGTATTTTGAATGCATTTGCGTAATTGGCGCAGCCGCAAGGATGGAGCATCGTTCAGCAGCGGACACAGTACCAAGACGAAGCGGCTGAGCTCCAACTTCGCTGACGACGAACACTAGGAGGAATGAACGCAACAAAGCTGCCCCCAGATACCCGAAGTCCTTAGGCTGCCCGAGGCCATTTACATACTGGGGTCCTTCGACTGAAGAGCTGGAGATGCCAGGGATGCGTCGTGTCGCGAGTGGTAGTTTGTGCCAAAGAAAAAACAGCCCATGCAGAATCAGAAAGTTAATTGCAAAATATGAGGGTGCATTGTACCAGAAATACCCTACAGGGGCCTTGAAGACCACGTAGGCTGAAACCTGTAAAAAGGCAAAGAGACAGACCATCGCTGAAAAGTAACGCCCTTTCCGCACCTCTTCTACGAGACTTAGAAGGCCGAAGAAAAGTAACACGCATGTAATGGCGGGCACCGAAGATTTACTGATGAAGTTTTCAAAGTAAGAAGGAGCAAGGGCCCAAAAACCAATTTGCGATTGAATAGCTTTTATCTTCACGCTGTGAGGAAGAATACTGCCAAAATAGAAGAATGAAAAAACAAACCACGGTAGGACGAGGGAGCCCGATACCGCTAAAGCGAGAAACGGTAATTTGCGTTCTCGTAGAAAATGGAGCAATACGACGACGCCGACCATCAAGGCGCCATCCGGGCGAAGAAGGAACAACATCGCCAGGCCAAGCCCGAGGCGCATCTGCATTTTCTTTTCAAATGAGTACGCACAAAAAAGCAGCGCGGCAATAAAAAGGTGTGTCTCCATCCCGACGGCTGACAAGACCGTAATGCTTGTTAGCAACAACAAACAGGCGGACACGCTAAAAACAAAGGAACGATCTTCCAGGGCTTTTCTAAGCAAAACGATGGAGGAGGCAAGTCCAAGGAAGTATGCCAGGAGCAGGGAGGTGACCCCCGAGAGGCCAAGCACACGAAAAAAAGCGATTACTACTACAAACAAGGGTCCAGTGCAGGGGTTTGCCCGCTCCCCCTGATTAAACACCCAACCTGAGCCTGCAAGAATCGAGTCCGCAACTCGTAGATAAATAAAACTGTCATCTACAATCCCGTCTCGCATGATATACGCGATTCCGGCAGCGGCGAGAACGAGACTCCCGGTAATGACCTGCGCACCCAGTGCACGTCTGGAAGAAGCGAGGGCTACCTGTTTCTTCGAGAGTTCCCGTTCACCTTGAAGTATGTCTTGCATGTGATCACCAAAAAATCGTTTGACGTATGTTTCTACTGAATCCCGTACCGCCCGGGTGCGAGCACGCCGTGCGGATCAAATACCCGCTTGAGTTTACGAATCACTTGAGAACTGAGCTCGCCCTCGGGAAAAAGCTGCGGATGGAGTTCTTCACACGCCGCACCAACCCGATACGGCGGATAGCCCAGGCGTACGGCTTCACGGGTAAGTTCCTGATAACAATTTTTAGCACGCTGTGTTTCTTCAGCGGAGGCTTTGTCGAACAGTATTCCGATCACACAACAGCTCGCACGCTCAGTCACAAGGTTAACACTGACGTTGCAATCAAATTCGTATGCATGAGATACCGCTCTCACCAACGTGATCATGCGAGAGAAGTCAGCCGAAGTCGTTGGAATTACCGGAGAGCACCACTGAACACCGCAGCGATGCTCGATTGGAAGAAGGGGCTCCCCGGGAACAATATCTTTTTTTCGCCAATACAGGCCCTTAAGGGGAGTTTCACTTACCTTGCCACGCTGCAGGTTCAACAGTGCTCCTGCCATCTGTATTTTTGCCAGTCGGGACGCGAAAGGAATTTTGGAAAGCAGGGTATACTGTTTCTCACTGAGGCTGAGCACTCGAGCGAGCCCCTTACATCGACTGCGAATGACGCCAAGCCTCGCACGAACTATCTTCACGTCACCCTGTAAGCCTCCCACGCAGGTCCAGGGAGCGATCGAATGTTCTCTCTGCAATCGACATCGTTCCCCTTCGCTCAGGGACCGCTGGCTGGATGCCCAGCCGAAAGGGTAGTTGCGAAGGACACCGATCAAACGCATATCGTTCAACACATGCACCGCAGTATCGATCACACCCTCGCGTCTCAACTGCCCGAGTAATTCGATGAGTTCCCCGGCGTCAGTGTCACTGCGGGCCTCAATGGAATACATGCTTAGGGATCTCGGTCGAGGCATGAGCCAGATCCCTAGTCTTACCACTATTCCAAAATTGGATTGTGAGAACATGCCATCGAGAGAGGGGCCCAGTCCGTGACTGTAGAGATGAGTTGCCTCGGCATTCTCAAAGCGGCCAAAACC
>JAUIMJ010000042.1 GCA_030433295.1 bacterium | reverse complement strand
GAGACTCAAAGCCCCGGTTGTCGGGGAATTTCATGTGAGTATAGGTCCGCTCGCTGACCGCTGCCTCCTTATTCTGCGTTCTGTTTCAGGCGTATTCTCGTTCAAATAATTCTCGTGTTGGTGTATTCTCCTCCAGAGGTATCGAGCAGCGTTTTTGCAGCGTCTTCGTTCGTTGCGGGTCGCTGAACTATGTATGGGTGACGAGTAAGCTTATCGGTTAGGCATTATGTGGAAGAAACTTTTCTCAATTTTCTCCTGGCCCAAACGGGCATTTGAAGCGGGAGCGGAAACAATGCTCCAAACCGCAGATGGTCCTGAATCGAGGTTTAGCAGACCGTACTTCGATGCTCGAAAGCAAAGTAACGTGAAAGGGATGTACGTGATCGGCGATTTGGCCGGGGCTCCGGTCATAAAGCTGGCTATGGCCGACGGCTTCAACGTAGTCGAAGAAATCGTCAAACGCCCCACGAATCCTATGGGACGATTCGAGTCGGAAGGGATCTACGATGTCATTGTGGTTGGAGCGGGCGCTGCCGGTTTGAATGCTGCTCTTGCCGCTCAGGACAAGGGGATGTCGGTCGTTACTGTTGAGAAATATAAAATTGCCAATACGATCGAAAATTTCCCCGTAGGAAAGCATGTGTATGCAGAGCCGGATAATACACCACCGAAAGGAAAACTCTGGTTGGACGGCAGTACTAAGGAAGAGCTCGTGCAACGCTGGAATGATACGGTTCGTGATAACCAGCTCGATGTACGCACGGAAGAGGAGCTCCTTGAGGTCGAGAAACAGGCCGGCGATTATTTTCTTGTACGCACGTCAAAAGATACCTACAAGGCATCTCATGTTGTCCTGGCGACCGGACAGAGAGGAAATCCTCGTGAGCTCGGAGTTGACGGTGAGGATCGTGAAAAAGTGTATCATCGCCTCTACTCACCGAAACAGTATGTCGGTGAGGATATTATCGTCGTCGGGGGCGGAAACAGTGCCGTTGAGGCGGCGGTCGCCTTGTCCGAGCAGAATCAGGTCGTTCTCTCGTATCGGAGGGATTCTTTTGGGCGGGTTTTCTCTGATAACAAAAGAAAGCTGAATGAAGCGGTAGAGCGTGGCTCAATCCAACTCGCGCTGGGTTCCACTATCAAGAACTTTGGAGAATCTTCGGCAACACTGGAGTCCGGAAGCGGTAAACAGAGTGAGACAAAAGAAGTCCCTTACGATCATGCCTTTGTGCTGATTGGGGCGGATTTGCCGGTAGGCTTTCTGAAGCGTCTTGGACTCAGACTGGAGAACGAGTGGAGCGGCAGTATCTGGACCGCCCTTCTCATGACTCTTGGTCTTCTTTTTTCTCTGGATTATTTTGGCGGTGAGCTTTCTAAAGCCACCGGTCTCGCTGGTGCCGCGGCATTTTTTATTGCCCTCATCGCGAGTGGGGTTAAAGGCAACCGCTATTCATTCTTGGGAATATCCTTTTTTGTCTGGCACTCCATCTATGGAATCAAGGTCGGAAAAGGAGCAGAGTTCTGGCCATATACCAATTGGGGGTATTCGCTTCTTAGCTTCTTCGATCGTCCGTGGTCCTTTTGGTATACGATTATCTATACCGCACTCATGACCATTTACGGTGTGGCCGCCATCAAGCGTTGGGGTTTGGCGCGAAAAGACCGTTTTCAGATATGGCGTTTCATATCGCTTCTTTCCTTTCAGTGGATAATGTTTTTTATTGTCCCTGAATACCTCTTTCAGTCTGCTGTCGAGAACCAATGGGTTGGAGAGAAGCTGGCTACGGATCCAACGTTTGCTGATCAGGCATGGCGCTCATATGGCCTCGTATACGCCTGGCCCTTGTTTTTCTACACATTTTTCTACGATCCTCATCAGGTCTGGATCGTGTGGGGCGTGCTGCTCAGTTTTGTAGTTATTCCGATTTTTGTTCTCTTTCACGGGAAAAGATACTGCTCCTGGATATGTGGATGCGGGGGGCTGGCCGAAACCTTTGGTGATCGTTGGAGACATTTGGCTCCCAAAGGCGAGCGTTCGATCAAGTGGGAGTCGATGGGGCTCATCGTGTTACTTCTGGCGACTGCGGTAACTCTGGGGATGCTTTTTAAGGATGTCTATTCCTTTCTTAAGGAGCCTACCGATTCGGGGATGTGGTTCTATCGCATCATCTGTGATGTGTGGTTGGTGGGGATCATTCCGGTTACCCTGTATCCGTTTCTGGGCGGTAAAGTCTGGTGCCGCTACTGGTGTCCTCTGGCAAAGATGATGCAGCTCGTCTCGAAGTTCTGGGTGAAGTGTAAAGTCTCGAAGTTTAAGATTGTCGCTAATGACAAATGCATTAGTTGTGGTGAGTGCAGTCGATATTGCCAGGTAGGCATCGATGTTATGAGCTACGCTTTGAAGCAGGAAGTTTTGGATAACGAGACGAGTTCTTGTATTGGCTGTGGGATCTGCGTCAGTGTTTGTCCGATGGACACTCTCTCCTTTGGGGACCCAAAAGTCGGGAAGGAGCGATTACAAGTCGTTTCTTAAGTTGTTACCTGAAACGACTCTAGGAGAGAGACGTGGGAAAACGGGGCAAAAAAAAAAGGACCCACCATCGGTGAGTCCTTTTGCAAAGCATTTTTCGTTACGCTTTTGGTTACGCTTTTAAAACGCTCTAGCGGCCGTCGCGCGCCAGGTCGTCGATGTCTACTGAGTCTTCACGTCCATCAATGGTAAATACCCTGATTTCGGCGTTTCTACCGGTTCTGGCCTGTACCTCAAAATCCCGACGCTGATAGCGGTCACTCAATGGAAAGGGAAATTCCTGCTTGAGACGACCGTTCTCAAAATAACCTGCCTCTTCCACGCAGGCTCCAAAGATGGACCCTTTGATCCTTTTTTTGTTGGAGAACAGACCACCCGATGCTCTCACAGAGCCAACTTCAATTCGAGGTCGTCGAATTCGAATGTTACGACATCTCTGAACGGCCAGAGCGTCATTTGTATTGCCCGAAGGATAGGAACCTACACCAGGTCGCGGTTTGGGGCGAGGGATGTGCTGATGCGTATTGCTCAGAGTTCGTCCACCCTGATAGTACACATTCACAGTGGTCACGTACACTTCTCCGTTGTACGCATTGAGGACGAGCGGTTGTCCGTTCGGCGCCGCACCACCGACATTGAAGGTAATTGTTTTGAGATTATTGTCGGTAAGAAAAACCTGGCGACCGCCTTCAAATGTTTGACCGTCCCCATATCGTAGATTTACGGAAGTATTGTTCCCGCCAGTCTGACGACGCAAAACAATATCAACTCTGTTAACGCCGCGATTAGCGATGTTCTGCCTCCATTGCCTCCAGACGCGGCCGTTTTTGCCGTCGCTTAAAAGCTGATTCACTACAAATCCCTGCCGATTTCCGATAGCAGCGGCATCTTCCACGCCAATGCTCATGGAGGAGAGAATAAGAAAACAAAGCGCCAGAAATGGTGCAGATACGGTGACTAGAATTCCTGTGACGGGGCGTTCCTTTTTTCTCAAATGCAAATGGCCTGTTTCCATGGTTACCTCCTCCCTCGATTTAATCGTGTTCGTCCTCATGTTCCACCGTTTTCATCCTTAGCGGTGTGTACTCTTTTGACGGGAGTTCTGTGGCACTCCCTGCAAAGAATAACGAGAAGCGCTCTCACGCCATTACAATATATCCACGATGCCTGTGCTGATTCTCTGACCCGAGCAGCATACTGGGTACCCGCCGGGCTGTGCAACACAAGGTGCAACAAGAAGAGCAGTAAAGCAATTACCTGAAATCATTGCCATTACTAATCTGAAGCACAGAGATCGCATAATTATTACTAAATTAAAGACGGATTGAAGGGCTGCGCGTGTCACTCCCGGGTGGCGATTGTGACTAAAGGTACGCGGGCTTTGTTGCGGTCGCCGTTCTTCAGTGGCTGATGTCAATGTGATATGCGGACATCGTGTCTTTTGACAGAGCTAAGTTTTTTGTCAGCTTTTGTTTTTGAAACCGAGAGAAAAGTGGCACTCTTGCTGGGGTCTTAAACGTTACGTATTGAGGTAGCACGAAATGAGTCAATCACTTGTAGACATGTCGGTCCTTTTTGAGAGCAATGCCCTGCAGGTCTCCTCTTCCGATTCGCCCTTCCTTTACACCTCAGGCCTGATAGGTCCGTATTACATCAATACGCATTTTGTCTGTGGCGGTGGCGAGAAGGCAAAGGAGATACTTTCATTTATTGACGATCATGCAGAGGATCCCGACTTCCCCGAGCAAATGCTTGCGGTGCTTCAGGAAGTGTATGCGAGTCACGCAATTTTCCGCGGCGTCGTGGATTCTATGGTCGCCTATGTGCGAGACGCGGGGATTGCCGAACGCGTAACACACGTTTCGGGTGGTCAGCGCCGGGACTGGTTTTTCAGCCCCATCGTTGGTGAACTCCTGGGTAAACCCAATCTGTATATTTACAACGATTTACGCGTACGCGATCAGGCAGGCGAGGCGGTCTCGGATTGTTCGGGAGGGAAATGTCTGCACGTGGCAGATCTTCTGACGGTTGGTTCGAGCTACACTGAGAAGTGGATTTCTGCTCTGGAGAAGATAGGGGCGTCATTGTCGGTGAGTTTGAATGTGGTCGATCGGGAGCAGGGGGGAAAAGAAAACTTAGTGAACGGCGGAATTCCCCTTGTTCACAGCCTGTTCCACATCACAGGGGCTCTTTTTGATGAGGCTCGGGAGCGGGGGCTTATTGATGATGCGCAGCACAAGCTGCTGTCGTCCTACGCCGGTGACCAGTATACTTCGATGAGAGATTTTCTGCTTTCCAATCCGGACTTTCTTCAGCGGATGCGGGAGCAGGACCCCAAATCTCGCGAGCGAGCAAATCGAACTGCAGAACTGGATTTATACAAACTTGGCTAGCTGCGAGCGCGCGAGAAGATTTAGGAGAGAGTGTACAATGAGACGAACAATATGTAAGGCAACAGTTCTTCTGATACTCGTGTTGTTGTCGGCCTGTGGAGGTGGGGAGCGGAGTAAGACGCAGAGTGATGAGCCGAACGTAATCAAAGAGTATGTAAATACTCCAAAAGACCGAGCTCGATCTGCTGGTAGCGCTCTTGAGGATGCTCAGGAGAAGACGCGAAAGCAGGCGGCGGATTTGATGGAAGACTGATCTGGCGTACGTCCGTGCGGGAAAAGAAACTGAATTAGTCGTAGGGTGAAATCGTATTTCGTTTATTCGGAAAACGGTCTAGCGCGCGCCAAATCCGGTGAGTATCACCTTAATGGTGCGGAGCGCGATTCGCAGGTCGAGACGCAATGAGCGGTTTTCGATGTAGTTGATATCCCAGCGCAGCTTCTCTTTGTAGTCTTCCGCATCGGCTGCATAGCCTGCCTGAACCTGGGCCAGACCCGTTAGTCCTGCCTTTACTGCAAGACGCCTTTTCATCTCCGGTAGTTCCTCAGCCAATTGCTTTGCGATTTCAGGACGCTCGGGACGAGGACCGATAAGGCTCATATCGCCAATTACCACGTTCAAGAGCTGGGGTAATTCATCCAATCGGGTTTTTCTCATGAACGCGCCAATGGGGGTTACCCGCGGATCATTTTGCTGAGCCCAGACCGCTCCGGTGCCCGACTCTGCATCGCATCTCATGGTGCGAAATTTATACATCGTGAAAATTTTATTGCCGTCAGTCAGACGTTTCTGCGAGTAGAGAACCGGTCCTTCGGAGGTCAGTTTCACAAGTAAGGCAACGATGAGCATGATGGGAAGCAAAAATGCCAACAGAAAAATGGCAGCAAGAACATCGATGCCACGCTTTACCGCGTCTACGATTTGGAATTGGATTTCGCGTGTGATCGCAGGAATAAGGCGGAAGGACTTTCGGTTTTCCGAAATACTATCAGCGGCCAAAACAGAATCTTTCACAGCAACATCTCCTAAACTATGCCTTACATACTCTAGTCGGGCTCAGTGATGGACTTGCTTCACTTGTGAAAGAAGTTACATTAGTGATGTAGCTAGCTGTAATTACTGCAGAAAACTCTGACGCCTTCCGCATGCTGTCATTTCTTCGGCTGAGGAAGAGAGGTTTTTCCCCAAAATTCAGAAGCTCGGGGATTGAGCCCTCAGTCACTCGCCTGGGAGTCGCGGATATCAGCCACCGCTTTAGCGAGTATTTCAGCAGCCTTGATCAGCTCCTCCTCAGACGTAAAGCGACCGACCCCCAGACGTATACTGTTTACCTGTCGGGACCGCGCAAACCCCAGACTACTGAGAACGTGAGATGGTTCAGGAGAGGCAGAGCTGCAGGCGGAACTCGAAGAGATAGAGAGTTTAGTGTTTATCTTTCCGATCAGGCGATTAGCGGAAACTCGATCAATAGCAATGTTTAGATTTCCCGGCAGCCGACCACTCTCTGGCCCATTTATATGTATCCCCGGGATTCTGCTTTGCAGCAGCTCAAGCAGCAATTGCGCTCGCTTTCTCAGTTGTTCGCCTTCGCTATTAATATGGCTTAATGCCAGCCGACACGCTTCGCCAAATCCGACAATACCCGGAACATTGAGTGTTCCGGAGCGTAGACCTTCCTCATGGCCGCCCCCGTCGATCAGGGGAGTGAGTGGCATTCTCAGATTCTTCTTTCGCACATAAAGGGCTCCGACGCCTTTTGGTCCGTAGACTTTGTGGGCAGAGATTGAAAGCATGTCGACCCCGAGCTCATCAACATTGACAGGAATCTTGCCGAGGGCCTGAGTGGCGTCACAATGGAAAAACGCGCCCTCTCTGTCTCGACTGAGCGTCGCAATTGGGTGGACGGTTCCGATCTCGTTGTTTGCCAACATAAGGGAAATCAGCGTGGGGCCCAGCGAGGCGACACGATCCTTGAATTCCTCACGGTCGATTTCACCTCGACTGTTTACCTCGAGAAGACTGCTTTGCGCACCGCTTCGCTCCAGCGATACAATGGGGTCCAGCACCGAACGGTGCTCGGTACAACAGCTCAGAATTTTGGTTTCTTCCAGGCCCCGGGTAAAGGCGATACCTTTGATTGCCAGATTGTTTGATTCCGTCGCGCCACTCGTGAAAATTATTTCCCCCGGAGTTGCACCGATGAGCGCAGCGACGTGTTCTCGGGCGATTTCTACGATTTCCTGGGCGTGCCATCCCTGGGGATGAGTATTACTGGCGGGGTTTCCGTAGTGATCCCTGAGAACCGCATGCATGACCTCAACTACAGAGGGGGCTATGCAGGTGGTGGCGTTATTATCGAGATAGATAGTCATCGTGAGATACTAAGGTTCCCCGGTGCCAGAAACATGAAACATGCTCTAGAGCAGTCTTCGGATAAACTTATGCGATTGTATCCTACTCTGCTCTAGCTTCCTTTGTCCCGCACGGATTGGCATCCGTGCTCTAAAGCATTTTTCGCTGCGCTTCAGAAAAATACTCTAGCCCAATGCAAGCATGCGCTCCAGAGGTCGAACCGCACGCAATCGAATATCCTCCGGTACTTCGACTGTGGGCGTTTCCTTGAGCAGGCAGTTGTAAATCTTCTCCAGGGTATTGAGCCGCATGAACGGACATTCGGCACAACTACAGTTCTCGTTGTTTGGCGCAGCGTGGAAGGTTTTTTCCGGACAGTTCTTTTGCATCTGGTGGATGATGCCTGACTCCGTCACCACGATATACTCCTGTCCGCTGTCCTCGGTCGCGAATGCGATAAGTGAACTTGTTGAGCCGATGTGATCTGCAAGATCTAGGACAGGCTCCGGGCATTCGGGGTGAGCTAACACGAGGGCATTTGGATGCCGGGCTTTTAGTTTTACAATTGCTTTTGCGTCGAATGTTTCGTGGACGATACAGGCTCCCTCCCACAAGAGCATATTTCGCCCGGAAACTTTTTGCAGGTAGCGTCCGAGATGCTGATCCGGCGCAAAAAGAATTGGCTTATCCTCAGGTATGGATTCGATCACGCGGACTGCATTCGAGGACGTGCAGAGAATATCACTGAGGGCCTTCACTGCCGCGCTGCAGTTGACGTAGGTCACTACTTCATGATCGGGGTGTTGCTTCACAAAAGCCTCGAATTCTCCGGCCTCGCAATTGTCGGCCAGTGAGCAACCCGCAGCCAGATCGGGAACCAGCACCTTTTTTTCCGGACTGAGAATTTTTGCGGTCTCACCCATGAAAAACACACCAGCCAATACAATGATATCGGCGTCTTCCTTTGCGCCCCTTTGAGCAAGCCCCAGACTATCACCGACATAGTCGGCGATATCCTGAATCGCAGACTCCTGATAAAAGTGTGCGTAAATAACAGCATTCTTCTCGCGCTTGAGCTGCTCAATATTGCTGATGAGCTCCTTATCGCTCATCGTCGATGAGCCGGCGGCCGAATGTGGTGTAGAGTCAGTCATTGCTCGTTCTAAATAAGGAGCAGACATCACAGATGCTCTGCTTTCGGTTGTTCGTGGCTACACCAGATAATAATATCCTAGTGGCATTGTGAAGATAAGTATGCTCAGCAGCATTGTCAATTCTCATAAAAAAACCCGGAGTTAGAAAACCGGAGTTGAGGCATTGACTATCAAATATATGCTTAATGTGTCATTAAACCCTATCCCCAAAGATGTGCTTCGCCCGTTGAGGCGATGGAGAAACCAGCATGTATGCCGGGGACAGAAGAAACGCTAGAGCGGTCGTAGGATACAATCGCAAATAGTTTATCCAAAGACTGCTCAGGAACCCCTCGTTTAGGATGCTGGTGTTGGGAATGTACATGCGATTGTCTGACCTCGGAGAGCTGATGTGAACGATCGAGGGATGACGATTCTCGGCCTACTGCGATCCGTGCTTCTACCGATGTTGCTGCTCTATGTCGCTGCGGTTGCTTTTCGGATGGCGAGTTTTAGTGAGATATCTACCCAGGCCGACGAGCTGCACTGGGTGGCACGCAGCAATCTCGTCCTTAAAAATCTCAAGCATGGTGAGATAGCTAATGTAAGCACGCATCTTACCCATCCGGGTTTGCCTCCGGCGTTTGTAATGGCGAGCGGTCAGTTCCTAGCCAATCGCTATAATCGAGTCATGGGATTCTCGGTCGGTGATTCCGGCTTTGTCGATAGACTAAGCGCCTCGCGTCTGAGCAACATACTGCTTTCCTCGCTGTTGATCCCTCTGGTGTATTTTTTCGCCTCCAGGGTCTTTAATCCCTGGATTGCTCTCGCTACGGCATTACTGCTGGTTTTGGATCCTCATCATGCCGGACTTTCGAGGCAGGCGCATATCGACTCTGGCCTGACACTTTTTGTTGCTACAACAGTCATTGCCTACATGGCTGCGGTGCATAGAGGATCTGCGAGGCTAAAGATCCTGGCGGGATTACTCTGGGGCGCCGCCGTCCTGACTAAGCCTACCGCTCTTGCGCTACTTCCCTTTTTTGTCGCCTACAAGTTTGTGCGTAACCGTTTTGTTTCTGTCGAGGAGGACTCCGGCGAGCGAACGCTTGTTTCCTGGTCCGATGTATACGCGTTTCTGGCAGGTCAGTTCCTGCTGGGCCTGCTCTATACCCGGATGTGGCATCACGATAGCGACTATCGCATTCGATTGGCTGTGCACTCGAGTATTGCAGACGCAGCCTACGCCGCAGGTCTGCACATGCAGGCGGTTTGGCCTCTTGTGTTGCTGCCAGTGCTTCTTCTTCTCGGGTGGATTGGGTATGGAAGCAAGACTTCTCGTCAGCAAGCCTGGCGACCGGCGCTGCTGGTAGCCTCAGTTTTGGTTTTTGCGCTGACTCTGGTGCCGGCGGTTGTGGAAAATCTAATCCGCTTTTGGACCTGGGTCGCGGGTTTGTCGGGGGAGAAACACAAAGCATATGGAACCGTTTGGAGTCCTCCCGAATACGGCTATCTCTCGCTCTACGTTTCCCAACTCCCCACGGTTGTCCTTATTGGAATTTTTCTCAGCATTGTATATCTGCTGCTGGACTACAAGGCCGGTTCTGAGGAGAGTCGCGTTCGAAAAAGTATTATTGTGTCTGTGCTCGCTCTCGTGGCGCTTTGGACGCTGCCGCTTAGTATTTCATCTAAGCAAACACTGCGCTACGTGGTGCCGGTGCTGCCGGCGATCTATCTTTTTGCCGTGTATGGCTTTTCTCGACTTATGCTGAGCGGCCTTTCTCGGGTGGCGTTCAGCGGATCCGTCTCGGTCGCGGGAGCCTTACTGATTGGTTTTTTTCTGGGCTATGCAAAGCTAAGTCTCGCCTGGGCACCCGATTATGATCTGTATCACAACGCAGTAAGCGGCGGGCTGGTAGAGGCAGTAAAGCGAGGTCGTGGTATTGCGCTCGCGGGGGTGCCGGACGCCCTTGCCTTCCTCCATGAAGAGAGTATTCGTCGAGATCGTCGACTGAGTGTCGTCGTCTTTGGTGACGCAGAGGTTATAAAGTTCTCCTATGCACAGAAATATCGAAAACCTCGGCTTACCTTTCGTTCCTCGTACGGGACGTATGATGCAGACATGTTGATCGTGTTTCCCCAGTTCAAGGAGGCACTCGCGGATTCTGAGTTTTCTCGTGTTGCCGGGGAGTCGTTGAAGTTTCGCTACAAAAAAGCCGGAGCAGAGCTGCTCGAAGTATATGAGGTTCCGATACCCTGCTATAGTCCGGAACGCGATATGCATATTCCGGCGGTGCATCAGTTGCGACGGACGGGGCGTTTGCTGAAGTTTGCGGACATAGCGCCTATCGTTCCGGATGGTTTCGCCGGGGACTTCGATGCGATTCAGGCGGTGCCCGGTGTGGATCCTCGAGGCTATCTGCTGTTTGGTAATGCCTTGCGTTTTAACCCCGGCACGTACACCGCCCGGTTCTGGTTGATGCTTCCGCCGGGAGCTGCTCTGGATCCGGGACTAACCCCTGAACGCTATGTCGTCCGCATTGAGCTCGGACGCTGTCAGAGTGTGGTAGTCTTAAAAGACCTGAGCGATCAGGCGTTTCTGCCGATGGAGGTATCCTGTAACTTTGATGCTGAGGTACAAGCCCCCCTGCGTGCATATTGGTTTGGTAATGTTCCTGTTGCCGTATACGGAGTGCGCATTCACAAAGAGGGAAAATCAAATGACCCAGGCGATTAAATGTTCCGTTATTGTGCGTGGCCGGGTTCAGGGAGTCGGGTTTCGTGCGGCTACCAGAAGAGTTGCCAGAAAGCACGGCGTAAGGGGCTGGGTCCGCAATAGTGACGACGGCAGTGTGGAGGCACTTCTCTATGGTACGCAAAGGCAGATTGATGCGATGCTGGATTTTCTGCGCCGCGGTCCGCGTTTTGCCCGAGTCGATAGCTGTGAAGATGAAGTGTGCTCCTTTGAACCCGAAGATATTGTGCCAGATGACTTTACTATCCCGAATCGCATCTGAGCGATGCCGATACATGGTTTGTCAGGTATTTTTGCTGTGCTTCTTGTGGGCATGTTTGTGTTTCGGTCTCTCGTTTCCCGTGGCCTCGCTGGCGCAAAGCACTTCTGTAGAAGATTCAAAACCATCCGCGGCTAGTCAGGATCCGCACGCATCCACCTGTCTTCTTTACCGCTCAAAGAAAGATGGGGTTCCCGTGTATAATGAGGCGGATCCTGCTTCAGGAGTTCGGCGAAAATTGCGACTCGGAGAAGTCGTCTGCTACGTCGGCGAGAAGCAGGATTTTGCTATTGTTGACGGTCGGTACCGAGATGCTGACGGCCGCCTTACGCAGGATGCAAAAGAGGCCCCACTGGAATACATCAGCATTTTCTACCTGTGGCCTCCACGGAGTGGCCCGGGTGTTGTGAAGCATCAAGGTAGTGCTTCCCAGAACAAGGGTAAAGGGGGTGAAGTGTATCGTCCAAGAGTTACGGCACCTTCGGGAAGTGTTCCGGAAGATGTATTTGCTCCCTTTCGTGCATTTCTCGGATTGACCCCGAGTGAACCTGAATGCCGTGCCGGTGCCATATGTGAGAAGGTCAGACAGAAGCTTGAAGCTACCGAGAAAGATGAAAAACTCGGCAAAGACCAGTGATCGTCTCTTTGCTCTTCTTTCGGTTTTTTCGGTCCTTTTTGGCCCTGCTTCTGTCAAAATCCAATCTCAGTCGGGATTTATTCCACTCATAATCTTGTAAGTGCCATTTTCTCGTAGTATTTTGCCGCGAAGCTTTTTAATGCGATACGCACATTGTAGTCAGGGGCGCCAAGGTTTCTCAGTTCTATGCACTGTGTCTGTCTATGCACATTGTCTATCTATACACTGGGTCTATCTATACACTGGGTCTGTGCAATGTGGTCGCTTCACACGTATTTGTAGGAATCTTACCTGTAGGGAAAAGGGGATGTGCGGCGTTCCCGAGGATGAAGTATGGAACAGCTCAAAGGCAAGAAAGTTCTGGTAACGGGAGCGACCGGCTTTGTCGGTACTCACCTGACAAAGCGATTGGTTTCTGAGGGGGCTGATGTTCGTGTGCTTGCGCGTGCGAGCAGTAAGCAAGAGGTCCTCGACAGCTTTGCGTCTCTGGGAGTTGAAGTAGCTCGTGGCGATGTCTGTGATCGCGATGCGGTCTTCTCCGCGGTCAGAGGTTGCGAGTTGGTTTTTCACATCGCTGCACTGTTTCGCGAGGCGAAGCATGGCGATGAACGATACTACGAGGTGAACGTAGAAGGAACCAGAAATGTTCTCGATGCGGCTGAGGAACTCGGGGTTCGAAGAGTGCTGCACTGTAGTACTGTTGGAGTGCACAGTCACATACCGAATCCGCCGGCAGCTGAAGATGAAGAGTATCGCCCCGGAGATATTTACCAGCTCACCAAGTGTGAGGGAGAGAAGCTTGCGCAGGAGCGGTTCAGAAGCGGGAGAGTTGAAGGAGTTGTCGTCCGCCCTGCGATGATCTGGGGTGAGGGTGATATGCGTATGCTCAAATTATTCAAGGGTGTAGCGCAAAGAAAGTTTCCTATTATCGGGAGTGGAGAAACCCTCACGCACTGGGTGCATGTTGAAGATCTGGTCGAAGGCTTTTTGCTTGCTGCGACCGTTGAACGAGCGAAAGGGCAGACGTACATCTTTGCAGGTAGAACTCCTGCAACTATCTCAGAGCTTGTTTTGAATGTCGCAGAGGCCGCCGGCGTTGAGCCGCTTCCCGTAAAAATTCCGGCACTTCCGGTTCAGCTCCTTGGATCGCTCGTCGAGGTGATATGTAAGCCGATTGGCGTTGAGCCGCCTATTTACCGTCGAAGAGTAGATTTTTTCACCAAGGATCGCTGCTTTGATACGACCAAGGCTCGTGAAGAGTTGGGATATGAGCCAAAGCTCTCATTTAAGGGAGAGGTCGAGCGCATTTATTCCTGGTATAAAGAGAACGATTTGCTGAACTAGTCGATGAGAATCATCATTGCTCTCATTGCCTGCGCCTTTCTTCTCTGGATCGTCGGGGTTGATGAGCTTGGCCATACCCTTGCCAATGCCCGCCCGGAGTATCTCGTCTATTTATTGTTGCTGTCAGTGGTGATGATCTGGGCGAGCTGTCTCAAATGGCAGCTTTTCCTGCGTGCTTCCGGTTCAGATGTCCCCATCCTTCGCCTCATGCGCTTCTATACCATTTCTTATTTTTTCAATACCTTCACCCCGTCGTATATTGGCGGGGATGTGGCGCGGAGCTACCACGTCGGTAAATATATGGGAAGTCAGCGGGATGCTCTCATAGCGACGTTTCTCGAACGCTTCACCGGCTTGCTGGCAATGGCCCTTCTTGGTGTTGCCTCAGTCCTCTACGGGGCTGAGGCAACGAAAGATCTGAGCCTTGCTATTTTCCTCGTGGGATTTGTTGCAGCGATTCTGGCCGCAGCCTGTTTTTCGGTTTCTTTTGCACGCCTTTGCTTTTCTTTTTGTTATTGGTTTCTTGGGCTTTTGCCCTCGGGCTCGCTCAGGGGACTTCTTGAGAAAACGGCGAGGTCGTTTGATGAAGGAATGGCTCATGCGAGGTCGAACCTTCCGCTTTTAGCAAAAGCTCTGGTCCTCTCGTTCTTCTTTCACGTGTTGACGGTTGTTAACACCTATCTTGCGGCAAAAGCCGTCGCCTGGGATGGAGCAGAGTTTTCCAGCTTGTTCGTAGTGGTCCCTCTGGTGTTACTTGTGAGCATGGTACCGATTACCCCGGGTGGCCTTGGGGTGCAGGAGGGAGCATTTCTTTTTCTCCTGCAAAGAATTGGAGCGACTCGAGCCGAGGGACTTAGCGTAGGAATTGTATTGCGAGCCAAGATTGTGATTCTTGCTCTCATCGGTTGTTGTTTACTCATGCTCGACCGGCGCGGGGAAAAGAGCGATAGTCATCGAGAGACTGTTGGGCGGGGCAGTAAGGTGTAAGGACTGGAAAACCTGGGCCCGTTGAGTTTCTTGGTCGGGTTTATTGCTTGGGTTTCTTAGTCGGCTTTCCTGATGGTGTTTGACGAGAAAGATTAATGCGAATTGCTAGTTTTACCATATTCAAGAAGGGCAATGACTCTTTTGTCGTCTCGCTGGTAGCCAACGTGCTTTTCTGTTGCGCGCTGCTCGGCCTGCTCTTGCAGTCCGCACGACTTTTCTCTCCCGAGGGCCCGATCATCCTGGCTGCTCGCGTTTGGAAGTGGTCAATAGTCCTCAGTGTTCTTCTTGCCGTCGCATGTCTTCTCGCGACGAGCCTGCGTATTCCATTCCTGCGGCGTTTTGAGGATTTGAAAATACTACCCATGCCAGAGGTGTATCTCTTTGGCTTTCTCTTGTTTGTCCTCAGTGAGGCGGTATCGCGGTCTTTCGGTTACTATCCGCCATCGCTCCTGAGAAGTGATTTTTTGTGGATTGGAGTCTCTGGCTCCTTAATTACACTCCTTCTGCGTTATCGAACATGGAATGGCTCTTTTTTCGGAATGCGACTGGAACATCTGTTCTTGTTGAGCGTTCAGATTCTGATCGGGTTTTTGTTTCTTGAGTTTGCCCATGGGCGCATGCTGTTTAGTGATGATCACCCGAGTTTCTATTATCGGCTGATCTTACTAAGGGATCACTTCCCCCTTATCCCTTTCTACAACACCGATTGGAACGCTGGTTACTCGGCGCGCGAGTTTTTCCCCTCGGGGGTCTTGAATTTCTTTTTTCTGGTATCGCCTCTGCTGTATTTCCTGCCGGACTTTGCCAGCGTATCGGGAGCGCATTGGTATACCGTGATGATTGCTCTTGTGTTTGTTGGAATCGTGCCCTGGGCGATCTATCTGGCAGGGCGTGTGCTGCAGTTTTCTCCCGCAGTGTCCTGTCTTGCCGCCGTTCTGGCCCTTGGATCTTCCTCCGGGTATTACGAGTGGCTGCTAAAATATGGTACTATCGGATTCAGCCTATCGGTCGGACTGCTTCCGCTCACCCTTGCGCTTTGCTACAGGATGGCGCTGGAGGATGAGGAACCTACCTGGTCAACGACGATCGCTTTGCTCGTCGTTTCTTCTTTGGCCTTGTGTTGGACCCTGTCTAGTTTGGTCGTCTTGCCGATACTGCTCTTTGCCCTGATCGATTACAGGAAGACCTTCGCCCGCGAGCGCCTACTTAAGATTTTCATCTTTGCTTTATTGTTTTCTGTTTTAAACGGACCGTGGATACTGACGTTTCTGACGGAGTCAAAAGTAGGAAGCTTTTTATCCGGGGCAAGCCTGCCCGGCTCACATGCCAGCCACTTCAGTGGTGAATTGTCTCAGGCTGCATCGGATCCTTTCAAGGCGCAGTTTGTCAGGGTGCAGCAACTGTTTGCGAAAGTTAATCCAATCCTCGTGTTATTTGCGATCCCCGGTCTTTTCCTGCTGGCGCGCAGGGTGCTTGCTCGGGTGTTGGGCGCGACACTTCTCTGGTTGATGTTTTGTGTTGCCGTTATCGATTCGCTCAAGCCTCAATTGGAATTGAAACGAATGATCTTGCCGGCGGCTTTTCTTGCGGCCATCCCTGCGGCCTACGCTATCGACCATTTGTATCGCCGAGCTTTACACATGCTGGAGGGGCGTGCCCTCTACCGGGCGCCGGCGTTGCTGATCGTATGTGTGCTCGCGGCTGGTGTAGTGGCTACACCGATTAGCACCGCGGCCACATTTCTTAACAGGTCACATGAGAAGTATCGTTTTGCGGATGAGGAGGTCTGGCGTTTAAGTGAGGCGATTGCTGAGCATGGCGGTTCGGGTCGGGTCTTTTTCTCGGGATTCATCCTCCACGAGCTCGGTCAGAGTTGGTGGGCTGCTCAGGACGGAGGACATATCGCACCACTGGCATATCTCTCAGGGAAACCGATGTATGCCTTTGATTACTATCATCGCCGATGGAGTACCGTGGATCCGATTCCTTCTGAGTTCAGGGAACAGGGGAGTGCTGGTATCGAACGATTCCTCGATATGATCAATGCAAGCTCCGTTATCACCCATAAGCGGGAATGGGCCAAGTACTGCCAGAGTACGCCAGGGTATAAGGAGGTTGCCAAGATCGGCCGCTTCAGGATCTTTGAGCGCAATCCTCATCCCGACGGGTATGTGCAGTCTGGAGATGCTCAGCTTGAAGTGGCGCGGGATACTATTCTTGTAACACCACGCTCTCCGAAGGTGGTTCTGAGATTTCGTTATCATCCTCGCCTGAAGATTAGCCCCTCAGAGGGTGTCCGTATCGTGCCGGTTGATATGTTTACCGAGGAAGTCGGCGGTGGTCGGACTGAGCTGGTTCGATATGTCGGACTTGAGGTGGAGCCAGGGAAGATAGGCTCTCGCATTCGTCTGGCGTTCTAGATTCCTTATATGATTTCGCAACTTTAGCCACTCAGAGGCGAGCCGCTGGATTATTCCTAGGAATATGGTATTACTTTCCCGGTGTGAACATTACCACTCTTTGCGGGGAAAGAAGTATGATCTCCTTACTATCAGCGCTGTTTCAAAGAACACTCAACTTAAAAACTCTCCTTGAATCGCTCTTACGTGTATCGCTCTTCAGTTTTTTCCTTATTGCTGAGGCATCTGCTGTTCCTATCGACTATACAGGAACATCGATAAATCGGACGAGTGAGCCCCAGGCGAATTTTTCTGTTTTACATGTCGGCCCGGGAATGAGTGGTCCTATCACTCACGATATCGTGGTAACGCCCACGACTTTGATGACATACGACGACGTTGATATGTCCGGCGGACTGTCCATAGATGATATCATTACCTTTGAAGCTGTTTTGAATCTCAGTTCTCGTGGAGGTTCGACGGGCGACTTTATGAGAATTTCAGGAGTGCTGAGTGTCGGCGCTGCATATACACCGCCTTCCGGAGTGTATCCCTTCGGAATACCTACGCACGTAATCGGAGGTACTGCAGATTATCGCATCGTATCTAATCCTGGTACAGCGAATGCCTTCGTGTATGGGTCAACTTTTTCTTTCGACCGCGCTAACGTAGCTGCTTTTTTCAATGGGGTATCTCTTTCCGCTGACAAGAGATTGACGTTCTACCTATGGGGAGCGGGTGTGCAGGAGCACTGCCTTCGAGGAAATTCGTCAGCGTGTGGTTCTGGTGGCTTGCTTGGTAGTCGTGGTATCGACCTGGCTATTACGGGTGTTCCCACACCCGAGCCGGCCAGTGCGGCGCTCTTGGGCTTAGGTGTTGTTGCTATGCGTAGAGCACGGCGTAAGAGAGCCTAAATCACAGACCCTCTCTGCGGTGTTGTCATTACAGAGAGGGCCTATTTCCATCTGCTTTTAGTTTCGATTTTGCTGCATTTGTTGTGCGGCTTCCATCATCTTTTGGATTTGCTCCGGGCTTGGCATTTTCTGCCCGTTACCGCCACCCATGTTCTTCTGTAGGGCGCCGAGGTTCGGCATGTTTTCCATCATTTTCAGAGCGTTCATTTTTTGTCCCGTGCCGAGAATGATATCACCTGGTTCCATGCCCTCTTCACAGGGGCCAACGTACTTGGCGAAAGCAGTCTCAGTTTTTCCGGCCTGACCCATTAGCGGTGGGTCAATCGTAGTTTTTGTGGTGCTCTGGTACTCCGTAGTGAAATCGCCCTTGATTGTACTGACGGCCTTGAACGTCGAGCCCATCATCTTACAGTTGACCGTCGAGGTGTAGCTGTTCCCTTGCTTTTTGATGTCGATTGCAGAGCACTGATCACCCAGGGCCTTTGTGCCCGCTTCAAACAAGGCTTTGGTCGTATCTTTATCGACACACTGCTTCACCGTCTGGCTTGAGTCTCCCTGCGTGGTGATGTTCCAAAGTCCCGCTTTGATATCGGGAAGCTCGGCTGCAAGCGCCGGGCCTGTACTGATAAGTGCAAATACGCTGGCGCAAAGTAATTTTTTCATGAAATGTTCCTCTAAGGTTTTGTCGGCAGGAGCCGTTCCGCCAGTCTGTTACTAAGATCTTTCTCGGCTCTGTTACTCAAGTCGTATATGGTCTAGATAAAAAGAGATGATTTCTTTTTCCTCGTCTTCGGGCGTCCCTTTTGGTTTGGTGAAAAAGAGAATCTGTCGAATGGCCGAGATGTTTAGGCTGCGATTTTCGGGGCCGGCAGCGATGTCGCTCAGCGGTATTCGAACCCGATTCCACCCCTGGTCAACGAGGAAGCTGCTGTTATAGCGATCCTCGTGATCGCTGCAGTCCTCGTCGTCATCAATTCTGAGATGCAGGCGAAAGCGCTGTGTGTTGGGGTTGTACACTTCGAAGCCAAATGTGTTCCGGGAGGTCCAGTCCTTATACCTCGCATCAAACCTAAGATTGTTCACTCCTGCACTTGTTTGGACCCATAGACTATGCAGTCCGCTGGTTGCGATGCCGCCGACTCTTGCGAAGGGGGCGGCGTTGTATGTGGCACCTTCAAAGAGTTTTAGCTCAAGGGGATGTTCAAAATCGGCGAGCAGAGGGAACTGCTTATCGGAAATTTTCAGACTTCGGTATGCCGAGGCACTCGGCATCAGAAGTGCTATCTGCATAAACAAAGCGACGCCCCCGCCAATGATAAAAATGATCGGCGTTCTTTTCTGGCTAAAGACCCAGAGAGTAGACACGGCGAAGAAGACACCACAGATACCGTATCCCACATCCTGGATGCTTGCTGAGCGTCCGACAAATGGTTGAATCATCTCGATGAGAACGGTCGCCAGGCTCATGAAGCCGGCGCTGCTCAGAGTCGCAGCAAAGTTTTCACTTCCACGACTAATGAGGTAGTGGCGCAGGCCGGCAGTGAAGATAAAAAAAGCACCAAAGTGTAATGCGTCACACAGCGGGTCGAGGAAGATCTTATATCCCTTGGGTTCGAGAGGTATGAAGAACATAAGGAGCCCGAGAGCTGCGCAGATCCACACCCATCTAGTGCTTTTTCTCAAAGACGCCTTTGCTCCTACTTGATGCGCTTGAGGTGTGCCCCCTTCTTTCGGGGCGTTTCACCATTGCTGTCTTTAGTCGGTTCTGTTTCTCCGGCATCGCCCTCGGCTTCGACAGCCGGGGGGACAGGAGGAACGCTGGCAAGTTGCGGGCGGGGTTTTTGCTTCCGGGCAGTCGGCTCGTCCTGTTTGCTGTCTTCGGCGCTATCTGCTGACTCGGAGTCAGGGTCCGGGGCTGACTTTTTTCGTCCGATAAACCGCCGGCCAAGCTCCGAAATCTTTTCTCTGGCCACGCGCACCATTACTTCGCGGGGCAAATCTTCGGCCCAGACTCTGTTTTCACCCTCGCTGGAGGTCATGCCCCATATCGCGGTCCAGGGGAGGTAGCAGCAATAATAGCTGCCAGAGAAACTAAGGTAGGAAGTAATCGCCTTCTCGTCCTCGGTGGTCTCTCCCTGGAACAAATGGCTTAGCTTGAGGGTGAGGGCGGGGTCCTGTGAAAGATGCGCGGGGACGTCGACACCTTCGGATCGCGAGTCAAGCTGCACGAGCACGTGGTCGAATTCCATTCCTTCGTTGAAAAACTTTCGTTTCTCTTCGGTTCTATCGCGATCGTCTTCGCTCATGAAAGCTGTTCTATCGCTACGGCTTGTTTATATCAAGAGTCAGTTATGGATCTTATCCCCCTGCTAATGCTACTTGCAGTTAGTCTTTCGCAGAGGTAATCAGGGGGTCCCCAAGGCATGAAAGGCGGGGTAATAAAACTCGTTTGCCTAAGGGGAATCAATTCCGTAAAAATAGCAGGGAATCTTGAGGTCTTAGTTATTCCCTCGTTCTCTCAGAAGGTCAGAAGTGGCAATTTTAGACGTAGAACTATCCGAAGAGTCGCAGACTCGCTACCTTACCTACGCCCTGAGCGTGGTGAGCAGTCGAGCCTTGCCCGATGTGCGAGATGGATTGAAGCCGGTGCAACGGCGCATCCTCTACGCCATGAGCCACAACCTCAAGCTCAATCCCGACAAACATTATCGAAAATCTGCGGCAGTCGTGGGAGAGGTTCTGGCCCGCTATCACCCCCACGGTGACACGGCTTGCTACGATGCCATGGTCCGTATGGCACAGGACTTCAGCCTTCGTTATCCCCTGGTGGATGGTCAGGGAAATTTCGGTTCCCTGGATGGCGATTCAGCGGCGGCGTATCGATATACCGAGGCCCGTCTGACAGCCCTTGCTCTTGAGGTGATAGGGGACATCGGTCAGGAGACGGTTAGTGAACGGGACAACTTTGATCAGACGGTCAAGGAACCCGTCGTTCTGCCTTCTCGAGTTCCAAACCTGTTGATGAATGGAGCGTCCGGAATTGCGGTTGGTATGGCGACAGCTATACCACCTCATAACCTGAACGAACTGGTGAAAGGACTTTTACTGCTTATTGATGATGAGGAAGTAAAAGACTCCCGCCTGCTTAACGCAATAAAGGGGCCGGATTTTCCTACTGGATGCCTCATTCTGAACTCCAAGAAAGAGTTGAAGGAGATCTATGCCACGGGTCGTGGCGCGATTCGCATGCGCGGTGACTACGAGATAGAAACCCAGAAAGGCAGGACTAAAAAACGCTTTATCGTCGTTACCTCCATTCCCTATGGCGTTGATAAGTCAGTATTTGTCGA
>JAUIMJ010000365.1 GCA_030433295.1 bacterium | reverse complement strand
ATTGGTACGTCTCCGGGGAGGCCAAACTGAACGGAGGAAAGAGAATCGGAGTTATCAGCTTTAGTTGAAAACCAGCTCCCGCTCGGGTTTCTAAAGACAGAGAGTTCGGCGTTGCCATCACCATCAAAATCTCCGACAGCATGTCGGGCAGGCAATGGCGGAATGCTTGAGTTGTTTGAAACGACGATATTAAACGTTTCAGTATCACTCAGTCCGCCGGGGTCCTGAACTTTGATAGTAAACGAGACTGCCCCGCTTTGATCGCCTGCGGGCTTCCAGCTTAGTAGTCCCCCGCTGCTGAAACTTGCCCCGGCAGGAAGAACGGAAACGGCGCTGAAGCTCAGGGAATCACCGTCCGGGTCGCTTGCTGAAAGTTGAAGTGTCAGCAGTTCGCCTTCGTTGATATTCTGAGTGCCGGGATTGTTTAGCGCTGGGGCTTCGTTTTGGCCCTCTTCGGTGGCGAGGCAGCTTGCGGTGGTGAGGCGGTTGGCTATGTCGCTTTTGCTTGCTGGGGAGAATTGGGTGGCGTCGAAGAGAGAAACACTGCACATGACCCAGTTCTTAAACTCGCCAGCACCGCCGATGCACTCGTCGGGGTCGTCGTGGACAGCACCCAGGTTGTGCCCGAGCTCGTGAGCCAGGGTTTTTGAGCGATTTGGAGGGGTCAAATTGCGTGAGAGACTGTAGCGATCAAACGAACACACTCCGTCACGAAAGGCTATTCCTGACGCATCTGTAATACCTTTCGCTGTCCACAAATGTGCTACATCGTAGTTTACCGATTGAAAACTGGAATTCCAATAGTCTCTAAACTCACCTAATAGTGGCGACGAAGACTCAGCATCGTAGGGATCTGCATCAAGCTCCCAACCGTGCTGAAAAACCACCTGTAAACGGACACCAAGCTGATCTTGAAGAATCGCATCAGCCCCGTTTACAATTGTCAGTATGTTAGCGTTGGCTTGAGCTATCCCTCCATACTCCTGCACGTATTCAAAGTCCGCCTCTGTCGCAAGCTCGACAACCCTGGTAGTTCTGCTGAGACTACTGAGCAGGCTACGACTTAAACGCTGGGAAGTCAGGGGGCGATCAGAATTCGAATGCTCCTCAACTCCACAAGTGATTTCATCTTCAGTTTTTCGTAATCGATAGTTTTCGACCTGCCCCTGAGGCAATCCGGACTCGAGCACATACTCAAGGCCATCGATTTTAAGAAAACCCCGAAGCTTCAGTCTCTTCCCTTCCTCGGAAATTAGAGAAAAACGTGAGTAAGCCTCTACAGCGTCGGCTTTCCCTTTAAAAAGATCAACACGAACACCGGAAGTCGATGCCTCCTCCAGATCAATCAGTCGCTGGCTGCGGATCTCATGGGGAATCAGGGAGATTTCTCTGCTACCGCCGGGAATGCTGATTGCGAACTTTACCTCATCAGCAAGGCCACTCGCTCGAAACTTCCATGCAGCCGAAGAAAGCTCCCTAAGAACGCGATCCGGAATCGCTACCGACAACTCCTCGGCTGATGCCTGCGCAACTGCAAGCAAAGGCAAGAGCAATAGACTGGCTGCTATAAGTAGATTTCTAAACACGCAATTCTCCGCCGAGACTGGATACTATACCAGCTGAGCATTCAGCTAAGGTTTGGGAACTATAACAGAAAGTCTGTGATTGGAATACCGGCGGTTCCCTGGCGTGAATTCCCGGTATAACTCGAGACTGCAGATCGCCTAGTCAAAACTCACCTGACCCAGGGCCCGGCGCTCTATCAGTTCTTCGGTTGTGTGAGTGATGGGAATACTCTCAGCACCAACAAATAAATCGAGCGGAAATATGAGTGGCATCTGATAGGTCACAGAAACTCTCGCCATTCGACCGGAATCTGTGTCGACTTCTATATTCGTGCAGCCGGAATTCTCAAGAGAACAAATCTTAGCATACGGAACAATGCGCTGCAGCTCGGACAGACCTCTCTGCGTCGCAAGCTGAAGATCCACTCCCTCAGTAACCTCGACATCGAGATTCTCCACACCGACTGCTTCACTGAAACAATCAAAGTAGCTTCCGTCGCTGCATGCCTCTGGCTCTTCGGACAGGCGTCCGAGGAACACACTTTGTTCACTACTCGGTCGCTCCTTAGTGCAGATACTTCGAAACGGTGTGCACTCCGGTTCATCGAGACGCGTCGCAAGCTCAGCCTTACTAAGCAGCGGAAAGTGCTGAGCACCGTACGCGGAAGAGCTGCTGTTGAAAACATACTGCTCATCGGCTGCCTCTGCTATCTCGCTTGCGGCAAAGGAGCGAAGCATCTGTTCTTCAGAATCAAAAGCCGTAAAGCTTCCATTGCACTGAGAATCGTATTCACAGTCGGGTTCAAAATCCCAGCCACGGGTATCGTCGACCTGTCCGTAGTAGATTTCTCTGACGGCTTCTTTAAAGGGGTAGTCGCGTGATAAGGCGACTGCTTCAGAAGAAAGACGTCGCGGGCTAACGTATTGCTCCGGAGCGCTTGAGAACTCATCAAGGCCATGCTCTCTCGAGAGCTCCGGAGACTCGGCAAGAATTGCTGGAAGAAAATCTGCAGAGGCAGGAGTTTCCCCGTTTTTCTTCTCAAACTGTTGAATGAAGTTATCAGGGTCCTGGAGGCTTTTTCGTTGAGAGCTGATGGAATCACCGGAAACCCTCTGCCCATTCAAATATGGTGATAATGCGGTAATAGACGGTAGTGCGTTTTTTGCACCCCAGAGTATTTCTGCTTCTTCGCCAAAGTTTGTTCCAGACTGACTCTGGTTAATGGCTTCTGTTGCCAGAGCAAGCTTGCTCTTTCTGGCAAAAAGACCGGGGCACGAAGTGGCATCTCCGGTAGCTGATTCAAGCACGGGATTTTCACAGGTGAAGGCTTGGTCAACCTGCGTGGCTGAAGGGCAATTGCCCGGGACATTTGCGACCTGCACCCGCTGTCCCTGCATCGGCTCGAATCCGCAGATGCTGTTTTGATCCAGCGCTCCGCTGGATGCGGGTGCGGCCGGAGCTGAACAGGCGGCAGAAGTTGTGCCGAGGGATGAGCGAATTATTCGGTTAGGGGAGGACTCTGGGGTTTGCTGGCAGGAGTATCTGTTTAGGTCAGGTTTCTCGGTTGCCGTACACGATGCAAGCTTGAAAGGCTCAGACTTCAGACTGACGCATTCCTGGGTTCGGGAGTCAGAACAATCGACTTCGCAATCGTTCTCAGAAAAACTACTGCATAACGAACTTGAGTCACTTCCGAAACGCAAAGTCTTCTTACATGCGACACGGTTCTCCGTCCCTTCTTCACTAAGATACTCATCAAAATACCAAGCCAAATCCACATCCGCCAAAAGGTCGTTCGCACCGGTGTTACTCAAAAACGCACGAATCCTGAAAGATCCTCCACGCGGCACCTTCAACGCCTGATGATCAACCCTCCCCCCAGGACAAATCGAATTCGTCGCCGGCCCCCCATTGGCTCCGGCCGGGCCGCGAAGCCACATATTGTAGCCTCTGCTGCTCGTTGTGAGGTTACTGAACTCAGATCGCCCACCCAGGCAGTACCAGTTGTATCTTCGGCCGTCAGCGTCGCGAAACGGAATGACATTACCGCCGGCGTCCAGGCGCTGGAACAAAAGCCCGGCACCACCGTTGCGGCTTGCCCATTTTACGGAGGTTCTGCCGCTGACGGCACGCACTCTTGATAGTGCCTTTAAGGCAACGTACGCGTTCTCGCGGAAGTTGTTCCCCTGGCTATCGCCGGCAAGTGGTGCATTGCGACAGTC
>JAUIMJ010000364.1 GCA_030433295.1 bacterium | reverse complement strand
AAGACGGCCCCTCGTTCATCGCGGAACTCAATGCGATATGCTCATGGCCCGTCCGCATTCTGAGCGGAGAGGAGGAAGCCCGACTGATTGCCCGGGGAATTATTGCAAACGAAAAAGACCTGCCGGCTTCGGCCCTGTTTATCGATATCGGCGGGGGCAGTACGGAGTTCAGTGTTTACGCCGACGGCAAGATACTCGCATTCGATAGTCTGCCCCTGGGAGCAATTCGCTATAGCAATGAGTTTCTGGGAGACGCGCCACCTTCCGACAAGTCGATCGAGGCGCTTACTCAGGTGATTGAGGAAACGCTGAAACAAAACGAAACCCTGCGGCCTTTTTCCGCAACACTGAAGACCGCAATCGGAACCAGCGGCACGGCCCGCGCTGTGACCGCACTCGTAGCCGGGGAGAAAGAATCACTTCAGCCCTGCACGGCCGAAGACGTTCAGCAGCTGCGAAACAGACTTCGGGGCTTGACCTTCACCCAGATAGACGAGCTGCCCGGCATGCAGCGCAAGCGTTCTGACATCATGCTGGCCGGCGCGATGATACTCGACCTATGCCTGTCTCATTTTGGTATTCAGGATTTTCGCGCATGTCGTTTCTCGCTGCGCCACGGACTACTTGCTGAGGCGATTGACTCAGCAAGCAGATAGTCAGCGGTGTCAATACAGCCGCAAGGGCGAGGCAAAGAGTAAGCCCTCTGTGCTGACTGGCTCTATCTGGATCAGTCGAGCGGCTGCGGCCTCGTCACTTCCTATCTCATGAGTCAGAAGCTGATTGCCGGTCTCCTCGATTGCCGTCCCTGGCGCAGCCCCCGGGGCACCGATCAAAAGGAAGGAGGAAAAAGCCTCAGGCAAGTCCCCGGAACCTCCAATTGACTTGAACGCCGGACCGAGTACTGCGGGATTGGCATTGTGTCTACCGTCTGTCTTGACCGCAAGAATAACTACAGGAGGGCTACCCTCCTCTTCGAATTGCTTCGTCGAAGAAAGAACCTTCGCAAGCTCCTCGTTCTCTCCTTTATCACCAAAGACATCAAACACGCCCGTAGCCTTCACCTGTCCACTGCGAGAACCCAGAACCACAAGGTTGTACCCGCGATAATCGTAATCGTGCCGCTGACCAGCAACCTCAATAGCCACTGTCCAACCGTGATCCCTTCCCCCGCTGCTCACAGAAAATGGCACCGGGCTATGCACACCCGTTTCCCCTATGGGAAAACCCGGCCAGGACTCACTTTGCGTAAGTTCAGCTTTAAAACGAAGATCAAGTATAGGCAGGTCTCCCTGAATCTCAGACAGAGGAATCTCAACATCCGTAAAGGAAGAAGACAGACGAGCAAGTGGCGCAAAATCGCTTTTGCTCTGAGACCAGAAAAGCTCCACAGGAAAATCTGCAGACTCGGGTGCTCGCGCCTTGATTCGAATCGTCGCGTCCGACAACTTGGCCCGATCAAACTGCAGGAAAGCCTCAGCAACCGAAAGAACTCTGTCGGAATCCACCCCGCGGGAACTCCAGAATCGCTTAGCCCAGGAACTTTTCTCAGTCGCAAAAATACTGCTGTACGTTTCCTCGGCGATCATGACATGCCCCATGGGATTGGGATGGATAAAATCGTAAAACAACCATTCAGCAACGCGATCATCCATGGCATCAAGCACATTGACCAGCGGGATACCCTCCTGTACCGCGACCTCCTGAGTCACCCGGTAGTACTCGTTTTTCGCCAGGCTCGCTTCACGGTCCACACTTCGATTAAGTGGTTCGTACACGAACACCGGCAGAAAATCGTGCTCCTTCCCGAGCGCTACAATCTGCTCAAGTCCCCAGCGAAACTCATCGGGGGTACTGCGTGGCTGCCGCTTAGGCTTCCCACCACCGGAGCTACCGCTTCCAGAGAAGAACATACCAGCGCTGTATTTCTTTACTTCAAGAAGATAAAAGCGCAGGAAGGCAAACAGCCGGGTATTGCGAAGCGCGCGATAGGGGGCGAAGTTATCGAGCTTGCGAAGCATTCTCGTTCGAAAAAATCCTTCTTTATCTGATTCACCCGCCCGGCCGTACCAGCCCACCATCTCAGCGTGGTCATTGTACCAGCAATTTACGATCACAATGTCCGGCTTATACGGCTCCAGCAGCTCCTCGGCCAGCGCACTGTATACCTGTACAATTCCGGCTCCCCCCAGACCCGCGTTCAACACTTCATAGTGCTCACCAACTCTGCGCTCATCCAGAATCCGCTGAAGCTCTGCAGCATACGTTCTACTGCTAAAGTGCATGGGTATCCCATTGGTACTGGACCCTCCCATGGCGATGACACGTATCAGATTCTCGGGACAGGTCTGACACGCGCGCTTCCCGCGAAACCCGGCTTTTTTGTACACCGTGTTAATGCCGTCATGCGGCGCAAGCGGTTTTACCTTCGCGACATTCTTAAGCAGCACGTCATCCGGGACGGCATTGAGCGCCATTTCCGTAAAGAACAAACAACAACAGCAAAGCATAAGAGCGGACAGAGCCGGGGCATCGAGAGACTTTTGGTTTTCAAGGTATACACCCGTCAAACCGGCAATAATCAGCAGGCAAAAAAGCGCAAGAGGAAGCTCCAGGGGCGTCGGAGGGTACATACTGAAGAATACCGCATCGGCACCGAGCAGGAGAACCCCGTATCGCACAACTTTCTCTCCGCTTTGTTCAAGAAGCGGGACACTTCGCGAAAGCCTTCGAAGGAGAACAAAAACAAGAAGTGCACTCAGGGCAAAGCCGACGACATACATGCGGGCCCGCCCGACATCGACTTCAGGAACTATAGGGTATGGCACAAAGAGCAGGACCAGGGGAACCAGAAGCAAAAAGCAAAAGAGAAGTAGAGAAGAAAATAAACGCATGTCTGTGATAGCTCTCCTAGACCGTAAAGATATTAGCGCGTGGGAACCAGACCGCTAAATTCAACTTCCTCCACCCCTTGCTCGCTTTGGCGCAGGCCTCGAACTGATAAGTCACTCATGTAAAGCGTATGCCATCCGCCAGTCAGGCTGAGCAGGCCTCGATCAAGATCGCTCCCCTCTATTTCAGCAAACAGCACATCATCGACATACGCCAGAGCCTTCGTGGGCAGAAGCTCCAGTCTCACACGGTAATTTGTCTCAGGCTTGAGTAGCGCTGTGGCAGCAGGGTGCAGCATCACAGAACTCATTTGAGAGCGATACAGCATTCCCGAGGGAGCCCGAGGAAACATACTCAGACGCAGGGCGTAATTCCGATCTACCTCTGCACGGCGTCCGTGAGCACCGGTGACGTATGACCCCTTAAATCCAATATCGAGAACTCCGGCGTGCACCTCAGGCTTCCAATCGATCGCCCCTGCCGCGAGAGCCGCAAACCGTATGGAGAAGGACACGGAGCGCAAGCGGAAGGAATCTTCTATCGAGGCTTTTAGAAAATACGGCCGAATGGGAATGAGCACCCGGTTATCGGTTCTGTCGATCAGACGCATAACCCAGACTCTGGGATCCAGGGCTGCCATGCGCAGACCATGTATCTTGCGTCGCCAGCGCATCCGCTTGCTCAGCGAATCGTAGCTTTGATCATAGAAGGGAATCTCTTCGGCATGAACGAAAAAATCTGAGCTAGCGGCCTCTGCAACGGCAGAGGTATTCCCTGAAAGCAGGACACCCACAACGAACAGCATCCCCAAAAAGAGCGCGAGCGGGGTCACGGCAAGGTAAGGGTCGAATGCGTTACGAAAAACTCTCAAGATAAAAAGCTCCCAGGATACCCATGTGTTTTTCTCAATCC
>JAUIMJ010000363.1 GCA_030433295.1 bacterium | reverse complement strand
AAAAGTTCGGCGATCTGGATATCCGCAAGGCAGAAGAAGAAAACGTCACGCTGAATACCTTTGGCTACCTGCGAGCACCGCTTGCCCGCGAAGAACTTGAATCGATGGAGTTCTATCGTGAAAAGACGCCGCATTACAGAGAGCAGCGCGCCCTCCACTGCGGCAGTTCAGGCGATACGACCTTTCTTCTCTTTGACGCAAAGGCCTGCCCAAAGAGAGCAAAACGCGCAGCAGAAATCCTCTCCGACTCCGGCGTCGGATTCGCGCGGGTCAAAGATGCTGAGCTTCAGTTGAAGGTTAAAGATTCTGAATGCTTTCGAAAGTATGGTTTGGATAAAATAATGTGCGAGCTTCGCGCCCTTTAAGATGGATTTGCAGATAAAGCTATATCTCCTGCCGATCTGACTTCGCTGCCTGAATGGAGTTTTTAAGATGAGGTGAGAAGTCCTGCTGCGAGGCGATCTTCGGAACATCCTCAAGAACGAGACTCTCTAAGGCCGGGGCCTTCTCCAAAGTATGAATATCTTCCAGGTTCTGCATGCGGCGCAGTTCAACTCTTTGTAAGTGTACTGCCCGGCTAAAATCAGGGAGTGCGGTAACTGCGCTTAATTGATCCAACACGAGATGTCGAAGATGGGCTGCCAGTGATAGTGGCTTGATGTGCTCGTTCTCTACCTTTGCTATTCGCCAGAGTTCGAGAGTCCGTACGCGACTCTTCGCAAGAAAGCTAAGGTTTCGCGTTCCCCCCAGTCCTATCTTAAGAGAATCCAGCTGCGGAATCGCATGTGTGAAATCCAGGTCCTTCAATGAGACAGACTGAATACTGAGTTGCTCCAGAGCACTCAGCTCCGACGTTGCCTCGATTCGATGAGACTGCTTGTCGAGGTGTAACACTTTCAAAGAAGTAAGGTTCTGTATCGGAGTCAGGTCGAGCCTGCTGGTCTTTGTAGGACCGATCGTAAGCTCGCTGAGAGCAGGCAGGCCGGCCAAAAACGCAAGTGATTTTAAACCTGCGATATAGCGGAGGTGTAGAGCATGCATTTGACCGAAGGCTGCAAGAAAACCGAGGTCGAGTTCTCCCTGTGAATCTGGCCAGGTGTCAAAATCGACAAACACGCTGAGCGCATCGCAATCCTTGTAGCGCTCCGCTGCTTTTTCTATATCACTGTCCGTTGGAGCTTTATCAATGCACCAGACCGACTGATCACTCGTTTGCTCTGAACTCATGTCTCTCGCAGGTGTCCGGTGTTCTAATTGCAGGAAGAAAGACGAAGGCCAAAAGGAACCTGTGTGGCACCGTCAGGAGAAGCCTAATAAATCACCGACACGCCTGGATTGCGTCGCTTGTAAGAGTCTACGCCTTCATCGGTAACCTGGGTTCCCGTAATGAACAGGGTTTTTAGCTTCGGCAGTCCCTCGAGATACTGAAGACCCGCATTAGTTATCCGCGTGCTATACAGCTTTAAGGAAATCACGGGTAGCTCACGAATGTGCACCATTCCCTCATCACTCACCTGGGTACGTGTGAGATCAAGGGTGGTAATCGAACTCCCCTTCAGCTTCTCCAATCCGTAATCATCAACCGCAGTATCTTCGAGAACCAGAGACTCCAGTGGCAGGGTCCTGAGCACATCGAATCCGGAACCGGAAATTTCTGTTTCTTCCAGCACCAGTGTTTTAAGCGGCAGTCCTTTGAGGTACTGCAGACCCTCGTCACTTACGTGTGTTCCACGGAGACTGAGATAACGCACCTTTCTAAATGCATCCCCTGAAAGCTGCTTCAGGTCATTATCGCTGGCTTCGGTCTGAGACAAATCGAGACCGGTTCCGTATCCCTTGGAACCCGACTTCTCGTCACCACTGTCGTAGGAAAGATAGTGCTGCAGTTTGACAACAAACTCCTCTGCGCGCGCAATATCGGGCAAGCCTCCATACGCACAGAGGAGGAAAAGACTAAGAGAAAGAAGGCCCCTGCGGCCAATGTAATTCTTCATACCAAATTTTGCCAAAACATGATGAACGTCTGTCACGATGAACAGCGACAAGAATCCGGATCTCAGGACCCTATCGACCGGGCCCCTGTCTCTTAGGCCCCTGTCTCTTAGGCCCCTGTCTCTTAGGCCTGGCCGAACGATTGCGTTTTTGGCGACGGGAATTCTTTGCTTCATCCGCCAGCGCAACGCGCATGAGGGTCAACACACTATCCTCCAGCACCGCGAGCGTCGTCTGCCCCTGCTCGGTCCCCAAGTATAACACATCAATGTCATCACGTACGGCATTAACATTGCGCCGGTAGACGATGCGTCTGCGCCAGTCTTTCCTCGGATAATACAGCTCGATATATTCCTCACCAACTCCGAGGACATAGGGAACCCCATCTACCGCAAAGGGCAATAGCTTTCTCAAGGAACCCTGCAGGCCCTTCATCTTTTTACTGAGAACGCGAATATACTTTCGCTTGCTCGGAGAATAATCGAGGACGCCGATTTGCGGACGCCTTCGTTTCTGTCGAATATTTGCCAATCCATCTGCCACAATTATCTCGGGCTCGGAATCGCCATCCAGCTCTGCAAACTCGACCGTGTTTACCCCACGCACGCTTCCGAGCTCTGACCACTCGTCGTCTCGAAAAAGTCGAAGTTCTCGCGAACGCTCACCCAGATCAGAGAATGGACTACCCGCAACAATGATATCTTCAAAGAGGGCGATGTGCTCCAAACGCAGCCCCGCAACCATACGCTTAAACTTCCAGCTACGATCTTTCTGCCGAAGCAGGTATCCTCCCTTGGTGAACTCCTCATCGTGGAAGAAATTGACGAATATTCGACCGCCGTTACCCCCCAGATAGGTAACATCTGTGCGAGCGAGCACCCGTTCTTCGTAAATGACACGCGGATTGTCGAGTTTACGGTCGTAGAGGACGACCGCTATTTTTTTCTGGGGCTTCCGCTTATGCTGAACTTCTTTTACAAACCGACCGTACTCGTACGCGATAGCTATATTCGAGCCATACTTCTGCGGGAGGGCGTAGGCATGCTCGAAGTACGCCCAGGGCTCCGCCCGATCCAAGAGGGCTAATCGCTCGCCATTATACTTGTACAAACCAATTATTTTTTCCGGAATTCTGAACAAGAGAACACCCCGCGAACCATCCGGAAAAAACTCTCCCAGATCGTACATTGAGGTGACATCTTCTATTGGCTTTGCCTTTAGTGGCTTAAGCTCAGCATGAGATGCCGATGCTGCGAGCAGAGCAGCGAGCAGCAGTGCAATATAATACCTTACGCTCAATGGGTGCATACGTTGATTATGCAACAGGAGAAATACGTGGGGCCCTGTATTCACAAATAGAGAAACCAATTCAGATGAAAAATCTCACAATTTTAACGAAGCGTCGACAAAGAATCGCTGAATGTGAAGACGTAGCCCCCGTCCTGCTTTACGCCGCACCCGGTAGTGCATCCCTATCCCGCCAGCACCGATGAAACCATTTAAGACCCCGTTTCCACTGCATAAGGGCCAGAAACAAAACCTTCTCGCCCTCATTGGCTCACTAGTACTTCTGAGCAGCGTCTCTAGCAGCGCAGCAATAGCCGAGTCATTTTCTGAAAAAATTGAAAAAGCACACGGTGCATCAGGCTGGGCTGAAAAGGATATCGTCAAAACGGATATCAAAATAGCATTCGGCGGTGCGCTGCGCCTTGTCGGAGAAATGATCTCAAACACCGAGGCGAGCAAGTCCCGGTTTACCCTGGAAGACAAGACCCAAATCGTATTTGATGGCTCATCCGCATGGATCAGC
>JAUIMJ010000362.1 GCA_030433295.1 bacterium | reverse complement strand
AACCCATGCACATGTTTCCTGCCCTGAAGCAGGCACACACCTTATATATCGGCAGATCCGGAAAAAAGTTGAGAATTTCCTCCGAGTTAGGCGTTTTACCACCGCCTGGCGGGCGGCAGAAGTACGGCGCCCGCAGCGACTCCGAACGCTGACTTTCGGCGTATTGGCAATTCGAGCCAAGCTCGTATCCTGCTCCCTCGCAGGAAGTCCTCAGCGTACCACCGAATTTTGAACGACTGCTTACTTAGGAGTATACTCGGCGGGTCTTTCTTAATGGCTCATTTTTTTCGTAAAGGATTTGAACAATATGTATGTAGAGGGAAAAACCAAGAGTGTTACTGCGGGACCCGAGGAGGGGACTGTTGTTCTTCGCACAAAAAATGAGCTCACCGGTGGAGACGCGGCAAAACGCGCTACCATTGAAGGAATCGCAGCACACAAAACCACCCAGGCGGCAAACGCCCTGCGATACCTGGAAGACTGCGGTATCCCCACTGCCTTCATCAAACAGCAGGACGAAACCAGTCTGATTTGTGCCGCCTGTGAAATGATTCCGCTGGAACTGGTCAGCAGACGCTTTGCCTGGGGAAGCTTTCTAAAGCGGGAGCCATCCTTTTCTCCAAATAACGGAACGCCATTTCGCTTCGACGAAATTAAAACCGAAATTTTTCATAAAGACGCTGTTGTGGTGCCACCGACAGTAGAAAGCGCTCAGCAAATGAAGGAATCCGAGGCGCGAGACAAATTCCTGAAAGATGGCGTCTGGGCACCCGGGATTTATACCGACCCATACGTGGTATGCCACGAAGAGACCTGGGATCTATATCCGGCAAAAGAAGTTCTTGCCGAGCAGGAAACGCCATTACTTACGATCCCCGCAGCGCTCAGTGCCAGCGAAGTTGCGCAGCTAAGAAATGAAATCATGATCCCCTGCTTTGAAGCCCTTGAGAAAGCATGGGCAAAAGTAGAAACCACATTCGGCGCGGTGGCTCTTGCGGACATGAAGATCGAAGTAGGACGAAGGGTTTCCGACGGCAAGCTCGTTCTTGCCGACGTAGTAGACAACGATAGCTGGCGCATCTGGCCGGGGGCAGATCCCACAAAGCAGCTTGATAAGCAGAATTTCCGTGATGGTCACTCGCTTGGCCAGGTCGCCGATAACTATGCCCTGGTTGCAGAACTGACCGCACAGTTTTCTCACTGATTGCAAAGCTGCGTCGCCTGGATCGTACTCCTGCTCACCTTGAGAGGCTCCCATAATCAATGGACACACTTCTGTTTCCTATGATTAGAATCAGGGGTTCTATGAGGTCGCCTTGGATAAGCAGCTGAGTAATCCCCATCACATACCGATCATCACCCCGCTGCGCGGTATCGCGGCGGTTTCGGTATGTTTTTTTCACTTCCTCTGTGGCGACTATCCGCTTCTTCCCGATGACAATTGGCTGGAGATCGCGGCAAGCTACGGAGAGCGCGGGGTCGAAGCCTTTTTTGTGATCTCCGGCTTTGTCATTCCCTACTCGCTCCACCTGAAGTCATACCGTCCAGGCAAGTTCTTCTCATTTTTCCTGCGACGCATAAAGCGACTGGAACCGCCATACATAGCCTGTATCGGAATCATTCTCTTTAACTATGCAGTGCTCGGAATCACCCCGGCATTTCGCGGAACGCCATTCCACTTAGACTACGGTGAACTGCTTTCTCATTTCACTTACACTAACAACATCCTTGCCTACCCCTGGCTTAATCCGGTCTTTTGGACCCTAGCGATAGAACTGCAATTTTATCTCTTCATCGGAGTATGTTTCCCCCTCTTGAAGAAAAGAAAATTTGAACTGAGAACGCTTTTCCTTATTGCCTTCATTCCCCTGGCCTTTCTCTTTAAGGGCGACTATCAGTATTTATTCATGTGGCTTCCCTTGTTTGGCCTCGGTATGCTTAGCTTTCTGGTCTACCTGCGCTTCCTCGCTGACACCCATGCGCTCTTGCTTTTTCTCGCCCTGAGTCTGACAAGCGTGCACGTAGTTGGCCTGTCACAGGCTCTGACCGGAGCAGTCACCGCCGGTATCATTATCTGCTTTGGAAACCGTCCGCTGGGGAGAGGTTTCTCCTTGCTGAGTTTCCTCGGCACGATTTCATATTCCCTGTATCTGCTGCATGTCCCCGTCGGCGTGCGAGTAATCATCCTGTTTCAGCGCTCAACGGACGGAATGCTCTCCCGCTATGCCCTCATCCTGTCGGCCTTGCTGCTTTCTATCTCGGCCGCCTATCTGCTCTGGCGACTCGTAGAGGTGCCAGCGCGAAAATGGTCCAGGAAAGAACGCATTCAAGCCTGAGACAAGCCCCGGCAGATCTCGTTTATTATCTTCAACAGCCTCGCTTGTGCATTCTCAGGTGAAGCTGAAGCCCGGAAAAACAGACTGAGAGAGCAAACCGACAAAAGCACTCGTCAATTCTCTGCAAAATAATGCGCTGCGCGCTGGCCGAAGTTCGGGCTTTCGGATATTTTTCTATTCCCGCTGTTCGCAGAAGTTCACTTACTCAGGAATACATGAAACGGATTTTTAAAATAGTACTGCTGATTGCTCTCTTGGCTTCAGCGATTCTGCTCCTCTCCCTGCCCCTTACGCTTCCCGCTCTGGCACAGTCTGCCTGGTTTAAAAGCAAAATAACTTCAATCCTGAGCGATACCCTGGCTCGAGACGTTCGCGTTACCGGGGGGATACAACTTGACTTCGGCTGGTCTCCAAAAATCACGGTAGAGGGATTCGAAATTGCCGATTCTCCGGAAAAAGAAAAGCAGCCTATGTTGCGTGTCGGCGCCCTGAGTGTCTCAGGGCCTTTGCTTGCCAATCTCAAAGGTGACATCACCGTAGACGAGATCGCTTCAAAAGACGTATCGCTCCTCTATCGCAAAGACAGCAAAGGGAAATCGAACTGGGACTTCCCGTCCGAAACAAGTGAGGCCAAAGAAGATCGCTCGACAGGCTCCGAAGCCATTGTCTTGCCAGCCATCAAAAAAGTCGCCGTTGAAAATCTGGACATACAAGTAGCCGTCAATGGAGAAAGGCGGAATGTGCATTTCAGGAGCATTACTGCCAGCGATATCATCGGCGGAGACAAGGGCACCCTGGCGAGCGCTCTGAAGGTTGATGGGGTACCGATACAAATCGACGGTGGCCTCGGGTCAATACAGAAGTACCTGGATGGCTCACCCCTGGATTTTAGCGTACAAATCAAAGAAGGTAAGAACACCATAGATGCAAAGGGCCAACTCCAGGCAGACGCAAAAAGTCGTCTGGAGGTCAGAGCTTCCGGCGAAGACTTTAGTTCACTTGGCAATCTATTTAAAACCGAGCTTCCGCCCTTCAAGCGCTACAAGGTATCCGCAGATGTGTCTCAGACTCATGATGGTGGCGCAGAATCAATAAAAATCGCAAAACTACAAATCGAACTCGACGAAAACGCTGTCAGCGGAGACGTCAACCTCCTTATCAAAGAGAAAGGAGGTATCGCTACCGACCTCGACATCATTGCGAACGGCAATCACCTGAAGCTTAAGGGAGACTACAGCAGCAGCGACGTTTTTGATTTTACCCTGGCTATTGAGGGCGCCACTCTTGCTGCCCTCTCCCCGCTCGCCCTGAGCGAGCTGCCTCCAGTAGAGGACTACGAGCTGAGCGGCAGACTGCTCTCTAAAAAAGACGAGGGTATAGAAGGAGAAAAAATCAGCCTTCGTGTCGGTGAAAGTGATTTGCAGGGAGACATCAGCGTAAAGCTCTCCCCGCTTTCAATTCAGGCAAAGCT
>JAUIMJ010000361.1 GCA_030433295.1 bacterium | reverse complement strand
TGATTACCGATCCGAAGTTAGCTATACCGGACTTAGGGGAAGCTTACACGTTTCATTTTGATTTAGAGAGGAACTAGGGTGGCAAAAACACCAGGAAAATTAGCAAACAGATATGCCAAAGCGCTTCTCAATGTCGTTAAGAGCGATGGGGGAAGATCTGCGCAGGATGTAGCCGCTGAGCTTTCTTCCTTTGCGGGCGTCTGGAGCTCAGATGCTACGCTCGCTGATTCCATCATTAATCCGATGTTTGAGCGTGGTCAGCGAAGTGCTGCGCTCCTCGAGGTGGCAAAGGCCGCAGGTGCTTCCGATCTGCTGCAGCGCTTTCTTCGAATTCTTTTTGAGCGGGATCGTATCGCTGTCCTTCCGGAAATTGCAGAGGCATTTGAGGCGGCTGCGGATGAGGCTGCGGGAGTTGTCAAAGTCTCGGTAACGCTTGCGCGTGACATTGCCGACGAAGAGCGCGGCGCGATTGCGGAAAAAATTTCACAACAAATCGATGGTCGACTTGAGTTTTCATGGTCGACGGACCCGGACATCATCGGAGGGATGCTCATTCAATACGGCGGAAACGTCGTGGATGGCTCTCTCCGGGGTCGTTTAGAGCGCATAGAGAGAAAACTCGGAGCGTAAACAGAGAGTTTCAGCGCCTCTTTTACGGTGGCGCCAATAGATAAGCCGGATATCAAAACAAGCAGGAGAGTAAGGCTCGACAATGGAAATTAAAGCCCAAGAAATTAGCAGAGTGCTCAGCGAGCAGATTAAGGACTTCGAAGCAGGTGTTGAGCTTGCCGAAGTAGGTTCCGTGATTTCGGTAGGGGATGGAATCGCCCGAGTTCATGGTCTTGATAACGTTGCCTCAATGGAGCTCGTTACTTTTCCGGGCGGCCTGGTTGGTATCGCTCTGAACCTCGAAGAGGACAGTGTTGGTGTGGTTCTCATGGGTGAGACCACTCAGATTAAAGAGGGTGATATCGTAAAGCGCACCGGACGAATTGCTGACGTTGGTGTCGGTGAAGCTGCTATCGGCCGTGTGGTTGATGCGCTTGGTAACCCAATTGACGGCGGACCTCCCATTGAGTCCGACAAAATTGCAAAAGTTGAAGTTAAGGCCCCCGGTATCGTAAAGCGGAAATCGGTTCACGAGCCGCTGCAGACTGGTCTTAAGGCAATTGATGCGATGATTCCTATCGGTCGTGGTCAGCGAGAGCTTATCATCGGCGACCGGCAAACCGGTAAAACCGCGGTTGCTCTCGATGCGATCATCAACCAGAAGGGCAAAGATGTTATCTGTATCTACGTAGCGATCGGACAGAAGCGCTCAAGTGTGGCTCAGGTTGTTGAGAAACTCCGTGAGCACGGAGCGATGGACCACACTATCGTCGTAGCGGCGACTGCCAGTGAGGCTGCTCCTCTCTCGTTTCTCGCGCCATACACGGGCTGTGCCTTCGGTGAGTATTTCCGTGACTCAGGTCGTCACGCGCTGGTGGTCTACGATGATCTTTCCAAGCACGCGGTCGCCTACCGTGCACTCTCTCTTTTGCTCCGTCGTCCTCCGGGTCGTGAGGCATATCCGGGAGATGTGTTCTACGTTCACTCTCGTTTGCTCGAGCGTGCAGCGAAGCTCAGTGACGCCGAGGGCGCTGGTTCTCTGACCGCACTTCCCGTGATTGAGACACAGGCTGGTGACGTATCTGCCTACGTTCCGACAAACGTGATTTCTATTACGGACGGTCAGATTTACCTGGAGACGGACCTCTTTTACTCCGGGGTTCGGCCTGCGGTAAACGTTGGACTTTCGGTATCTCGTGTAGGTGGTAGCGCTCAGATTAAAGCGATGAAGAAGGTCGCCGGAACGCTGCGTCTGAGTCTGGCTCAGTATCGTGAGAAGCAGGCTTTTGCTCAGTTTGGTTCTGACCTCGACCCGGTAACACAGGCACAGCTTGCTCGTGGTGCTCGTCTCGTAGAGCTTCTCAAGCAGGCACAGTACGAGCCAATGCCGGTTGAGCTACAGGTCGTATCGATTACAGCTGCGAACAAAGGGCATCTCGATAAGCTTGAGATTTCTGACATCGCGACCTTCGAAGCCGGTCTGCATCAGTTCCTCAAAGCCAATCACGGAGACCTTCTCGATACCATTCGCGAGAAAGGATCTCTTGACGATGAAGGCAACAAGAAGCTCGACGAAGCAATGAGCACTTTTACTGCAGATTTTGTTGCCGGTAAGAGCGGCGCGGGTGCAGAGAGTGAAGCTCCGGTTGCTGCGGCGAAAGTCGAAGCGAGCCAGCAGGCTGCTGCCGGTTAGAAAGCCTTCTTGTTGAATGCATAGGCCAAAGAACAAAAGGGACTAGCTAAGTGTCAGGTCTTAAAGAAATACGACGAAGAATTAAGTCGGTGTCCAATACCAAGCAGATTACGCGTGCGATGAAGCTCGTTTCTGCGGCCAAACTTCGCCGCGCTCAGGACGCGGCTCAGGGAGGTCGTTCCTTCAGCAAGCGGCTCGGTTCGGTGATGGATCAGGTAGTGGCTGCACTGCCTGCTGACTTTTCTCATCCACTGCTTGAGCAGCGCGACAAGGTTGGCTCTCGGGGAGTGGTGCTGATTGCTGGTGAGCGGGGTCTTTGCGGGGCGTACAACACGAACGTCTTCAAGGCCTTTGCTGCGCAGGATGGCGGAAGCGAAATCCCCAATCGCATACTGGCTATTGGAAAGCGCTCGGCTGAATTCGCTCGCAGGAAGAAAGCAGAACAGATTGGCAGTTATGAAGGTCTGCCGGAGCATGCCGGTGAGTGGCCGATTGCTGAAATGGTGGCGGAGCTCATCAAGTCTTTCGTTTCGGGAGAGTGCGATGAGGTGGTGGTCTATTACACCGAGTTTGTCTCGGCCATGACCCAGGAGGTTCGTCGAGAGGTTCTGCTTCCGTTTTCGAATGATTCAAATGATTCCGAGGGTGAGATTGAAGAGGCCAGTGCCAAGTTCGATCCGCGTCCGGAGGAAATCATCGAAAAACTCGTTCCTCTTCTCGTTCAGACCAAGCTTACACAGGCTGCGCTTGAGTCAAAGGCCAGTGAACACGCGGCTCGTATGACTGCGATGGATTCGGCCACGAGAAACGCAGACGAGTTAATTGACAAGTTACGTTTATTTTATAACCGAGCACGTCAGACAGCTATTACGACGGAGCTTATCGATATTGTTGGTGGTGCAGAAGCCGCAAACGGCTAGCACTGCGTTCAGATTTGAATATCACAATCGCCGTTTGATGTTCGGTGAAAAGATGAAATGAGGAATAATGGAAGGAACACAACAAGCATCTAATTCTCAGGGGAAAGTTATCCAGGTACTGGGACCTGTTATCGATGTCGCCTTTGACGATGGTGTAGAGCTCCCCGAGATCTATACAGCGCTGACAATTACCAGCCCCGACATTGATGACACCGAAGATAACCTCACTCTTGAAGTTGGTCTTCACATCGGTGACAACACGGTGCGATGTGTTGCTATGGATTCTACCGACGGACTCACGCGTGGCATGCCCGTGCGTAACACAGGTGCGCCAATCAGTGTTCCTGTTGGAGAGAAAACCCTCGGTCGTATTATGGACGTCGTAGGACGCCCTATTGATGAGGCGGGTCCGATTACGGCAGATCAGAAGTGGGCTATCCACCGCGAAGCGCCAAAGTTCGTTGACCAGTCCACGCAGTCTGAGCTTTTCGAGACCGGAATTAAGGTAATTGACCTTCTCGCACCATACGTAAAAGGTGGGAAGATTGGTCTCTTCGGTGGTGCCGGTGTTGGTAAGACGGTTATCATCATG
>JAUIMJ010000360.1 GCA_030433295.1 bacterium | reverse complement strand
GCGCCGGCTGTGATATCGGTGTTAGGGGTATACTTGTTGTTTGGTTCTGCCTACGGCAGAACAATATACTTCGCGACGAACGCTCTTGAGAAAAACCGAAGTTTATAGTGCGCTCAGTATATACCTGAGGATACCGAAAAGAGACGAGTGAGTTCGGCATGCCATGCAAAGTATTTATTCCTAGACATACTACTTGGCCAATCAAGTCATTTCGTGCTATGTAGCTCATCCGGCCTTTTGTATTCGGCGGATTCTGAGAGATGTATTGGCCGCAGGTGCAGAACCTGCCTGCAGATGCCTTAGCGAGCGAGCTATGAAGGTAAAAAAAGAATGCTGTGATAAACTTACCCGCAAGGGAAAGGCCTGTAAGCGATGTCCCCTCGCCTACAATCTCAGCAAGAAACAGCTCAAGAAGTTAATACGAGAGAAGCAAGCGTAGCTCGCTCTGCCATTGTCGTCTCGCTACCCATTACCTACTTCGAAACAATCCATGGCCTGCAGGAAACGCTCCCCACAGGCCATTCAAGCAACTAGCGGGTAAAACGAATGCAAATACCTCCGCCCGGGCCACGCTTGTCCTGACAACCTCTGCTTGCTCGCTCTGCCTGAGAGCAACCATTGTTACGAGGAGACCAGCCAGGATCACAGGATGGTCGACTATTGTTTTGATTGTCTCTGCAAAAGCGTGGAGTGACGCAGTGGGGCTTACCACCAGAGCCTTTGGAATCCTTGCATGCAGGCCGGGTATTATTGTCACAGGGATGGGAACAGGGAATCCTGCCGCCATCACACTGAGCAAGTGCTGTGTTCGCGCAAAACAAAAGCGCAAAACTAAGGGCCGACAAAAGAGCAAGTGGTTTTCTAAATAAATGAGAATTCATGGTGCCTCCAAAAGAATTTATTTCCGGCTCTTTTGTATCAAACCGTCCGCCTGCGTTGAACAGAAAATTCTAGTTATCATCTCTTTCTTTGCTTTCGGGCCTCAGCACTCTGATATTACAAAGTGTTTTACTCAGGTAATCGGGGCGCCCGGCGCATAGTGCCAATTCTGCTTACAGAGATCTGACAAAAGATACTCTTGATGGCGACTCTGGCTGTGTTACTTTCAGTCGGACTTCTGCTGCGCGCCCCTGTACAAGGACGCAGCCTTACCAGGTGTTAATGGGAATTACGTTTCTTTAATGGGAAAGGTAATACAGTATTTTAGACGTTCGGATAATTTGCTGAAGGACTTCTCCGAGCAATCACTTCCGCGTCGCTTTGCGACCCTACTTCGTTTCTTTGAGCTCCTCGAAGTTCGAACCTTATCTATCGCTGCGGTGGCCTTCGCAAGTTTTCTTGCAAACGCGCTTTCTGCACTCGGTTACGCCCTCCTTATCCCTTTTATCGCGGCAATCCTGTCCGCCGATACAGGGACGGAGTCCAGCCTGGGCCTGCTTCCCGATGCGGTGAACGGCAGCGGATGGAGCGAGGATTTCCGCGCCCTGCTTCGAGAAATGCCTGCCCTCTTGTTGGGACTTGCCATTGCGCTGCTCTGGGTTACACGAAGTGTGTTGGACTATTATGCCGGACTATGGTCCGTGCGGCATGCACGAACCATAGACGAAAATCTCAAAAAGGCGCTCTTTTCCAGATTACTTGTCTACGGAAAAGACTATTTTGATAATAGGCCGCTGGTCTATCTCTCGGTCGTTCTCCATCGATTCACGGCAAATGTCGCCCGACTGACCCTTGCACTTCAACGTTTCTTCTCTGCCTGTTGTAGTATCCTCTTTTTTGGCGCAATCCTATTCCTGATTTCCTGGAAACTTGCCGGTCTCGCCGCGGTAATTTTTCCTATCGCTTTATACATTCCGGTTCATCTTGCAAAACGTCTGCAAATAGTTTCGGAAGACGCGATCGACCATTATCGGCAGCTTCGAAGCGATGCTATTAACGCGCTGACCGCCCTCTATCTCACTCGTATCTTCGACAAGGAGGTACGAGAGCAGGAAGCCTTTGCCGACTCACTTAACACGAATCTGGAAAGTCAGTATGAGGAAACAAAGGTGACTCTCGCGATAGACGCTGCGAACAGTCTCAGTGCACTGATTCTTTTGCTCTCTACCGCAGTTGCAATCCCACTCCTGGCAGACCTATCAGGGGCAGACGTACCAGGAAGTAGGCAAAGTGTTGCTGAACTGATCGTATTTTTTATCGTACTACGCAGACTTGCGGCCTCGGTGCACGCGGTCAGCAATCTGGATATAGCGCTGTCTACATGCGCTGTTCAACTTCGCTCGATCTCACGTCAACTTTTTAATCACGAGAAATACCGCATCCCTGAAGGCGAAAGCACTCTTCCGCCAATAGAAAAAGGTATCAAGATCAATGATCTCAGGTTCCGTTACGGCTCTACCGAAGCTCTCAACGGGCTTACGCTGTTTATTCCCGTTGGCTCTCAGGTGGCGATCGTCGGTCGTAATGGTTCCGGAAAGTCAACCATCGCGGATCTCCTCTTGAGACACTACGACATTCCGGACGACAGCATCCTGATCGACGATGTTGACATTAAAAAGTATTCGCTTGCCTCTGTCAGAGACCGCATTACTCTGATTCCACAGAAGGCGACTCTGATCGGAGGCACAATACGTGAGAATCTCCTGTACGGAGCGCAGAATCCGGAGAGTATCTCAGATGAAAAAATTCTTTCGGTACTTGAGCAATGCGCATTACAAAAACTGGTTTCCGGTCGCGATCTTGGCCTTAGCACCCGCATAGACCCAAATGGTGGAGGATTCTCCGGGGGGGAAATGCAGCTTTTGTCCATCGCGCGGGCATTTTTCCGTAATGCCGATGTGTTTATACTTGATGAAGTAGGGACATCACTCGACGAATACACTCGCTTCGATGTAAGAAGAGCCATTCGAGAACTCACGAAAGATAAAACCTGTGTCACGATTACACACAGGTTGTCTGACGTCACACACCTCGATACCATCTTCTTCCTCAAGGATGGGCAGGTGGCTGAGGCCGGAACCATGCTTGAATTGCTCGAGAAGGAAACAGAGTTTAAGAAAATCTGGCAACAGCAATCTTCGGCATGGCGGGAACCAACTGGCTCCGTCTAGCGCATGGACGCAGGTCCGTGCTGGAGAAGAAAAGCTCGAGCAGTATTCACAGAATTTCAGGGAGAATCACTTACGATGCTGCTTCGCCTCGTTGATTGTATTGCTTACGTTTTTGTTCGTTTTCTGATAGGCGCTCTTCGCATATTGCCCAAGCACTTAGCGCTTCGCCTTGCTCGTTTCTACATTTCGATAATCATGTTTCTGATCCCACGGTCTAAGCCTGTCGCCATGAGGAACATACAGCACTGCTTCCCGGAGATGCCGCCCGAGAAACAGAACGCGCTGTATGAAGCATCCCTGGATACCCTCGCGCGAAATCTCTACGGATTTGCCATAGGCCCGCTCCTCACAAAGGAAACGGCAGGAGCAATGTGTAATTATGCTCCGGCGGCTCAGGTACTCGAAAGCGCACGAGCGACTGCTGATGGCTGCGGTGTACTAATGCTAACCATGCACTACGGGATATTCGAGCTGCACACGCATCTTCACGCGGTGCTCTACAAGAGCTGCGCAGTTCTTGGTCGCGCCTTCGACCTCCCCGGACTCGATCGCTGGTGGAATGCCCAAAGAGAGAGCAACGGGAATACACTGTTTCACAGGAAGGGCGGATATCGAGAGATTGTTAACAGATTAAAAAAAGGACAGGACGTCGCGATCTTGTTTGACCAGAACGTGAAGCGAAACCACGCGGTATTTCCTTTGTTTTTCGGAATTCC
>JAUIMJ010000359.1 GCA_030433295.1 bacterium | reverse complement strand
TTGCGAGGAACGGCTGACGCCGTACTTTAAATCGTTAGGGGTATACACCAACACGAGAATTATTTGAACGAGAATACGCCTGAAACAGAACGCAGAATAAGGAGGCAGCGGTCAGCGAGCGGACCTATACTCACATGAAATTCCCCGACAACCGGGGCTTTGAGTCTCAAAAGTCTAAAAGTACGCCTCAATATTTGCCAGCATTCCGGAAAACGAACGAATGTAGGTACCGCCAAACATATTGGCGTGGGTCATCAGATGATAGAGATTCAATATATTCTTTCGCTTCTCAAAGCCTTCCGCGAGAGGAAGCAGCGCGTGATACACTCTGCGAAAATCATCGCCGGGATCCCCAAACAGCTCCATAAATGCCAGGTCTGCCTCCCGATGTCCGAAATACACCGCGGGGTCGACGAGACACGGCTCCTTTGCTCCCCAGTACACATTTCCTGACCAGAGATCACCGTGGAGAAGCGTTGGTCGCTCGGGGTTGGCGTTTAGTTCTGTAATAATCGGCTCCCTCAAGGCCCGCAGCTTCCGTCCCAGCTCCTCAGACATCCATCCGCGTTCCGCACCAATTGTAGCCTGCGGAATAAGTCGCTCCTGATAGAAAAACTCACCCCAGCCAGCATTCCTCGAACGCGTATTATATTGTGGAAGATGACCGATAAAGTTATCTCGATCGAGGCCAAAGACATCCGCCGTATGGGTATGCATCTGCACCAGCAGCCGAGCAAACTCCTTCTGCCGCTCTACTCCCGATTCACCCGGAGCTAAATACTCGAGAAGGATATGAGGAGTACAGGAGGAATCACTCGATACTGAATAAACTCTCGGTACGCGAATGGCATCCGCTGCCGCAAGACACTTCAGGCCGTACGCCTCCGCCTCGTAGAATCCGGGAGGGACCGTACGCCGATACTTCAGAAAAAGACTCCGGCCATCACTGAGGCGAATACGTGAAGCGTTGTTGATACACCCCCCTCCAATCAGCGTCGCCTCTACGATAGTAGAATCAAATTGCGCCTCAATCTTTGGCTTTAAATCCTTAGGCAAGCGCATCGCCTATGATCCGTCTGCGAGCAGTTCATCAAGAAAAACACGTGAAGATCTCTGTATGATATCAAATACACCCTGAAAGCCACCGACGTAATAGGGATCAGGCACATCCAAATCCCCATTTGAAGCACTGTCGTATTCTCTCAAACAAAAACTCTTCACGGCCGATGCCTTCGGATGGGAACGAATGCCCCTCAAATTATCCCGATCCATGGCGATCATGATATCGAAGCGTTCGTAGTCCGCATCCTCCAAAGCTCTGGAACGCTGACCTTTTAGAGAAATCCCATTGAGCTTTGCCACCTCTCGAGATTCAGGATGCGGCAGTTCGCCCGCGTGATAGGAGGATGTTCCACAGGAATCGATTTCAAAAAGCTCCGATACACCGCGCGCCTCCACCTCTGCCTTGAGGATTCCCTCTCCCAGCGGAGAACGACAGATGTTACCAAGACAGACAAAGAGCACTGCATGCTTCTTCATGAAAGTTACTCCCTAATATGGCCTGCTCCGCACACCACGTATTTGTAGGTAGTCAGCTCACGGGAACCAACCGGTCCGCGAGCATGCAACTTGTCAGTACTGATTCCCATCTCGGCACCCATACCAAACTCACCACCGTCGTTAAATCGAGTACTTGCATTCACCATCACCACGCCGCTGTCTACCTCACGAACAAAACGCTCCTGAGCGGCAAGATTCGACGATACTATTGCCTCCGTGTGTCGAGAGCCGTAGCGATTAATGTGAGCAATCGCATCCTCGAGAGAATCGACGACTCTCACGGCAACAATGAGAGCAAGATATTCGGCACCCCAATCATCATCGCCAGCAGCAACAACATCAGAAGAGATCGCTCTCACGTGCTCATCTCCTCGAATCTCCACTCCTTCAGCTCGCAAGGCATCGACCAGAGACGGCAGAAACTGCTTCGCAATATCTCTATGCACAAGAATGGTCTCGGTAGCATTGCAAACCCCAGGACGCTGACACTTCGCATTTACACAAATGGCGAGCGAAGATGGCACATCGGCATGTGCGTCTACGTAGGTATGACAAACACCCTTATAGTGCTTTAAAACGGGCACCCTGGCATGCTCAGCTACATAGCGAATCAGGCCCTCCCCTCCTCTTGGAATAACCAGATCAATACACTCATCCAGCTTGATGAGATACTCGACTGCCCTGCGATCCGTGGAATCGACAAAAGATATTGCGTTATCCGGCAGGCCGGCAGCAGTACTTGCTCGGCGCATACTATCAACCAGTGCAGAATTTGTACGATACGCCTCGCTCCCGCCACGCAAGACGACAGCGTTTGATGTCCTCACGCAAAGAGCGGCAGCATCAACAGTCACATTTGGTCTCGATTCGTATATAATGGCGATTCCGCCGATCGGCACCCGACGCTTGATAAGTCGCAATCCATTGGGACGAACAGATTCTTCGATATCCTCCCCAACCGGATCCTCAGCTTCGGCGATTTCCCGCACGCCCCGCACCATCGCCTGATAGCGCTGATCATTGAGCGTAAGGCGATCAACAAGCGCAGCAGATATTCCGTTTTGCTTCGCATCTACAACATCAAGCGCATTCTCGGCCTGAATGCTCTCCCGGTCTTTTTCGAGCGCATCAGCAATTGCATGGAGAATTTTTGTCTTCTGTTCGGCTGAGAGTGACGCCATCGCGAGGGAAGCCTCACGGGCATCTTCGCCGACTCGCGAAACATAGGCCTTCAGTTCAGACTCCGTTTGGCCCTTAGTATCACTCGCATTTTTTTCCATGAGGAATCCCGGATCATCCTTAGCGCGCACGCAGCTTCTAAACACCAACTATAGCTAAATTATCCCGATGTATCACCTCTTCGTATACCTTCTCGGGAAGCAGTTCTGCGATACTCTTGCTCTTTTGCCCTTTTACAAGCAAGAGCTCTTCACTCGAATACGCAACCAGACCCCGAGCAAACGTCGCTCCCTCCTGGTCGCACAGACGGACAAGCGAGCCCGAGTCAAAGGGTCCCTTGATGTCGAGCACACCGACCGCAAGCAGGCTTTTACCCTGTTCGACCAGCGCACGGCGTGCACCATCGTCGACAACGATACTGCCATGGGCACGATTAAAAAACGCCAGCCAGCGCTTGCGACTTTTCTTTACCGTGTGTCGATCTTCAGAAGCTGCAAACAATGTCCCTCGATCGGCACCCGAGAAAAGCTCCTTAAGGATACCGGCTTTACGCCCATCCGCGATAACGGTCTGCCCCCCGGCAGAGGACATCACCGAAACCGCCTCCAGTTTGGTCCGCATTCCGCCTTTCGAGATACCGCTATCCGTACCGCTCGCATAACTTCTAATCACGTCGTCGATAGTTTCAACGTAGGAGGCTTTTCGCATTGAACCGGAAGCTGTAGGAATGCGAAAACCACTCACCGTAGAGAGCAGGACAAGCGCATCAGCATCAACGAGTAGTGCGGTAAGGGCAGCGAGCTTATCGTTGTCGCCGAACTGAATCTCCTCAGTGGCAACAACGTCATTCTCATTAACGATCGGGAGAGCCCCCTTTTGCAAAAGTGCACGAATGGTATTTCGCGCATTGAGGTAGCGGCCATGGGTATAGAGATCACTGTGCGTCAGCAACACCTGCCCTGAGGTGATACCCCGACGCGTAAAGAGCGTATCGTACAGGCTCATCAGACGGGTCTGACCTACCGCGGCAGCCATCTGTAGCTCCGGAAGTGCTCGGGGACGAGTCTTCATCCCAAGGGCATCCATTCCCATTCCTACT
>JAUIMJ010000358.1 GCA_030433295.1 bacterium | reverse complement strand
ACGCCTGAGATAGGAAGACCGGCTCTTGCCTTGTTTCGGTTTGCGGCTTCGCTGGCATGTCTCTCGCTTTCGATACTGTCTCTTGCGACGACAAGTTATAATCCCTTTATCTATTTTCGTTTTTAGTGGCTCTGTATATGCGTTTCTTCTCGGCATTTTTTCTGTTTGTTTTTGCGATGCTGCTTCTTGGACCCGCGGTGCAGATGACTTTTGCACCGATCCCAAAGGGTCGCCTGACCGGAGTAGTACAGCCGAAGGAGCCTCCCGTTCTAGAACTGGAATCCTTTGTTGATGGCACCTATCAGAAAAAAGTCGAGGAATGGCTGATAACGCGTTCGGGGCTGTGGTCCTATCTGGTCCGAGCAGAAAGTCAGCTCAACTACCTGCTGTTCTCTCAGCTTTCATCAAACTACTCGCATACCGTAGTGCTCGGGAAAGACGATTTTCTCTACGAGAAGGAATACGTCTTCGGATACAACAGGTTCACCTCGGTGCCTGATGAAAAGCTCGAGGTGCTGGCCGATAATCTCAAAGAGCTTCAGGATCTGCTCGATGCCAGAGGTATTGGCTTTACCGTACTGATTAGTGCGAACAAAGCCTCGCTATATCCGGAGAGCATTCCCTCATCCTTCCTGGATAGCACGGGTTCTGCACGAAAAACGCCCTATGAGCAGCTCATGCCGAAACTGCAACAGAGAAAGGTCAAGGTGCTCGATGGGCAGGAGTATTTTCTCAAGAGAAAGAATACGGTGCCCTATCGATTCTTTGCCCATTCCGGGACGCACTGGAATGATGTTGCATCCTGTCTGATAGCATCCGAGCTTAGTTCTAGTATGCAGCGTTACTTTAAAAAACCAATGCGTAACTTTAGCTGTGAGCCAGTACGCCTGAAGGATCTCCCGCGAAAGCCGGATCGTGATCTGCTGGCGATATGTAATCTCTGGGATCAGAGTCTGCTCTATCGGCCGACACCGTATCCGGTGACAAAAACCCTCGCTGAGCCCGGGGCCTTCAGACCAAAAGTCCTGATTGTAGGCTCCAGCTTTGTCTGGTCCCTGCTTCGTTTCTTCGAATATCATCGCATCTATCGGGAGTCCGATTTTCTCTACTACTACAAGCGTAAAAGGACCTATCCGCAGCTTCGGAACAGAAAACTCGACCGCAATGCTATCGATTGGGAGCGCGATGTGTTCTCTAATGAAATGATCATTATTGAGGTGAACGAAGTGACCGTGGAGAATGCGGGATTTGATTTTGTGCCGGATGCAATTGCCGCTCTCAAGCGCTGAGCCTGGTATGGCTTACGTCATATGTGGCGAGGGTGCTTTCCCGAAAAGAAGAAGGCCCTGAGCAAAGTCGCCGGCTTTGCCCAGGACACAAAATCGTAAGAAATCAAAAAGTGTCGCAGAGACCTAGGCGACCCGCTTTTCCTTCACAAAGCGAGGCATGTCCTCCGGCAGCGCGTCGTAGACGTAAAAGCCGCTATACTCTGAATAGTAGAGGGCGTACTTTCTCGGCGGCTCGTAGGGAGCAACATGCAGTCCCGTTTCGTCTCGGGTTACCGTAAAGCCCCAGAGTGCGACGTCGCACTTGGTCGGGCTCAATCCACGGTCCTCCCGAAAGTTTTGCTTCACGACACCGAGGTACGAAAAGCTTCGTCCCTTGGGCAACCAGAGGACGCTGTTCTTCACCGCAGACTCTTCGCCCGTGAGAATATGGGCTTGGCTCGCGTCGGTGAGAAAGCCGGCAAAGACGGCATCATCGGCAACCGTCGTCACGTCTGGCGACGTAAGACATCGCCCCTTTTCGCTGAGTTGTGTAGGTGAAAACTCACACATCTCATGAACGGGGCGAATCGCTTGGCAAACTACCGTATCCTGCTGATCACCAAAGTCCCTGAATGAGTAGGAACCCTGGACGAGTCCAGCTTCCGGTTTCATGCTCTCGTAGTGCCTCCACAACTGTGGAGCGCTAATCCGACGAGTATGAGGAATCGATGCGTTGAGCAGAGCAAGCAGTTCCATTCCGTGTCGTTTGAACAGGGGGTCGACATACTCCCCGTGCCCATAATAGATCATGGACTCGGGATTCTGGGGAATGCCGATATGATCCATGCCGCCGATGTAGTCTGCCTGCTCGTTTGCTTCTCTGCAGCTCAGCGGCAGGGGATCGCGGAGGAGTAAATGAGGAAGTGTTTTTCCTCTTCGCTCTACCGCAATCGGTTTACAGACAAGATTCAACAGGGCAGCAGCCTTTTTGACGTCCTCCCAGGCGTCGAAGTAGGCGAGCTGATCCGTAGCGGGGTCCGGCTCTTCTCCGAGCATGTCGAGGATGTTGCCTTCAAGCACGGCCCGGTAACCATGGTGTTGCCCTAGCAGTTCGACTGCTTTTGCGTGCCCGGTTTCAGTGCGAGGCTCCGACGGGCGAAACTTCGTCTCGTGGATAGAGTGATGCTTGTCCCTGGCATCAGCCATCATGAGGTACGTTCTACGCGAGATTGGAGTACCGTAGTGGCTGTGGCCCACCTCAACGATGACGTTGCTTGCGACCCAGGCATGCGCCGCCTCCGGTCCCTCATCAAGAGCATCGAAGTAGTCGACTCCCAATTCAACACCGAAAAGGAAATATGAAAGGAAGTGCGCAAATTCAATCTCGTTCACCGAGTTGAGAAGAAACAGGCGATCGATCATCGGTCGTCCGCTTGCTTCTCGGTAATACGCACGAATCGTCGGGTTCTTTGAGTCTCGCCAGTCCTTCGTTTTCAGATTGCCTTTTTGTACGAGGATTTGCATTTTCTCATGCTGACTCAGTATTCCGTCGGGAATATTGAGAATTGAAAGCAAGCGCTTCAGGCGCTCAGGGCGTTCCTGGAACCATCGCACACCGTCCTTGAGATCGAAGTGATACACGCCGTTGGCGTCAAACTCCCCAGAGACCCGGGGCTCTTCACTAATGCCCTCGTAATAGGCGATGCGAAGATTCGGCGCACCGGATTCATCGTCCGCTGTTTTCTCCAGAACAACTCGTCCGGCGCCGTAGCTTACGTCTTCTCCGCAGCCGACGCTTTTGCCATCGATGGAGTAGTTTCCGCGATCAACGACAACAGTCAGTTTTCGCAAGAATTTCATTCTATAAAACCTCAAACATCTTGTTTCCGATCGGGCGCTCGCCCGACCACCTGTGACAGCCTGAGTACTTCCCCATCGTCGATGAGAAAGCCCGTTCGCGCGAACAGAGGCGTGCCTTCAAAAGCATATCGTGCCCTTGAAGGCCCGCCCCATGAACTCGGCAGCTGAGGTATGAGATGCAAAGATAAAACGCAGTGGGAAAGCACTCTCATGTAAGGCAATGGAGTGCGGTGCACTTCTTCTCGTATACGGGGAATGATCCGATGGAGGAAAACTGCTTCATCGGGACCGTGGAGTCTAGTCGGGAATTAGGCATTGAGCAAACATTGAGCAAACATTGAGCAAATGTAGGCTCGAGGGGGCTACTGCGTGTATTTCAGCTCCTGGACCTTGCTGCGTACTCCTTTTCGGCCCGGGAAGGTACTTTGCCATCACGCAAGAACTCAATTTCACGGAATGCCCATTTCTCGAACGTTGAATTAGCGTACAAAGTTCGAGGTCGGCTGTAGGCGAGTCAACCTATTGCAAATACGCATAATACTGCGAGTTCGGCCTTCTTGAGCCTCACTCTTAAGGCAGCACTAGCGTGTTTTTGCGTTCAGGAAGACCCGATTTACATACAAGCCTTTGAAATCACTCCATTACGCTAATAGCCTCGAATCAAACAATTAGCGTTCATTTTTCATTCAAATATGAGCAGAGAATACGCCCGCCT
>JAUIMJ010000041.1 GCA_030433295.1 bacterium | reverse complement strand
GGTGCGCTCATCGGTGACTTCAACGACAAATTCAGTACCGCGCACCGATGCACTGACCTGCGGGGTTACGACTTTAGGTAGTTTCTTTGGCTTTCTTGAAAAAAAGTGCACAATCCCACCGAGAATGCTGGTTTTTGCCTCTTCCTTCTTCTTACCCGGGTCCTTTTCAGTGAAGGTGATGGTGGTACGAGGACTGAGTCGCACCAGGTAACCACTCAGGAACTTAACTCCCGCCCGACTATGCGCAAGGGTTCGCACGCCGTCTCCAACATCGAAGGGGTGTCCTTTCTTCGCATCCTCCCAGGTGACACTGGCTCGTTCCCGAGATTCCACATTTCCGGAACGCGAGTATAGTTTCGCAACGGTCTGAGCGCTGGCGGGGTCGGGGACTAAAGCCACAAATATAAGCACAGCAAACAGGGGGAGTAGTCGCCCAATAGTAAGACATCCCGTAGGGAAGTTTCTCGTGTTGAAACGTGCAGGTAAGTTTCGCATAAATCTATTGTTTCAAAGGCTGGGCTGTATTCAATCGAAAACCGGGAATTTCAAATGTACTCTATTCTCAAGGCAAACAACAGGGAGTTTCGAGGAAATCAAAGGGGAAGGCCAGTGGCTTGCGCTACGACTTTTTCTCCCCTTTTTGACTATCTTGCGGTATCTTTTCTGGCAAGGTCTTAGCGATTTCGCTGCTCTATCGGCTTCTGTCGATGGCCGCTGAATTGCCGCTCCCTTCCGACATTCGGCGGCTCACTGAGTATGCGCAGCCTCACTGAATCTTGAGTATCCCCCGCATTAACGTAGTAAATTACTAGGGGAAGCGGATCGGCTCAGAATCTATGGCTGCTCTGCCCATCACCCGTGTCGCCTTAGGTGGGGCAACTCGTTCACTGCTTTCTACCGAATCATACAATCTAATCTGCTCAGTCTCGGGAAATCTTGACTGATAGACCTCGGATTGTGAGAATCCCCAATGAGTTCGGAACCAGTAGTGGCTGGCTGTCGAAATTATTGAAGGAATCAAACAAGCAGCGAAAGCGCTTCTGGAGTACGCATGGGCCCCATGAAAAAATTGCAAGCCGTATGCCTGGCCTTGTTTACGGTAAGTATCGTTTTTTCTTCTGGCTGCAAGGGTGTTGAGCGCGACGATACACCGCCAGTCGGACGGGTCTCTCGTGCCTTTCAAAGCCTGATGCTCGGACAGACTCAGTCGCCTCTGAGCCCAGTCGCAACGACTGCCGGCCTGAATACCGGAGAGAGCGTTATTGTTCTCAACACTGAAGCCGGCTCCACGTCTATTTCACATGTGCTCTACGTCTCCCCGGAGAAGCAGGTAGCCCGAGTTACCGTGGGTGAGGACGGTCTCCCCGTGAGCGCGCAAACGGGTAATGTCACCGCTGTTTTCCTCAATGCTACCAGCACGACTATTGACGTTGTGCTTACCTTCATCCGGGAAGACGGTGTTGTGCAGGCCGGGGGACAGCAAACCGTAGTGCTCCCGGAGGAAACGGTAAAGTTGCTTACGAGCTCCCGTCTCAACCGAGTTGAATCAGTCGAAGTTGTCCGGCGATTGCTGCTGGGCGTTATCATTGCTGTCAGAACGTTCGGCTGTGCCGGTCAGGATGCGGCAAACATCGATGCAGCTCCGTCAGAGTTTTTACAGATCACCGCTTCTGCCTGTGGCTCACTTCTGCTGGATGTTTTGCGAATTGTTACCAGCTCTGACGACGATCAGGAGATCCAATCGCGGATTGTCGAGGGATTAAGCGAAAGAAGTTCCTGTGACTTTAGCGCGCCGGGTTGGTTGGGACGCTTTGAAGATGCGAGCGATTGTGCTCTGAATGTCTCATCCGAGCTGAATGATGTTATCGTATCAAATTTCCCCACAATAACTTCCGTGCTCGCCCCGCCAACGCCAACTCCTGAGCCTACAGCGGTTCCCGACACCACAGGAGGTACGACTGATGGCGGAGATGATCAGGTGATGACGCCCAACTGCGCTAAGGGTGTCTTCCAGTGTGGTGACGGCGGTCTGACCTGTCGGGAAAACCTCTGCGACGGAAATATTGATTGCGCCAACGCGGCGGACGAATCGGGAAGCATCTGCACCGCAGAGGTCCTCTGCTGTATCGCTTCTAATGGTTGCCCCATGGAGAGTGCGGGAAGCTGCGCGCCTACCTGCTGCTGTTGTGGTGCGAATCAGCAATGCGATCAGGATGACTTCCTGAACGGCTGCCAGGCGATTCCGTTTTAGAGCAGTCTTCGGATAAACTGATACGATTTTATCCTGCGACCGCTCTAAATTTTTTTTTCCCGCACGGACTTGTGTCCGTGCTCGAAAGCATTTTTCGCTTCGCTTTTTTGAAAAATGCTCTAGAGCAGTCTTCGGATAAACTGATACGATTTTATCCTACGACTGCTCTAAATTCTTTTTCCCCGCACGGACTTGCGTCCGTGCTCGAAAGCATTTTTCGCTTCGCTTTTTTGAAAAATGCTCTAGAGCAGTCTTCGGATAAACAAGTGCGATTTTATCCTGCGACTGCTCTAAATCCTTTTCTCCCGAGGGGACTTACGTTCGCGCTCTAAAGCGTTTTTCGCTGCGCATCTACCCACTCGACATATGCCGCGCTTCCCTGGAGTTTTTCCGGGTGTTCCTCGTAATTGATTTCCGGTCGGCGACGCCAGCGTTTGTGCCACCAGACCCATTGTTCGGGGTACTGCCGTACCATCTGCTCAAGGCGTTCGCTGAAGATATCGAGGATCTTCTGTTTCGCTTTGGGATCCTTCGGTTCGTAGTGAATTTGTTCGGTGTGCATATGGTGGTGGTTGGGCCCGTCCCGCACAATAAAGGAGGAGAATACCGGGAGCTTAAACTTTACCGCCATTTGGATGGGACTGATTGGGTGAGCGGCATCCATGCCAAAAAATGGGGCGTACCCGCTCTCTAATTTGGTGTCCTGATCGATGAGCGCCGCAATAAAGCGCCCCTCCTTAAGTGCATTGCGTAGTTTCCTCGAACTTCCCGGATCCTCACGCCACATCGTTTCAACTCCATAGGATTCTCGAAGTTTCTCGAGCCATCCGGCAAAGCCCGATGAGTTTGGCAGTCGTCCGGCGACCGTGAGGGGAACACCACATCGAGTGTAATACGCAGCAAGAAGCTCAATACATCCGATATGCCCGCTTAGCACTACCGCGCCTTTACCCTGGTTTATCAAATCGCGAACGGGTAACCATCCATCCGAGCTAAAGTGCTCAAATGCAGTAGGGAGTTCGTCCAATGGCGGCTTGGGAGCCAGTGCGGGGCCCGCTACTTCTTTGAACAGTCTATCAATGACAAAGAGTTCCCCGATGCATTCGCCGAGATGGCGAAACACCCGTATACTCATTTCGCGATAATCATTTTTCTCAACAAAGGGTGCGTCGCCGGAGCCTCTTTCGTTTGCATAGCGCATTTGCGCAATGCAGATGTCCAATTCGCGCTTTCTGAAGCGAGCAATCAGGCCCAGAATGTTTCGGCAGAGCCATAGCCACAGGCGCAGGGGCAGGATACGAGAGATAATTTTGAGAATGTTAGCGCCAAAGGACACTATGTTTTCGTTGAGGTTCACTCTGTGCCAGTAGTTCAGTCTGTGCCAGTAAATCAGTCTATATTAGTAAAATAGTAGGTTACGTGTAGGGCAGGGGCCCTTCCCGAGTTCGGGGCTAATGTATAGGTTAAATAGAGCATTTCTGAAATGCTAGGGAAATTTTGAAATGCTATAGAATAGCTCGAGTTGCGAAGGCTTAACCGCTCCATTGTTGGGCAATTTGGTGTGTGTATAGGGGGCTTTGTGCTCAACGACTAATTCTCATAACCCACGTACTTCTCAGGTGTATTGGCTATATCAACATTCACCCATCCCTCGCTTTTATTTGAAAAAGCTCGTACTCCTGCTAACGAAGTCTGGTGAGTATGTTTCAATGATAGATAGCGCGTATCGCGCAGGGGGTTGATGAACAGGTATTTTCAGTTTGTCATGCTGCTCGGATGCTTTTTCATTCTGGCGTGTGACAACACGAAAGAGTTACGTGAAAGTCGTTTTTCTGCCGGAGCACCTGCGCTGGGTTTTTCTCTTCCCGATTTGAAGGGGCAGGACGTGGCGCTGGCCGATTTTCGTGGGAAGGTGGTGATGCTGAACTTTTGGGCGACGTGGTGTGCCCCCTGTGTTGCTGAAATGCCTTCGATGCAGAATCTGCGGACCAAACTCAAGGACCGTGGATTTGAGATTATCGCGGTTAATGTAGATCCACCGGGGGCTCGTTCCGAGGTGGAGAAATTTGTAGCCAAAAACAATATCGAATTCCCCGTTTTGCTCGATCCCCAATTACAGATTTCACAAAAATACGGACTCGAAGGCTTTCCCGAGTCTTTTTTCATAAGCCGAGAGGGAGTGTTTCTCGACTTTGAAGATCCTGAAACCAGGACTTCTCTGGTTCGAATAATCAGCGATCGCGTTTGGGATAAGCCTGCGTTTGTTGAAGAGGTGAGCCGACTACTCGGAGAAGCATCGTGATACCTACTCTTTTTGAAATTCCTCTTCCACTGCTTGATTTCGCACTCCCGCTGCATAGCTTTGGCCTGATGATGGTTTGTGCGTTTCTGGCGGCCTGGCGACGACTGCAGCTGAGTTTGCTTGCGGCCGGTGAGCCCGGTGAGCTGGCCGAAGACATGGTCACCTGGGCAGCGGTCGGGGGTATTGTTGGCGCCCGTGTGGGGTATATCATCAGCTATCCCCAGGCATTTTTTGATGCGCCCCTTGCGACTCTTTTTGGGGGAGCTGGCTTTGTCTTCTATGGTGGTTTTATCGGTGGTGCTCTTGGTGTCTGGCTTCTCCTGCGTAGAGAGGGAAAGGACTTTGTCGTTTTCGGGGACCTCGCCGCACCATCACTTGCGGGTGGCTATGCGGTAGGGAGGATTGGCTGCCAATTATCCGGGGACGGGGATTATGGTGGGCCAACGCAGCTGCCCTGGGGCATGCAGTATGTCCACGGAGTGATACCTACCGAGCCCGGAGTCCTACATCATCCGGCCCCTGTGTATGAAAGTTTCGGGGCCCTCTGCATCGCGTTTATTCTGCTATCTCCGGCAACTCGTCGTATCCTGCCAGGTGCCGGGCAGTTGTTCGGCCTGTATCTGTTTCTTTCGTCTCTTGCCAGGTTCCTCGTAGAAATTATTCGCATTGAGCCGCGCATTTTTGGGCCTCTCACGCAGGCCCAAATTGTCGCTATTGCGATTTGCCTGCCCGGCCTGGCGCTTATGTATTTCAAGCGAGGAGACGTTCGCTAGCGCGCTTCTCAGGCACTGAACGCAGCGCGCACCTTCGCCACTACCCCTGGGAGTGAGGAAGCAGAGAATGCAGAAGTACAGAGTCTGAAGTATATAGCTACTGCTGACAGCTCAGAGAGACGCTGGTAACCACGTTATCGATGACGGTCGTGCCCTGAAGGCTTAAACTCGACAGGTCAGTACCGTTTACTACCGCGCTGCCACTGACGTTGGCCAGTACTGAGCCGGGCGTAATACTGATGCTCGCGGTGGCATTGTTATCGTCATCGATAAGAATCGTTGCTACGAAGTTAACTGAACCGTCAGAGCATACGCTGTCGATTTCGCAGGGGTCTGCGGTTGCTGCGATTGGTGTTGATATTCGTAGATCGACATTGCTGCTTTGTTGACTGCTTACCATGGCGTTGTCGAGGACTACCGACATGGAAGGCAGGCCAGTCGTTCCGCCATCAGACTCGGTGGTGTCTGTCAGCAAGACCAGATCACAGGTATCGACTGAGTTGTCCTGACCGAGGATAGTTAAAAAGGGTGACAGCGAGCCGTTTCCTGCTCTGTCTCGAGCGAGGAGACGAAGCGTAATCGGAAGCCCATCGGTAAAGCTTTCAGACTGAAGAATTGCTTCATTGATTTGGACCGAGGCCGGGAATCCGAGAAAGTCGGCAATCTTGACCGTGGTTGGGGCGCCTCGACGCAACAACCAGAGTTCGGTCCGTATTTCATCGTCCGGACTTACATCATCGTCACAATCCCACTGCACAAAGAACGAGGAAGTGGCTGAGCGCGGGGCGTCAATCTGGCACCGAGGCGGTGTTTGATCACCGCCTGCCCGGAAGCGATCCGGGTATCCACCAAAATCCGTAGTTTCTGCAGTTACGGGCGTTGGCGCAAAGACACTCATAGAGCCAAGTAAAGCACAGGTTACAATTGTTTTTCGCAGAATCATGATAATACCGTTTCTGTTCCTTCCGTTCTAAAACTTTGATCTTCGTGTTCGGCGACGTATGGGAGTATACCTGAGTATTGGATGTTCTCCGCGGTCGATCGGTCTCAACTAAGGCTCTCCGGTCTGGCGGGAACCCCAAAATTTGGCACGCTTGCGTTGTCCGTCTCGTCGCTGCCCATAAGCAGCTCGATCCCGTCACTGAATCCATCACTGTCCGTGTCCTGCTGCGTGGAAATCGTACCATTAAGAGATTCCAGCTGGTCAGAAATTCCATCACCATCTGAGTCGACCGGGGCGCTACCTGTCCGGTCTATGCCATCGCTTGCGGGAGGTGCATCCCTGGTCGGTCTGTCGTCGGCGAGAAAGGGGTTCGAATTGGCGACGAGTTCAATGCCATCACTATACCCGTCGTCGTCGATATCCGGATCAGTATCGTCGAGGTCATTCTCGTCTTCAAAAATACTCCCCAGACCATCGCCGTCCCGGTCCGGGTCATTGAGAACGATGTCCGAGCTACTCAGCACTTTAACTCTGTTTAGGGAATTGGGTGTGGCACTGCCATTTAGTGGATCTCCGCCGTCACCGACAAACTCAAGTCCGTCTGCGATGCCGTCATGATCAGAGTCAGCTTTGCGGGGGTCGAGATCGAAACTCTCCTCTACTTCGTTGCTCAGAGCGTCGGCGTCATCGTCCGCATCCCCTCCACTTGAGGTTCCGCTGCCGTCAGTACCGCCACCACTGGCAACCCGCTCCGCGCTGGTACCAAGATACACATCCTCCTTGCAGGCGCTGAGGGGGAAGAGCACCGAGATAAGCATCAGCAGGGTGCAGGCCCGCAAGGGCATGGTCGTTCTGTCACTTGTTCTGTTTTGCGCCAAGTTTCGAGCACTCCAAAAGCGGCGAATTACACAGCATCCGCCCGGGCTTTAAGCCAGTCGATGGGCAGGCTTCCAAAGCATCATCCACGCGGGTGGTCACAGATGTCTGATAAACTACGGTAATGGTACAGGTTTGTGCCAGGGGCAGCAACCGTAAAAGCTGGGCTTAGCGGTAGCGTCGGCAGGAATAACCGTGTAGTTTATCTAAGTTTTGGGCATGGATCTTTCCTCGGTCCGTGTTATGTCCTCTGGCCGAAGCAAGTATACGCGGGGCCCTAGTAAACCTGAGAATGCGAAATGAAACCGGCAGGCAGTCAAATTCTGGCAGAACTTGAGGGATGTGCTGCGGGAATGTTGGGTGATGCCGATGGGATGCTCGAGATTTTGCGCAGGGGGATAGAGAGCGCCGGCTTCGGCCTTATCTCCCTTCACTCCCATTCGTATGAGCCTCATGGGCTGACGGTTCTGGGGATAATCAGCGAATCTCACGTTGTTATTCACACGTATCCCGAGGCAGCCCATGCTTCCGTGGATATATTTACCTGCTCGCCTGAGCCCGAAAAATCACGGAGTATTGTCGATCACTTTGTAACGTACCTTGCTCCCGCCCATGTGAGAAGGGCTTTGATTCAACGAGGCGATGTTCTGGATGTTCAGCGAACAGATAGTATCTGTCTGAGTTCTGCTGAGGGCGTGGATCATCGGGTGCCGATAGAGAAAACCATTTATAACGGCGCTACCGCATTCCAGCGAGTATGTATCGCAGACAGCACTCGTTTTGGTCGAATGCTGGTGTTGGATGATGATTTGCAGGTCGCAGAACTGGATGCCGAGCGTTACAGTCAGGTAATGCTTGAAATGCTCAATGAACGATCTGCTGACCTTGCCAATGTTTTGTTGCTAGGAGGTGGGGATGGCGGTGTTCTGAAGACCTTGCTGGAGCATGATCCCGCATCAATAACCTTGGTTGAAATTGATGAGGGGGTCGTGTCTCTGAGCCAGCAATACCTGCCGGAACATTGCGGTGACGCCTTTAGTGATTCTCGAGTCAAGCTTACGTATGACGATGTGGTGGCCTTTTTGGCTCGCGTTTCGCCAGGAGAGTATTCCTGCGTTGTGGTCGACCTTAGTATGCATCCGGAGGCTTTTACTCAGGTGCCCCGTGAGACGTATCTTCGCGAGATGTTCCACAGGATTTCTGAGTCATTAGCGGACGGCGGAGTGATTGTGCTGCAATGTTGTTCAGAGTTCGATCGCGTCACCAACGACTTGCTTGAGGAAATGATTACAGCACATTTTTCTGATATACGATCAAAACTGGTATATTTACCATCTGCTTTTGGTCGATGGCGATTTATCAGCGCTCGGAAAGGATAGTTCGGCGAAGCGTGCTGATGAAGTTCGGCCGAATTCTTACGGAAGATCAACACAGGCGTTGCAATCGTATGTCGTTTGCGATGTGCCACCATAGGGAATGAAAAATGGATCATGTAGAAATTTCCGCTAAGGACGCCGGAGCTTCCTTTCCCGGCCTTGCCACTCTCGCCCCAGGCTCTCGTCTATGGGTGTTTCCCTTACGAGCCTCATTGTCGAAATCGGACCCGCGTTGTGCCGAGCTCAGTTCACGGCTTTCTTCGTTTCTTGCGGGCTGGGAGGCTCATGGCGCTGCGGTTTCAGGGGCGCTCGAGGTGGCGTATGGACGTTTTGTGTTGGTCGGAGCTGATAAACAATCGGCAGCGGTCTCCGGTTGTTCCATAGACTCTCTGTTTGGGGCAGTTCGGCAGGAACTCTCGGCAGGGGGGAATGAGATGGCCGACCTTTCCGATATATTCTTTTTGCGTGGGGCTGAGGTCGAGCAGATGAACAGAGCAGATTTTGCGAGCTACGTGAAATCGGATGAGTTCTCGCCGGATATAACCGTTTTTGATACCACCGTTGATACCACCGATAGATTGGGTGACTTTGCCCGTCCATTTTCTGAATCATGGCATGCGCGCCTGTTTCCTCGTGCCTAGAGCAGTCTCTGGATAGACATTCGCGATGGTATCCTTTGTGAACGTATCCTTGAACCCTTATCCGGTACCCTTTTCCGGGGCGGACATAAGAATTGAAGGAGGAAGGAGAAATGGCTCGATACGGTTTTCCTCGAAAGCCCTTACAATTCCTTTCAGAGTGTTATTTGCGTTGTTCACTTGCCGTGTTTGGAGCGCTTATTCTGGCTGTGGAACCTGTGTCCGCCCAATGGGGTGATGAAGCCTACGCGGTCGAAAGCATTGGTGGGCCGACGCTTTTTCAGCGCCTCATGACGCATCCTGCGGCCAGTCTTATTATGGTTCTTGCCGGAAGTGCGGGTATGTTTCTACTGTTCTTTGCCTCCGGGAGGGGGGAGAAGTCAGATCGGCAGCAGTTTGTCGGCGGTATTCTCGTCCTCCTGGTGATTCTTATGTGCTGGTATCGATTTTCTCTTTGGAATGACCCGGAGTTCAATCAAAAACCGAGTTACTGACCTCGACACCAAGTCTGGCGGTGATTACTACCTGTGTCTCCGGCGTACATTCATTGGGTTAATGTCTCTGGGCTAATTTCTTTAGGCTAATACAGTGTGGCGTTTGAAAGTTGCTCCCAGAGCGCGTGTGACATTTTAGCCGCCTCAGATGTGCTGAGTGCGCCTGCTTCAACCTCTGCTGACACTTCACCCAGAACGTTGCGGTGGAACTCCTCTTCGGAAAGCGGGGGAGTTTCACTGAAGTTTCCTCGTTCGACCAGAGCATCTTTCAACTGTTCAAACTGCGAGACCTTGAACCTGGAGACTGCTTTCCCTTTGTTGGGATCGATCGCATCGAGGAAGCGAATAGTGTCTCTGGTTTCTCTCCAGATATCGAGAATGCTCTCGCGATGCTTCGTTTTGGGCAGGGCCTCCTGAATAATTTCCGGGGTCAGCGGCTCCCCGCGACCAATCTTCCATTGCTCAAATGAGGCGCTGATCAATCGATGCCGAGCAGCCAAGCGAGTATATGCCGCATCAGGGACATAGACAGAACCGCTGTCGCTTTCATACAACGTTTTTAATTGCCCGAATGTCTGAATGTGCATTTCGAGTAAGGAATGCAGTAATTCTTTATCATCGGTGAGATGCGCCAGGTGAATTGCGGCACTGCCTTTGGAGAGTGATAGAGGTTCGATATTGAGTTCTCTCACATATTCTTCGTACGACAGGCCACCCGGCTCAGGAACAGACGCAAACAGTGGGCTCGAGATGAGCAGCGATGCATCCGTTCTCTCCATATCCTTAGAGATGGTATGAAGCGCTACCGAACATGACTGTTTTTCGCAGAGATCAGCGATGACCTGTGTGTCTTTGGGTTGAGAGGTAAAGTAGAGAATCTGCCTGCCGCCACGAGCGAGGGAGCATAGCGCGTCAATAACGGCCTGGAAGCGAAGCGGATCACTGGTGGACAGCGCCTCATCGAAAAACAGCGGAATTGGATCCCCGCGCTCTGCCGACTGGGCGAAGGCAACCTTACACGCGAGCAGGATCTGCGCTTTGGTTCCCGAGGAGAGCTGCGAGAGTTCCAGGGACGTACCCTGTTGAGCGTCGAATACCCGAAAGCTGGCACCATGTTTGTCCGGCGCTATGTCGGAGAGTGTATATCGAGCGTGGGTGAACTGCGAAAACAGTTGGGAACTTCTGGTAAATACTTCAGGTCGGTTCTTTTGCAGGTGCTCAGCCTGAATGTCTTCGAGAAGCAGCGAGCAGAGTTCAGATTTGGCGTTCTCAAGGGCTGCTTCTCTGAGCTGTTCTTCTGCGGCCCGAACACTTTCGGCCGCCACTTCCAGTGAGCGTTCGGATCGCGTGGCCGCAATCGCCGTTTCAATTCTAACTACTTCATCACGAAGTTCATGATACTCAGTCAGCGCTGCCTCCGCCTCGACTGCATTACGGTCGAGGTCGAGAAGTGAGCGTTCCAGTAGTTCCGGAGTTTCCCTGCGAAGTTTTTCAGTAAGATGTTGTATAGTGCCCCGCGCGGCGGCCTCCTCGTTTTTTGTTTCCCTGAATTCCTGAAGCATGTTCATGCGGGATTCCAACTCACTGCGCGCACCGGAGGGTAAATTTGCCCGTCGATACAGTTCCTCAAACTTGCTCGCCAATCGCTCCTGAGCACGCTTTGTCTCATTCTGGCCGCTGAGAGCCCTGCTGCGCAGTTCAACAGCCTTTTGCTGAAGGTCGCGTCTTTTCTGTAGAGCGTTTCCGTGAGCCTGTGCTTCCTCTGTCGTGAGACAAGCGGCATAGCCGAAGGGCTTCAGAACGACAGATATTCGCTCAAGGATCTCCTCACGCTCAGTGAGGCGAGCCCGATAGGAAGAAACTGCCTCACGCAGTTCCGCGGTCCGCTCAGCATGCTGGTTCAGGTCTCGGGAAAGGAACGAGATTGAAAAGCTATCTTCTGCGGACTGCACTCCGAGATCCGCAAGGAGAGCGGAGCACTCACGGCGAATCCCGGCCGTCAATTTCTTCGCTTCTGCGAATTCGTGCTCAAGAACCTGATACTGTTGTTCTTCGCCTTGTCTGCGCTCTTCGATTACTAAAAGTTTTGCTTTCTCAGTGCTCAGCGTCGCGACAGAGTTTCGGAGCGTTTCAGGCTCATCGACATTGATGTCCGTACGCCCTGCCAGTAATGAGTTCTGCAAACATGCCTCTTCACATGCAGCGAGTTTTATTCTCGCTCCTCGCATGGCCTGCCATACTGGCGTGAGGCTTATTAGGCCGAGTGCAGCCATCCCGTACAATACTGGATGAACGAAATGGCCGCCGGCAAGAGCCAGCACACACAAGAGCAAGAAAGAAATCACGGTGACGGTGGAGATTCTGTTCCTGATGAGCTCCTGATGCTGTTCAATCACCTCGTTGAGCAGGTTCAGGGCATTCTCGTAGTCAGTGCTCGAAAAATCACCAAGGGGATTCGCATCAAGGCGCCGCTCGAGCAAGGAAAACTCGGCACTGAGTCGTGCTTCTCTACTACTGGCTTCTTCCAGGGCGTAGGCCTGGGCGGAAAGTCTTTGCAGGAGTTCGGGGCGAGGATCCTGACCATTCAGCAGGTCAGCGGAGTCTGCCAGAGCATCAATGGAAAGAGCCTGTTCGCATTTTCGTATCTTCTGTTTTTGTTGCGTAACCGCGTGGTCAACGGGGGACAGGCTCGAGATGAGGGTTCGCAGAACCTCCATTTCTGAGTCAGAAACCCCATCCTCGGGAAGAGATTGTTCCGCGATCTGGAGCTTTGCTTCCTCTATTTGTCGCTCGTAATCAAGCGCGTTTTTCTCAAGCCTCTTTAGCTCTTGCTGCAGTTCATCGAGTTCAGAAAGCTCATTGCCATACAGACTCTCAAGTCCTTTGGGGAAGCTGGAGAGTCGCTGTGTGCGAACCTCGTCTTCCTGGGTTAAGCGGTATAGCTCAATCGCTTGTTGTATACTGTCCTTCAGGTTTGCTTTGGCCTGCAACTTTTCTATGTCGTCCTTGAGCTGGGCGAGTTTGACCTCGCTCTGCTTCAGTGATTTTTGCTGCGCATCAATTTTTCTGAAGTTCGATTGCGCGAGTTTTAGTTGTTTTGACTCGTGGTGGACGCGTTTTGCTCGAACGGGCGGTTTATCCTTAACAGCGTGTATGTTGAATCCACCGGCCATTTCATTAGCCATCATCGCAGCAAGATCAGAGCCGTCAGATACAAAAAGATCCTCGAGGGTAATCAGATAGCACGCCCGGAGGGCTTCAGAGGGCACGTTAAGTGCTTCGCGCTCTGTGCCAAACTGGAGCACCTGGTGTTCCTGTCCTTTGATACGGATCTCAATGTTTGCCCGTTCATCAGAGTCTTCGGTCTGGCCGGAGATACTGGGGTTCTTTTGGCTCCAATGACTATGCACCTCCCAATAGGAGTCTTTCGGTATTGCATTGACCCAGAGCAGAGCCTGGGCGGCACGGCACATGCTCGATTTCCCAGAGGCGTTTGCACCGAGGATTATGTTGAATGTGTCGTCAAGGGACTGTATGCGTATCGGCCGCTCGATCCCCGGCATGCGTACAATAGAGAGGTCGAGAAGTTTCATGCCGTCTCCTCCTTCTGCCGGAGGAATGCATCGAGAAGCAGAAAACTGCTTTCGAGGAGAAGCTCGCGCACGGTTTCTTCGTCTTCCCAGGGTCGAAGATCCACTGCTGCCCCGTGAGAACGTTCGATTTCTCGCTGGACCCGCTTTTTGCCTGAAGAAAGCAGGGCTCCATAGGCATCTGTTGGCTGCCTGTGCTTAAGTATCAGAATTTTCTGAGCAAGTAATCCGGGTGGCGTTTGCGATTCGGAAAGCTCCTCGAGAGGGATCTTCAGCTCACATCGATTGACAATCGAGTCAATGGTGAATGCAAGCGTATCGATGTGGATTTCCCGACGCTCACTTAGTTCAATGCGATATTGTTCGATCTCATGGAGTGAGGGAACTCTTCCGGTCAATTGCAGTCGTGCAAGTACTCGTTCTGTCCCCTGCAGGTCCGTCCTGTTCTCTTCAATCCAGGTTTTTATAGTTTTGTGAACTACCGGATCCAGTGATTCCCCTTCCTCGGCGCCTCCCAGATCGATTTCAATACTCTCGTAGCGAAGGGATGCAAGGGGCAGATGCCTGTGACGAGGCGTCTGTCCGTCGGGAAATGTGAGGAGGCTCGCGCCATGAGAGCCGGTTTCCCCCGGATCGAGGGGAAGAAGAGATCCCGGATAGAAAATCAGGGGGTCCTCGCTCAGCACTTGTGGTTTGTGTATGTGTCCGAGCAGCCAGCTACAATCATTGTATTGTTTCAAGCGTTGTAGCGAAACGGGTGCATAGGAAGAGTCTGCTGGTGCACCAACGTCGGCGTGGAGCAGAACGATATTTGGGATATCGTTCCTCGTAACGACAAGTCCCTCAGTGGGGTCGCCATAGAAAAAACGTTCGGTGAACGAGCGACCATGCAGGTACGCAAGAGTGTTGCCCTCGTGTACTAGCTCGCGCGACTCCCAGGTGCCGTCTCTTCCCAGGAGGGTACATCCCGCAACATTGTCGGCAAAGTCGGAGAGTATTTTCCAGTCATGATTTCCGGCTACGGCATATACCGGTATCCCGGCTGCTTCAAGCTTTCGGAGTTGGGACTCCAGAGCAGCCACGCCCTCGAAGTACGCATTTGCCTGATCGATGATGTCACCGCTGAGCATGACCGCATGGACCTTTTCGCTGATAGCATGTTGCACAAGGCGTTCAAGCGCTGCTTCCTGCGTAAGGGAATACTTCTGGTTTTCATCATGCAAGGAATCCCAGGGTACGCGCGTCGGAAGGCGGCCCAGGTGAATATCCCCAGAGCAAAGAATGCGCAAAGTCATAGGAATCCGAAGGGACTTGTTAATACATCGTTACTCGATAGAAGATCCCAAATAGCGGCCAGCAGGTCAAGCAGGGAAGGTGCTCCGAAGCCTTAAAGCGCCGCTAATTATAAAGAGGTGAGCCCTTCCGCATCCTTAGCGAGCTACGAGGGGGCGCCGCTTTAGAGAGCCGACACAGGTCTGTGAGGGAGAGGGGAGACTGCTCCGCAGCATTTTTTTAAGAGCGCAGCGAAAAATGCTTTCGAGCACGGACGTCTGTCCGTGCGGGAGAAGAAAAACTAGAGCAGTCGTAGGATAAAATCGTACTATCTTTATCCGAAGACTGCTCTAGTTCCACTCGTTCCAGCCAGCCTCATAATACTCGACGAGCTTCTGGTTATCGAGGCGATTGACGTCAGTCGGAACTCGTTCGCTGTCGGCATCAAACACAAAGAGTGAGGGAACCACCGAAGGAGTCAGATACTGGGTGGAAACCGGTATGTCGCCATCCTGAAGAGAGTAGGAAACCGAAGAGGCGATGTGAAAGCCCCAGGGTCCGAAGGAGGGTACATAGACCCAAAGCGGGGTGACGTGGTCGAAGGCTTCTTCAAGCGTGCTGGCAACACACCAGTATGCCGCACGGGCAAAAAACGGTGATGATGCCTGGGTAATCAGCATACCATCAGCCGTAAGACGCTTCTTTATCGCCTGATAAAATTCCACGCTGTAGAGCTTTCCTATTGCGAGGTCATTGGGGTCCGGCAGGTCAATCAAAACGGCATTGAAGCGCTCGACGGACTCCTGGATAAAGCCAAAGGCATCTTCATTAACAATGCGTACCCGAGGGTCGTTCATCGATGAATCATTGAGCTTTTGGAAGATAGGGTTTTTCTGCCCGAGGTCTGTCATGCGTTTATCGATGTCGACGATTGTCACCGTCTTCACATCTTTGTACTTGAGAACCTCACGTGCGAGCAATCCATCACCCCCTCCGAGAATCAGGACCTGTTCACGAGAGGGCAATTTGGGAAGAATTATATGTGCCAGGGGTTCATGGTAGCGATATTCATCGATGGAACTGAACTGAATGTTGCCATTGAGAAATAGACGAATATCGTTTTTATGCTTGGTCAGGATTATGCGCTGGTAGCTGCTCTCTGCCGAGTAGATTATTGGGTCCTGATAAATAAAGCCTTCAAGATAGCCAATGAGGCGAAAGGAAAACACCAGACCAACGCTAAGCAGTGAAATTACCGCAATGCCCAGAAATAATAATCTCTTTGCCCTGACAACATAAGGCAGAAATGCTCGCAGGGTGACCAGAGCGATGGCCGTGTTGAGGATGCCAATCATGAAGGCGGTGCGCATCAGTCCAAGATAGGGGACCAGAATCAAGGGAAAGATAATCGAGGCGAAGAGCGCACCGAGATAGTCAACCGCGAGAATGTTAGCGAGTGTATCTTTTAATTCGCTGCGCGCTCTGAGGATACGAGCGACGAGAGGAATTTCCAGGCCTATGAGGCAGCTAATGATTGCTATGATAAGAAGTGCGCTGATGTAGTAATACTTACTGAGACTAAAGCTCGTGTAGAGAAGCGCAGCGGAAATGCCGCCAACAAATCCTATCGCTATTTCAATCTGGATAAATTGCTCTACGAGATTTTTGACGAGATACTTCGAGGCGTAGGATCCGACTCCCATGAAGAACATGAAGAAGCCGATAGTGAGGGAGAAATGAAGTATACTACTACCAAGAAGGTAGGAAGACAGGCTGCTTATCAGTAACTGATATACAAGGGCGCAGAGCGACGTAATGAGTATCGAGGTGGCAAGTATGCACACCTGCTTGTTGCTCAGATACGGTCTGCCTTCAGTACCGGGCCATTCTGCCTCGGAATCATCGACACCAGTGTTTTTCATTGCATCACCTGGCGAGCTGCAAGCAGCTACCGCTGTTTGTTACGTGCCTGGCTGCGCGGAAACAAACATCAACTACTTTTTCTAAGATTCGCCTGTGCACGTATCCCGGGAAGCCAAGACCACCGTGGCGAAAAAGTGGTATCCCGGAAAATTGGGCCCAAAAAGGCGGGCCCGAAAAGCGGACCAGGAAACGCTGGCCCAATAGCCTCAGGGTGATGCCCTTAGCCGACGATAGCGGCCGCGATAATTATACAAACGCCAAGTATTTTAAATCCCGCAAGGATAGCGAGAGCCGTGTTTCCGTCGGCAATGTCTTTACCGAGATTTCCCGGTGTAAGAAGGTCAACAACTCGATAGGCGATGAACGCCATAACTATTCCGATCGCACTGTAGAGAATCGTGGCCAAAACGCCATCAGCTACCTGATGTCCGGTAAACTGCGGAACCTCAGCGATGGCAGAGGCCGGAAGCGCGAGCATGCTCAGAGTGGCTGCCCCAACGTGGATAGCCTTGCGAAGTGAATAAATCTTCCGTGTGTTCATGGGTTTCTCCTTGCATTACTTACCATAGCGGGGTCCCCCCCCGACATAGCTTCGACCGTAGTAGTAACTTCTAATTCTTCGTCTGCATGTTCCGTTCAGAGAACGTTGATATTCCGGGCATGATTCAGAGGCGCCCTTTAGAATGATCGGGTTTTTTTCACTCCCGATACCCCATCCGCCTCGGCTGGCAGCATAGGGGAGAATCAGCAGGCATGAGATCGTCATGAGCGCCAAAAGCTTGGTAAACAAACTCATCCCTTAGTCGTCTCCCATAGAAGAAATGATTATTCCTGCGATGGCAAAAATTCCGATCAGCATATAAAAGGGATTGGCCGACTTATATTTTCTCATTGAAAAGCCGAAGCCGAAGGCCCCAAGTAGTCCGATAAAGTAGTAGCGGGAAAGACTGATGCCCTCAGATAAAGCAAAGCGCAGTTTCCCGCGACTGGCGGTTCCCTTTTCTGAGAAAAAACGGACATAGTATGTACCCGGAGTTTCAAGTTTGAAGAGGTGACTTGTGCTGACTGAGGATTCGGACCACCTTCCGTCCGAATCGTAGCCTGATTCACGCCAGAAATCCCCCTCGAATGCGTTAATCGGCGCTTTCTTTTCGTCGAGAAGCTCGATGGCGCCCCAGGAGTAGGAATTGTCCGGAATGCTCGTACTCAGCGTGAGCTGGTAGATCGAGCCCTCTTCGCTTAGTTCTATCGGGCCTTTTGTCAGTCCCGACTCCGGAAGTCTGGTGAAGTCAACTTCATACGAGGCTACGGCCGTACTGCCAACAGAACAGGAGCCAAAAAACAGAAGAGTAAGGATTCCACCGACCGCGTATGAAAGATACGACAACCTTCTCAGTTCTCCTTCTTTCCGAGCAAGGGCCGCCTCTTCCAGAATGATTTCCTTGATATCGAAAGCGCGTGCTAATTCGAGTTTGCTGATCGAGCGGCTTTCGTAGAACTCAACTTCAGCTATTTCTTTAGCTCCTTTCTTCAACCGGGCTTCAGTGCTGTATGTGTAAGCACCGTACCGATACTCTGCAAATTTTCCTTTCTCTCCTACGCGGGGTAGCCAGGTAAATTCGCCCTCAAAGTAGGTTACCGAGGTTGTGCCGTATTCGATAACCCGCTGTGGAACGTGGTCAGTCATCAGCGCAAGCTGAGACTGTCCTTCGGGAAGGGCAGGACTGGTCGGAGTAAATGGTTTTGCCAGGCTATACCCCTCGCGATCCTCTGAAATGTAGAGGTAGCGTTTGCTCTCTCCCAGGAGGATCCATGTGTCATAGACCCAGGTTTCGGGGTAATACTGATTGTCTTCTGTATCCCATTCCTGCATCGAGGAGGAGTAGCAGATCCGACCAATCACCTGATACGTTTCGTTTTCAAAAGTGCCGAGCATTCCCAGCGATATGAACGACGCCGGTGCGTATGCCGTTGGTTTTTGTTGATCGAGAACAGAGAAAGGGTGTTTGCTGATGTCAATCACCGCGCCACAGGCCGGGCAGGTTAGTGTTTCTGATTCACTGATAGCGCGTGACAAGGAGCCCCGACAACTTGGGCACTGAAGGGTTTCTACGGAGAAGCTTTCCGATGCACTGCTTGAACCGACGTTCATTCGATTCTGCGCCGCTTCAATTTCTTCGAGAACGGATTGACGCAGAGTGGGGTCCGCTACGAGCTGCTTTGCGTGCACGCGAGCTCTATCAAACTGCCCCATCGCAATCATGGAGCGCACTTCCTGTGCAATCTTTTCTTCAGAGACTGGCCCTGAATCGCTCATAACGAAGCTCTCAATTACTCGGTTCGCAGATTCCAGTCATGCGCTCATGCAAATTGTATAGACGAAATATCAATTTCCTCTCCGACGGAGAGGCAAATCTCTTCCGGGGTCTGCTCAATACTGACGAGCTTACCTCCTGCGTTTCCATCTACGCACTTGGCGCTCATGCCTGGGGTTGTCTTAAAGAGAAGTTCGCCTTGCCCACCGGCAATTACCGCGGTGCTTTTCTCTGTAACAAACACGGATAAGCCATTTATCGGAATGACGCTTCCAACGGATATCTGTTCGAATGGGGGTAGAGGGGAAGTAAGGCTTTCTTTTTCAAAAGCGGTGAACTCGCCTTCATCCTCCTGAAGCCAGAGCTTTTGTCCATCTGTAAATTCCAGAAACCACTCATCCCAGAAGCCGCCATCGTATTTATACCGTAGTCTACCAAGCACCTTAAACGACAGTCTTCCTTTTGAAGCCAGTACCATGCTTCCGCTTGCGCCGATGGAAAATATCGACGGAGAGTCGGCAAGGAGTGCCTTTTCACCTGTGGGGTCGAGGCCAGCAGGACTTATCGCAGACGATTGTCCGCAATAGACGCACATGACCACTTTTGAAAATCTGTTCTCTATTTCGAGTGTGGCACCGCACGAGGGGCAGGAGAAGGCAAATTCACTCATTGTGGAAAAGTCCTATCTGATTGTGTTCTTGCAAGCTGCTCTAAAGGTCTGCAAGAATTTCAGCCTTCTTCTTGTCGTACTCTTCCTTTGAGATGAGTTCCGCCTCGAACATGGACTTCAACTTCTGTAGTCGAGCGGTGGGATCGTCTGCGGCAGCCGGTGCACCCGCCTGCATATTGGTCATACCAGAAGCGAACGCCTGACCCAGGCCCAGTCCTGCTCCCAGTCCCACACCCGCACTGGCCATCCCACCTTCATTCCTCGCAGCCTCTCTCATTGCCTCAAGCTGTTGAAGTTGCGCGTAGTTCAGTCCAGCTCGCTTGGCAGCCTCTGCCTCGGCAGTCATATCCGCGATGCGGGCGATACGCGCTTTTGTCTCTTCATCAAAATCGGTGCCCTCAATTCGAAGGTCAGTGAGTTCGAATCCAAGGGGTTCAAATTCGGCTGCGCAGTGGGTGGTGAGCGCCTGTGCCAGTTCGTTTCGATTCTTGTCGATCTCGGCATAGCTGAGTCCCTGCTCGGCGAAGAGATCCGTGAGCTGCTGGAGGAAACGATCTACAATTACTCGCTTGGCGTCCTGCAGGGTGTAGACCGGACGCGAACCAACGACATTCACGAAAAAAGATTCAGGGCGCGTGATGCGGAAGCTGAAGTTCCCGTGCGCTCGTAACGCCACCGGAAATTTGTACACGGGGTCGTCGTATTTTACCGGGGTAGGGGTGCCCCATTTCTGATTGAGGAACTCTGTCTGCCAGAAGAAATAGATCCCGACTTTATGCTCACTCTCAAAGGCCTGCATGTATTTAGAGAGTGTGGTGAGGAAGGGGACGTTGTCGGTACTGAGATCGTAGAGACCTTCTTCTAGGTGAACCGCCTCGATTTGCCCCTCATACAGGAACAGCACCCCCTGTCCGGGCTTTACGATGAGCTTGGAGGCGTCCTTAATCTCGTCTCCGTTGATACTCCAGAGTTCAAACAGATTCTCCTGGTGAGCGTTCTCCCATTCTATTACTGAACGAAGTTGCCCTTTTACGGTGTCCCAAAGTCCCATGCTCACGCTCTCTGTGCTTATGCATTACACTCATGCCAAACGTTATACCCCTGGGAAGTCGTGCGTTCCCAGGGCGTTTGACGCAGTCTGATTAGCAATCCTTGGTGGCTGCTCTACCTTTTTCGCTTAGATTTCTACCATTTTTAGGCGGCATTGGACAAGGAGGGGATATGTCGTTCTTTTGCAGAATAGTGACGTTATTACGCACACTTATATCTATGTAAGTAACAGGGGGAGCTAGAGCGGTGGGAGGCTCAGAGAGAATCCGAGGGCGGATACGCGAACGGCGATGGTGTCGACTATTCTCCAAAACTCGGCTGAAAATCTGTCGAGAAATCCCGGTTGTTGTTTCTGACGAGCCTCATCCTCCAGTAAAACCTCATAGGCTCTGAAGAGAAAGCCGACACCGGAAAGGACGGTGGCTTTGAGCTCAGGCGAGGGATTGGAACTGAATGGTCCGTCGTGATGCAGGTAATAGGTTCTTTCAAACACCGCAAACAAACGCTCGGGACCAGTAAGGCCTTGGACGTGTCGGGCTACTGAGTTCTGGTAATTTTCGATGTAGTGAAGCACCCCGGCTTCAGCGTTCTTCATGGGGTCCATGCACTCGTTGTGTGGCAGGCCATACATTTCACCCGTTGCCCGTACGAACTGGAACAGACCGCATGCCGTTGTCGTCGGTGCTCGGGCCATAGAGTTAAAACCCGACTCTATTTCCACAGTTGCCAGTAATACTGCCTGGTCGATAACTCCCAGTCCGTATCGTCGAGCCTGATACAATACCGCTTTGATCGATTCTCTCTGCATCCACTCGGGTGCTCCGACATTGAGGAATTCCTGAGAGCCACGTCTGCGCGCGGTTTCCGGGGTATATTCACGGGTGAATCGAGAACCGAGGACGATAGCGTTGATGCTTTGCTCGGAGATCCGAGAGAGCATCAATTGTTCGTGCACCTGAGTGCCGGTGATTGTCAGAAGAGAAATTACCAGCGTCAAAGCGATTATAATTGTGGCATGGCTGGGGTGGTATACGAAGTATGAGAAAACGGTTTTCGTAAGGTTCGTCAGGCCTTTCGCAAAAAGGCTCAAGCCCGACAGCAGCAGAGAGAAG
>JAUIMJ010000357.1 GCA_030433295.1 bacterium | reverse complement strand
CGACTATGCACTTCGAGTCCTTCATTCCCGCCAGATGCTGAATAGCACCAGAAATCCCAATCGCAATGTAGAGCTTGGGGGCTACCACTTTTCCCGTTTGCCCGACCTGCCAGTCGTTTGGTGCGTAACCGGAATCAACAGCAGCACGACTGGCACCAATGGCAGCACCGAGAACATCGGCAAGAGGTGCGATGTACTTCTCGAAGTTCTCTTCGGATTTCATCGCCCGACCTCCGCTGACAACCACTTCCGCCTCAGTGAGCTCCGGTCTGGCACTTTCGACAGAATCAAATGACACGAAAGACTGCCCGCCGGAAGAGGTATCGGAAACAGAGATGGCACGAACCGGAGATGCCTGTCCGGATTCAGAAGCGGCGTCGAAACTACTTGAACGAACAGTAGCAACTTTTCGCTCCGAAAGTATCTCAACGTCTGCAATCACATTACCGGCATACATCGGACGCTGAAAGATGCCATCGGGAAGGAATGCCAGAACATCACTCGCCTGACCGGCGTCCATATGCAGGGCAATCTTGGGTAAAAGATCTTTACCCCTGGTGCTCGCGCAGGCGATTACCAGAGTAGGACTTGTCTCATCGGCCACGGTTTTGAGCGCGGCGGTGTAGCTGCTTGCGAGGTATTGCTCGAGGTCAGCGCCCTCCACGTAGACTACCTCGTCGAGACCGTAGGCCGCAGCCTTGTTGGCCGCATCCGCAACGCCACTTCCTCCGATGAGGACGCCTACGGCCTTATCGTATCCATGAGCAGCTTTTGCTGCCAGAGCGGCCGAAATTGTAACCAGGGCTGATTTGGGTAGTTCAGAACCCGTATTCTCTAAATAAGCTAAAATCATCGTATCTCCTTTTGCGCAACAAATTGCGAATAAAAGCGAAGCTGAGCAATATCCGCTATACGCTCAGTATTTGCGCACGAAACCTTATATCACCTTGGCTTCATTCTTAAGCTTCTCAACCAGCTCGGCCACTGAAGCGACCTTGGCTCCTCCCTGACGCTCCGCGGGCGGTTTCATCGCCACGACGCGCACTTTCACATCGAGCTCGACCCCAAGGTCAGCGAGGGCAACTTCGTCCAGGGGTTTTTTCTTCGCTTTAACAATTCCCGGTAGCGAGGGATACCGGGGCTCGTTCAATCGAAGGTCAGTGCTGACAATTGCCGGCAGGGAAACACGCAGGGTTTCCAATCCGCCGTCAACCTCTCGCACTACATCGGCAGATGACCAGGAGTCGTCGATCTCAAGCTTCGAAGCAAAGGTCGCCTGAGGAAGATCTAAGGCAGAAGCAAGTAGCTGGGCTGTCTGGTTGGCATCCGAATCAATCGCCTGCTTACCCATGATGACCAGTCCCGGTGTTTCTTTGGCATAGACCGCCGCCAGAATTGAATGAGCGGCATGTGAGTCTATATATTCATCTGTGAGAACGAGGATGGCTCTGTCTGCACCCATCGCCAGCGCAGTTCGAAGCTGCGCACTGGTGTCAGCAGGTCCGATGGAAACGACGACGATCTCTTCAATATCATCGCGGGCCTCCTTCAATCGCAAGGCTTCCTCTACGGCGATCTCATCGAATGGGTTTACGATCCACTTGATGTTATCCGTTTGAATTCCCGTGCCATCAGCCGAAACCTTCACTTTGATTTCGTAATCCGGCACTCTCTTTATCGGTACAAGTATCTTGGTCATTCAGTCCTCATAGAATTTCACTTCTCTGGCTAAAAAGAGCCATCACTATGCTCAATGGAGCCCGCAATGAATTTCGCATCAGTAACGCCCTGAATCAATAGATGAAATATCATTGGGAAGAGCAGACCGAGCATCGGCTTTTCAATACCACTTGAAAAACGACTTATATGGTCGGGTCCCCGACGCAACAGTATACCCCAACCCCCGAGGCTTAAAAAACTCACTCCCGGAGCCAATTCCCAACTCTGGACTCATACCACCGTATCAGATATAACCTAGTGTTTTGATATCCATACTCAACACCACGCGCACATACATGTCCCGGGAGTCTGTGTTTTTTCATGCCTTCTAATTTCTACGACATTCTGGAAGTAAAACCCGACGCCAGTCAGGAAGATATCAAAAAGGCATACCGCAAGCTCGTTCGTCTCTACCATCCTGATTCAGGTAACCCTCCGAGCAAGGAGAAAAGCTTTCATCAAATCCAGGAAGCGTATGAAGTGCTTGGGGATGCAAAGAAGAGAAAGAAGTTTGACGAGAAAGAGGGATTCAGTGGTTGGCGCAAGGAAAGCCTCGATGCATACCAGAGGGCACAGGCGCAGGCCCGAGACAATCATGTTCGCACCGAAGTAATTGATGAGAAACAGGAGCGCTCGTGGAGCAACCTGCAGTCTGAAGCCAGAGACGGTGACGAACTTTCCGGATTGAATGCATACCGCTTTGGAAATCAGAAAAAACGAAAGAAAGCAGAGTCATTTGCCGCGTCCGCAAAAAGCGAAGCCCAGTCCGAACCCAGGCAAAATTTTTTCCAAAAAGCCTCGAGCAATCTTTTCAATCGGATTAAGGATGCGATTGAACCAGATGAGCCGTCGAAAGCCAATGCTCGAAAAAGCAACAACAATGCTCCACGGCGCGGTATACGATCCTACAGGTTCACCATAGATGCTCTTGAGTCGGTACAGGGTACGCATCGCGAGGTAATACTCGATGAAGATAATGGTCCTCGTGTCATACGAGTAAAAATTCCTCCGAACACGCCCGATGGCAGTAGCCTGAAGGTGAATTGTCCTCAGACGGGAGTTCACCCCGCTCGTACCCTAAAGGTAAAAATTGAGATTGAGCCCCATGACTTTGTCGAACGTGAGGGCCTGGATCTCACCGTAAAGATCCCCATTACTCTCGGTGAAGCGCTTCGCGGAGCAGAACTTGAAGTGCCTACTATGGAAGGTCCTATCCGGATTCGCATCCCCGAAGGTTGGACTGACAGAAAGAAACTAAGAGTGCGGGGTCGTGGAATAGTGGACGATGAGAACTCCCAAAAGGGTGACCTGTTTGTCCAGACGCTTACGGTCGCACCCGACGAAATAAACGACGCGGCAAGAAGAGCCGCCGATGCGCTTGATGAGTGCTACTATCGTGACGTCCGCGCCAGTGTTCCCAAAAGTCTCGTTCCGCGAAAAAAGTCCGCTTCTACCTCCTGAACTCTCTAAAACGATATCGGAAGAACGTTCTAGTTTTCTTCGGCGAACAGACTTTGCCGATGTTGCTCGAAATGAAGCAGCATAGCTTCCATCGCGGTGCACGATGGGCAGGGATGTAATTGTGCGCCTAACTCCTGAGAACACAGCCCTACAGATTTTTTCTCCCGGTAGCATGAAACCCAGTCCACCTGAAACTGATACGAGGGGATAAATGTCTTTTTATCAATTTTGTAATTGTGGAAATGCCCCACCAACAAAGCTGCAATAATGCACAAGGCTCCACGACTGCGGGTTTCTCTTCTCCTCGCCTGCTGAAACAGAATATAAACAGCCAACACAGCCGGCATCACATACGGCGTGTAGCGAGAGCTATGTGCGAAGGCCAGGGTGGACGCACACACTCGGCCATAAGCCGTGCCCGCGGCAAAGAGCACTGAGAACCCAATCAGGAATGCCAGACTGTGCGCCGTTGCTCGACGCTCATGCCGTGTTTCGCGATTGATATGTGCAAGCCCATACAGCGAACCGACCGCCACACTGAGCAATATAAAAAGTCCACCCATGAAGAAGGTCCCGTCGGGCTGAAACACGCCGATGAACTTGTTAAAGATCATTATAAAAAAGCGCAGATGATCCAGCAGTGGTGCCTTCGTTTCCGGACAGTTATTTGAGGGATCGATTTCGAGACCGACGAAAAAACTCAGCAGCGACAAAAGGCACATCGCAAAGGCGAGTAGATA
>JAUIMJ010000356.1 GCA_030433295.1 bacterium | reverse complement strand
TGACCGTGCACATTCGGGACAGAGCCGAGGCATACCACAAGGAACACGGTGCAGGTCGGGTGCTCTGTGAGGCCATCGGCCGAGCGCATAATTACTTTCCTCGTTCTTCTCCTTCGCGCAAGGTGCGCTTTCTGCGACGTGTGTCGGGCAGGGCTCTTGAGAGATCAAAGAACTACTATTGGTGCTACAAGAATTTCATCGCCCAGATTGTGCGTGAGCACGACATTGAGCTGATACACTGTTTTTCCTCTATGCCGGATTCTCTTGCGGCGGCGACGGTGGCACACAAAGCGAAAATTCCTCTGGTGCTGAGGATGGGCGGTTGGTTCTGGTATCAGAAGTATCACAACACCAAGGACCCTCTGAAGCGTGCGGCATATCTGTCGAAGATGAATTACGTCTATACCGTCTCGTCCTGCCTGGCCTACAACTCTTCTGCGTTGCGAGATCGCACCTGGGAGATGTTTGATGAGCTGGATATCGATGGTCCGGACCATCAGCCAATCGTGGATATTGGTATTAGTCTTCCGGAAGATTGTTCGAACGTCTCTGACCCCCTCGAAGGACACAATATCAACGGGCACTCGGTCGTATCCTGTATTGCCAAGTTTAAGAAGCAGCAAAAGCGGCAGGATATTCTCGTCGAAGCCGCTAAGATGCTAAAAGGTAAAGCTGACATTAAGTTTGTATTTGCCGGTAGCGGTCCGCGGGAGGAGGAGATTCGACGCATGGCAGTGGATCTCGGTGTTGAGGATAACGTCATTTTTCTGGGAGCTATATCCCACGATCGCATTGCCAAACTCATCGAGCGCTCTGATGTGGTGGTTCTGCCCACCGAATATGAAGGGACAAGTCGGGCCATTGGAGAGGCTATGACCTATGGCAGGGCGGTCCTTGCATCAAATATCCCGGCTAACAGTGAGCATATTCGAGATTGGGATACCGGTGTGCTGGCCCAGAACGACCCTCAGGATTTTGCCGATAAGGTGCTTTCTCTGGTGAATGATACCGAGCGTCGAAGTCAGATCGCGGAGAATGCAAAGGAGTATGCCCGAGAGGTCTTCGACCCCCGGCATAACGTCATCAAATACGAGAAGCTTTTTGGCCATTTAGTAGAAAATTACCGCCGATAAGTCCCGCTCCCCCCTTTGTCTATGGTCTTTGCTTGCCTCGAATTCCCTGTTTGTTAGTATTCCGCTGTTTGGGAGTGCCGTTTTTTACCGTCTCCCAAAGGCATCCGACGGAAGCCTCGTTATTTCCGATCATACGCCTAAGCTCGCAGAGTCTTCAGGGACTGCTAGAATTGTGTGGGGCTTGCTGAGGGGTAGGAAATTGTAAGGCGCTCGGGTGTGAGCTGATGGTACATACATTCCCCTGCACCATGGGGGGTGACTTTTCTTTTGAGAGCCTGGTGATGAGGTCTCAGGAGTGTGTTGTTTATTTCTTGGTGAATTCTCAAGGATAGGTAATGAAACTATATTTTCATCTGACTTCAGTATCTGCGAAGCGACTTACTGTCGCCGCGCTTTTTTCAGTGGCGCTCTTTGGTGCTGCTCTTGCGTCGACTCCGCCGGCAGCAGCCGAGAGCGAAATCAAAGTCGCCTTTGTCGATTTGCAGAAGGCGCTTGCAATGTCGAAAGCCGGGAAAGAGGCTCAGACTTCCTATCAGGGAGAAGTCAAAAAAGCCCAGTCCGGAATCGACAAAAAGAAACAGGTGTTTGAGAAGCGAAAGGAGTCCTTCCAGAAACAGCGCGACAATCTCAACGAGCGCGCACGAGTTGAGAAGGAAGAGGAACTTCTCCAGCTCAAGAAAGACATTGAGCGGGAGTTCAAAGACTCGCAACAGAAGCTTCAGCGTAAGAATGCGATTATGGTAGGGGAGCTGATCAAAAAGATCCGTGAAGCAGTTGCCTCCGTGGGTAAAGAAAAATCGCTCACGATGATTTTTGAGAAAAGCTCTCAATCCGTTTTATACGCGGACCGGAGCATCGACATCACCGATGAGGTTGTTGCTCGATTTGATAAAATGACTCAATAGTTTTTAGGCCGAAAGAAATAGATATGGAATTTGAGCTACCCCTCTCAGTAGAGGATATCCGAAAAATTTTGCCGCACCGCTACCCGATGTTGCTGGTCGATCGCATTATTGGGTTCGAAGATGGTGTTAAGGCTGTAGGTCTGAAAGCGGTCACCATTAACGAGCCCTTTTTTGACGGGCACTTCCCGGGAAAGCCGATAATGCCGGGTGTGCTGATCCTCGAAGCGCTTGCTCAGATGGGGGTGATCTTCGCCAATCTGACCTCCGGCGGGATTAAGCCGGAGCAGCTCATCGTCTTTGCCGGGGCTGACGCGGTAAAGTGGCGCCGTCAGGTCGTGCCCGGGGATATGCTCACGCTTGAGACCAAGCTGATTAAACGACGGGCGGGTATCTGGAAGATGGAGGCTGCCGCCTACGTTGGTGAGGATAAAGCCGCTGAGGGTATTCTCACTGCCGCAGAGACAAAGTCGTAGCGAACAATGTCTTAGCGATTAATGCGTGAGCGCGTGGGCGTATGTGTCGACGCGATGAAAGGGGTTCGGAGCAGTCGTGATTTCTGCGTCGGATAAAATGAAGTATCAGGAGAAACTATGAGTACCGACATACACCCAACCGCTATTGTCGACCCAAAGGCGGAGCTTGGCTCCGGGGTCCGGGTTGGTCCTTACTCAGTAATCGGTCCCAATGTTGTGCTCCATGAGAATTGTCGGATCGCATCCCATGTCGTAATCGAGGGGTATACCACTGTCGGTGAGAGCACCGAGGTATTTCAATTTGCCTCGGTTGGTTCAAAGCCGCAGGATTTAAAATACCGCGGTGAGGCTTCGACGCTGGTAATTGGCGCTCGAAACCAGATACGGGAATACGCAACGCTACAGCCGGGAACCGAAAACGGAAATATGACGACCGTTGTCGGCGATAACAATTTGTTTATGGCGAACTCTCATGTGGGTCATGACTGTGTGGTCGGCAGTAATAACGTATTTGCAAATTCCGTGGCCCTCGCGGGGCATGTCACCGTGCACAACAATGCCATTCTCGGCGGCCTGGTTGGCGTGCATCAGTTCGTTCGTCTCGGTGATTTTGTGATGCTCGGTGCTGGCTCTATGGTCGGCAATGATGTGCCACCCTTTTGTATCGGCCAGGGAGACCGCTGTTATCTGCGTGGAATAAACACGATTGGCATGCAGCGCAATGGGTTTGATGGCGATCAGATTGCGGACATAAAGAAAGTTTATCGAATTCTCTTTTCCGGAGGAGGGAACTTTAAAGAGCGCCTCGCGGAGATTCCCGATGAAATTGCCGGAAGCGATCATGTTCGCAAGATGACTGACTTTTTAGTTGAATCTGAGCGTGGCATCATGGGCCGCCCAAAATCCTCTTCCTGAGTGTGCTAAAGAAATTGTTTACCAACACGCTGTTAAAGTTTGGCATAGGTTCCCGGGCGGAGCGTGAAGTTGCTCCGCAGCACACGCAATCGGTGGATGCTTCCACGAAATCCGTTATCGGCATCGTGGCGGGTAACGGCAGCTTTCCTCTTCGCTTTGCCGAGGAGGCTAAGAGCAATGGGCATCGAGTCGTTGCGGTTTGTCACATCGATGAAACTTCGCCTGAGATTGAGTCCCTCGTCGATGAATGTGCGTGGGTGAAGCTTGGTGAACTCGGAAAGCTTATCGCGTCCTTCAAAAGAATGGGCGCAGACGAGGTGGCCTTTGCCGGTGGTATCGATCGCGTTCAGCATTTTGGAGATATTAAGCTCGATGCTCGTGGCGCCGCCTTGATCATGCGGGTGCGTTCCACAAAAGATGATGTGGTGATGCGGGGTATGGCGGCGGAGCTTGAAAAAGAGGGAATGCCCGTATTTAGCTGCACCAGATTCCTTAC
>JAUIMJ010000355.1 GCA_030433295.1 bacterium | reverse complement strand
GCAATTGTCAGATATAGTTTTTGAGCCATTTCGCATTAAGGTCGTCGAGCCTATCGAAATTTCCGCTGCTGATGATCGCAGGTCATGGCTGGAAGGGGCCGGGTATAATGTCTTTAACCTTCCCGCACGGCGAGTAATGATCGACTTGCTTACCGACTCGGGCACATCCGCGATGAGCAATCATCAATGGTCGGCTTTGCAGTCGGGTGATGAGAGTTATGCCGGGAGTGAGAGTTTCTACGAGCTCGAAGCCTGTGCGCAGGACCTTTTCTGTAAGCGCTTTATTATTCCGGTGCATCAGGGGCGAGCAGGCGAACATTTGCTCTTCTCTACTTTGTTGAAAGCGGGTGATATCGTCCCCTCAAACGGTCATTTCGATACGACTGCTGCAAACATAGAGGATAATCAGGCAAGGGCATTAAGCCTTCCCGTGCCCGAGGCCAAAGATCTGCACACATACCATTCATTCAAAGGAAACATACACCTCGAGGCCCTTGAGAATCTGCTCAACAAACAGTCTGCACAGATTCCTTTTGTTATGATTTCAGTCACCAACAACACAGGTGGTGGTCAGCCGGTCAGTTTCGAAAATATTCAGGCGGTAAAGAAACTTTGTGAGAAGCACGGAAAAAACCTCGTCTTAGATGCCTGTCGGTTTGCGGAAAATGCGGCTTTCATCCAACAACGGGAAAAGGGGTTCGCAAATGAGCCTGCTAAAGAGATTGCTCAGAAGATATTCAGACTTGCTGACAGCATTACTTTCTCGGGTAAAAAAGATGCGTTCTCGAATATCGGTGGCCTTGTCTGTCTTGACGATGAGGTTCTTGCCGAGAAACTGAAGAACAGATTGATAGTCACTGAGGGTTTTGCGACCTATGGCGGGCTCGCCGGCCGGGACCTTGCCGCTATGGCACAGGGGCTGAGAGAGATAACGGATGAGTCGTATCTGGCCTATCGCCTGAGAACCGTAGAGTGGATGGTCGAGCGCTTGCGCGCAAAGAACGTTCCGGTGTTGTTTCCCGCAGGTGGTCACGGGGTCTATCTGGATGCCGCGGCATTCTTTCCGCATATCAAGCCCGAGCATTTACCGGGCATCACCCTGATTAACGAGCTGTATTGCAGAGGAGGAATCAGAGGGGTCGAGCTTGGCAACGTGGCCTTTGGCACGAGAAATGATGATGGCACACAGTCGTTTCCCGATTTGGATCTGGTGCGTCTCGCTCTGCCACGCAGGGTGTATACCGAAGCGCATATGGGCTACGTGGTAGAGAATGTAATTGCATTATTTCAGTCCAGAGACTCCTGCAGGGGATATGAGTTCGAGACGGAGGCCCCCGTGATGAGACACTTTCGGTCCAGTTTCAAACCGAGAAAAGTCTCATAGTGCCTGGGAAGCTTAGCGTGTCTCAAGGAGGTAGGATTTCAAGCGGCTTAGTTCGGCCTTAAGAGCCACTGCCTTTTTCTCCCGGTGAAGCACTGCTTGCAGTTGAGGAGGGAGGGGTATGTTTTGTCCGATACTCGGTTCTACTATCTCTGAAAATTTGGCAGGATGCGCCGTCCCGAGTACAACGCCAGGGGCCGAGCTCTGCGTGTCTCTTCGGTAATCCTCGAGGCCTAGAACTCCAACCGCGGTATGCGGATCGAGGATATAGTTCCTCTCCCGGAAGCATGATGCAATTGCCTCGGCGGTGCGAGTGTCGTCTACCGAGAAGGGGTAGAGCCGTGTTCGCATTGCGTCTCGGTCCTCATTAAACAGAGACAAAAGCCGTGCGAAGTTGCTGGGGTTTCCCACGTCCATGGCGTTGGAAATTGTCTGAACGGAGGGAACTGCTCTAAAGTCTTCGCCCCGCAGATACTCAGCGACGGGTTTGTTGTCGTTATTTGCTGCGATAAAGCACTCGACGCCAAGGCCCATTCGCTCAGCAAGAATGCCCGCGGTGAGGTTGCCAAAATTTCCACTGGGTACTGAAAATACGGGCGACTCCAGAATTCCACGTGACCTGAGCTGGGCGCAGGCACTGAAGTAGTAGAAGGTCTGAGGAATGAGTCTGGCGATATTAATGGAGTTTGCCGAGCTAAGTTCGAGTGTCGCGCGCAGGTCGCTATCGGTAAAAGCCTCCTTCACGAGTCTCTGGCAGTCGTCGAAGCTTCCTGCCACTTCAATTGCTTCTACATTGCCTGAGAAGGTGGTCAGTTGTTTCTCCTGTAGCGGGCTGACCTTTCCACTGGGATAGAGGATGACCACTCGAATACCCTCAACGCCATGGTAGCCGCTGGCGACAGCTCCGCCGGTATCGCCCGAGGTAGCAACGAGTATAGTCAGAGGAGCATTCTCGTTTCTTCGAAAATAGGCCATGGTGCGCGACATGAAACGAGCGCCGAAGTCTTTAAACGCTGAGGTCGGTCCATGGAACAGTTCAAGCACTCCGAGACGCTCATCAATCATCGAAAGGGGGGCGTCAAAATGTATGGAGTCTTCAACGATATTTTTGAGGTCACTTCTGGGAATTTCCGACTCGAGAAAAAGGGCGCTTACTTCCAGCGCGATTTCTCGAATACTTTTCTTCTCGAGCAAATCGAGAACCCCAGACGGAAGTGAAGGTATATGTTCCGGCATATACAGGCCGCCGTCTGGCGCAAGGCCATGCGTGATAGCTTCTTTTGCAGAGACAAAGGATGGCTTTGCGGCACTGTTTGTGCTGAAAAATCTCATCGAGCTCCGGCCAGATTCAAGAGGCGGTGTACGGAAAAGCGGTCCCGGTTATCGCGATCTATGACAAAGGTAACATCTGCATACTGCTGATAGAGGCGTTGTCGAGCGCGAATAAGTTTTGGATAACAACGGGCGAGAGCATCACGATCGCTTTCGCCGGGCTTCTGGTCGAATGAGTCGCCCCAGACAACAGGCTTTGGTTCTTTTAGATATTGCTTGAACATAAACTCAAGCTCGGATTCAGGAACACTCAGGTACACCAGCCGGGAGCGCTTCTTCAAATTGTAGAGAATGTCCTCGCCCGTGTAGATCACGCTACCGGTGGTATCAATAACAATGTTGTCCTCAAGGCCCCAGCCGTCATCGCCGAGGTCTTCAATGATTTCCTGCATTATGTCACGCTCGTGACGGAGATAGAGGTCTTGCCGGGATTTAAAGGTCTCTTGCATCGGCTGCCCCATCCATTCGGCAACACCATCGAGGCCGGAGAGGCCGTCGACTGAGAGCTCGTCTGCAAGACGCTCTTCGATGAGCGCATCGCAATTCCTGCGGGTAAATCCCTTTTCTTCGACAAGGCGATGGGCGAGATATGATTTACCCGAACCGGAAAGTCCTATGAATGTTATTACCATGGCAGTCTTTCAAGCATTAGTAAGTTCAAATTCGTCAAATGCTTCGCATCATTATGAGGCAACGACTCGTTAACTACATCGCAAGCGCGAAAACAATCAGTATGCCTTTACTCTTCGGGGCGCACTCACGTCCGTGCACTAGAGCAGCCTTCGGATAACCATACTACGATTTTACCCTGCGCATGCTCTAGTGAGCGACGTAACTCGAAACCCGTATTATATCAGCCAGCACACCTGCAGCCGTCACTTCTGTTCCCGCGCCCGGACCTTTCACTACCAGCGGACATGCATTGTAGCGTTTCGTGACGAAGGAAATAATATTATCGCTTCCTGACAAATTGTAAAACGGGTGCGAGGCGTCCACTGCTTTTATGGATACGCTTGCTGCACCGTTTTCTATCGTTCCGATATATCTGAGAACAGCTCCTTCCTGAGCTCAAGAGAGCGCCTTACCCACCCACTGACCACCCTGAAGCTTCGCAACTGCAGCCGCATCACGGACAGGGGAATCATGGACGCCCTACCCCTCCTCCCCAACCTCCTCAACCTCAACCTCTCCGGCACTCTAATCACCAATGAGGGCCTCTTCTTCATGGCCGACCATGTGACACAGCTCCGGAG
>JAUIMJ010000354.1 GCA_030433295.1 bacterium | reverse complement strand
GCAGCAAATACCATCGAAGACGAGAGGCGATCGAATACGCAGTGAAACCGCGAATCTTGTTCCGCTCTTCGACCGTCAGGCTAAGAATTGCCGACAGCATCTTCACGGCACCGAAGGAGTGTCCGCCGAAGATGTTCACGTCATTTTCCAGCGCCTCGCGAATTCGCTCGACGCCGTCTTTTCGCTCATGATGGAAGCTCAGATACGCTGAGGTAAAGTATCCGGCGGCTCCCCTCAGCGGAAGAACCACGGTGTCAGGTCCAAACGACTGCATGGCCGCACAAGAAAGGTGCTCGGGCACCGATCGGTTCAAGCCGGCGACCATCAGCGCTGATAGCTTAACTTCCGCATATTCGCTCATAGGGTTCTCCTGGGAAGGGCAAGGGGACAGGTAATGTTTCCTGAAAAAACACTGGCCGAAGGCCAAGACACACGGAGATTCCGCGGGTCCTGGCTTTGTGGAAGCACATCTATTCGGATGTAAATGAGCGACTCGGAAAGCAGTCAGGAGTAAAATGTAAGATCAAAGAACTTCTCATGCAACAGATAGGGAATCTAGAGAAGCAAAACCGCAAGCGCGCGACGGTTTTACTTCTCTGGGTTTCCGGGCGGTTTTTATGCTACCGTGTCGAAAACCCCTGTGTATGCCCTGCGATTAGCGGTGGTCATTGCCTTGGAGTATCTCGCTTGGGGCAGGGGAACAATGCTCCGCAGTCTGGCTGTGGGGACGTTCTTTTTCACTGATGTTTCGAGTAGCTATCACGTCTGTGTCTCCCTGTTTAATCCTGCTGTTTAATTCTGCTGTTTAATCCTGTTGTTGCATCCCGCTATGCGCCCCAGTTTTGTTGCGTTCTGCTCCTGTGTTCATCGTTTATCCTGCAAGCCGCAGAGCAGCATCGCTCAGTCCTTCGGAAATTTTTCAGTGCCCGATTGTATAGGGAGACGCGAACGTCATACTTGGTTTTTCTCGAGGTTTTATCCGAGCTCTTCTCCGTAAGGGGCTTCTTAGGAGGCGTGCCTGAGCTGCGCAAATTTTCTCGTTCCAAAATAAGGGACGAAGATTCTGCGCATCTCCGGCACGTCTTTCAAGAAACAATCACTCTAGGGAGGAGACTTTATGACCCGAATCAAACGATTCTTTGCGGCCCTTCCGGGCTATCTCCTGTTGGCGTTTCCGCCATACTGGATCTACTTACTTGTGGTCTGGGCCATGTGGCCGACCGCAAAAGCCAGACGCAAGCGCGATATCAGGCGTCTGATTCTCTGTCTCGCAGAGCGAAAGCACTTCTACGAGACCAAGGTGAGGGAGCTTCGCTCAACGGCGAAGGTCACTGATTCGCTGTTGGATAAACATCCTGAGCATGCAGAGCGCATTCAGGAGTTTCTCGGCGAAGAGGGCCTCGATTCATACCTTGCTGACGAACTGCAACGAAAGGTAGATGGACTTGGAAGACTGATTCGTGTGTTCGAAGACGAGCATCTTCCGGGAATGGACAGGACCGTCGGCTACATCCCGCCGGAAACCTTTGCGTCGGACCTTGAAACGGCTCAGACGCTGCTGCAAAGCACGCTTCCCTACAGCTTCGGCGTCATCTCCGTACCCATGCGTCTGCTGCTCGCCTTCGGCGTTGCACGGGTTGCGGGGTATGGTCTGGCCTGGTGTGCGTACGGAACTCGTAGCATGATGCTGCGATGCAAAATGGGCGGTCTCATGCGTCGAATCGACCGCATCAAGGACCTCTCTGGCATCTAGGCGGCATCTAGCGAAGTCCGTGGATTTCCTGTTTTTCTCCCTGCGGGGCGCAAAGGTTTTTACGACGTTTGCGCCCTAAATTTCGCCGTAAATGCAATGCGTCGGTCTGGAAATACCCCACTTCTTCAGCCCGAAGCCTTTAATCCGACCTAAATACCTGATAATCTTTTTCTCTGCGTTCCCTGGGTCTCTTTCAGCCTCGAGACCAGCAGTCACATATCCGTTCTCTCTCTTTGCGTCCTGAGTATCGACTTCTTTCGGCCCTTCGATGCTTTCTACCGACAATGGAAGGCATCGAGCGGCTGTCAGAGTACCCATAGGTTTGTATGCATTTTGATTTTGCTGCGGAGGAGCGTGCTGAAGTGTTCAGCACGCTTTTTCTTCATCGAAATCTATCCTCTAACCCCCATAGGAATGGGAGGAGAACAATAATGCGATTAATGGAGTTTTTCCAAAACAAGGTGGGTGAGGTAATCGGCCACTTTGTTTTGCGACTGGCTCGCGGCGTGGCGCTTGTTCTGCCACTGTTGTGCACCCTGGGTGCGCTTTTCTGGATGTATTCCTTCTACGTGAGGCTTACAACCCCGGCGCTGATGTGGGTCTTTGGGTTTCTTCCCGAATCGCTGGCCGACGAGGTGCCGATTCTGGTGGGGCATGTTCTTCTGATTGTGCTTCTCTATTTTCTCGGCGGTGGTCTTCTCGGGATGATTACCAAGTTCTTCATGGACCGGACCTACTCGATCTTCATCGCCAGACTGCCGGTGGCCAACCAGATCTGGTCAACGGTAAAGCAACTCAGTGATTTTCTGGAGCCCGATTCGGGAAGTGAAAAACAATACGATAAAACCGTCATTGTTCGATTCACACCGTCGTTCGCGCTCCTCGGGTTTATGACCCGCAGAGAATTTGAGATCCTGGGTGAAAAAGACTGGTGCACAGTTCTGCTGGCAACAAGCCCGCTGCCGTACACCGGACTTACGATTTTTGTGAAACCTGAGATTGTCGAATCGGTAGATGTTACCTGGGAGCAGGCTCTGCGCCTCTTTGCTTCCGCAGGAATCTCCGGTCCCGACGTCATTGCCAGGATTGCTGAGTCTGATCAGGCCATCGTCATTGGCGATACCGCAAACTCGTCAAACACGCCGCCTGAGCATCCTTCCCGTTCGGGCCTTCCCCTAGGGTAACCCAGAATGATGATGGATTGCTTTCCTTCGCCCTTGCGAAGCGTGTGGAGAGCGATCGGAAAAGGTTTACTTGCTCGATGCTTCCACGCATCGAGTTCGGTACTCTGGTCGCTCTCTCCATTTTGCACCTGCTGATTCAACAGAATGGCCCACACCAGCGGAAAGAAGAGAGACAGAGAATCAGTGAAGAGAAAAACCTTGGGCTTAACTCCTCACTGATTCGTCAAGGAGAGAAGCCATACGGGCATTGCGATAGGTGTCGCAGCGCCCTAATTTTCCTTTTCTGCGTCGGGCATGTGGGCTGAGCGGGCTTTCTCGAATGCACTGGCGATATCCGGAAGTTTCATCTTCGGAAAGTCGGCCGGTGATTCGGCGCCCCCCGCTTTTGAAAGCCAGTACCAGCAGACCAGGGCGCGCGTTCCGCTCACTCGAGCGTTCCACAGTTCCAGGTCTTTTCCGGCACGTCGAGGGCGCAGCTCCAGAGGCTTGAGGTCATCGTCCAAAGGCATGGGTTTGCTCTCTGAGAGGACCTTTAAGACCCGATCCGGTAGCTTCCCTTTGCCTTCCACCAGAATGCAAAGGCCTTCCTTCTGATGCGGCGTAAGCAATCGAGGATAGGCCTGTCCGAGCCACCATGAGTTGATCTGGCTCCAAGTGCGATCGTCGTCAAAGGTCGACGGACGTACATGGATGTTGATCAGCTTTCGCCCGTCGTTCTCCGTTGCGGTTGGAAAGACACGCGAGCTGCTTCTGTATTCTGCATCACGAACGATGAAGGCCAGATCGAAATTCGGTTCCCCGAAGACCGCAAGGCTGTCCTGCAGTCGCTGCTTTGCGATAGCCTTCGCCTTTTCCAGGGAAAGGGCGTCTTCCGTCGCATCTTTGTGTAGTGTCACACCTGTTTGCATGGCTTTTGCCCCTTCGATTTTGCTGAGTTTTGTTTTGTCTGCCTCGGCCTGCTGCGCTGACACCACTTCGGCGTGCGTGCTGGCGAGGATCAACATGAATGCGCAGAGCAGCTGTACACGCAG
>JAUIMJ010000353.1 GCA_030433295.1 bacterium | reverse complement strand
TGACGCAGTCCAATTGTTTGATACCTGGGCCGGTAATCTATCAGAAGATGCATATCGTGAGTTTGCTCTCCCCTATACACAGAGAATAGTCGAGGCGCTTCAGGCCAGAGATATACCGGTAGTGGTGTATGTCAACGGGAGCAGCCATCTGCTTCAGGCAATGATTGATTCTGGGGCATGTGCAATAAGTGTGGACGCTCGGACATCACTTCGCAAAGCGCATGAGCTTGGCCAGGGCAATGTGGCAGTGCAGGGTAATTTCGACCCCTGTGATCTCTTTCTGCCAAAAGACGAAGTTATCAGCAAAACGCAAGCGATGCTCGACTCTATGAAAGGTGTTAACGGGTATCTGGTAAATCTGGGGCACGGGATTCTTCAGAAGACTCCTCCAGAGAACGTAAAGGCGTTCGTAGAGACGGTCCAGAGCTACCGGGCCTAGTCCCAATAGTGAATCGTTACTGATTGGCGCAGCTGCGCACCAGAGCGAAGTGACTCATTTCTCGTCGGCGTTATTTTTCGTCGGTGTTATTTCTCATCGGGCAGTGTCAGCACAAAACTGGTTCCCTTTCCCACCTCACTGCGCAGCTCGATCTTTCCGTTGTGTGCTTCAACGATATTGCGGCTCACGAAAAGACCAAGGCCGGTGCCTTCGATTTCGTCATGCTGCTCGAGACGTGAGAAACGCTCAAACAACTTGTGTCGTACACTGGGATCAATTCCAGGTCCGGTATCGGCAACTTCAATCTGAATTGAACTACCCACACGCCGAGCTGAAATTTGCACCTTACCTTTTCTCGGTGTGAACTTTATCGCATTGTTGACCAGATTCCCTAACACCCTGTTCAGACCAAGGCGGTCTGCATATACCTTGAGGCCAGCCTCAACAGGAGCCGAAGAAAACTTGAGTTCCTTGGCTTTTGCCATAGGAAAGTAATCGAGGACGATATCTTCCAGAAGTTCATCGACTTCATACCACCTCGGTTTCACAACGAGAACGCCGTCCTGGATTCGTCTCGCGCTGAGGAGCTCATCAATGATGCTGATAGAGTTCCGCGCACAGGAGGCAATGCGCGTAAGAAGTTTGTTCGCCTTAGGATCTTCACTGTAGCTCACTTCAGCGAGTAACTCTGCACTCGTTAAAATTGCGCCCAGGGGACCTTTCAGATCGTGCGTCGTGGTAGAAAGCAAGTCTCTCTGGAAGCGCTCCTGCTCTTTCTTTCGAGTAACATCGCGCAGCCAGAGAACATGATATCGGAAGGAGGAAACAACTGATTCATCAATGCCGAAGCTATCCAATTGAGATGGACTGACAGTACTCAGCGTGAGCTGATAATGCACCGAAGTTGGTTTTTGCCCCTCCCTCGGCAAAGATAACTCCAGCTCCGAACTCCAGAGGGAATCTGCAGCCCCGGCTTGAAGTGCCTCACGCAGGGCGCCGGCGACGGTATAATTCCTCAGCGCAAGGCTATCGACGAGATTCATTAGCCCTTCCTGGGGCATTTCAGCACCGAGTGAGGAGGAGAAGTTTTGAAAGGCTTCGTTCGCAAAGACGACCTGCCCTCGCTCGCTCAATATTGCGAGACCGTCCAGCGCAGTGAATGCGGCAACTGAGAAGGCATCACGCTCCGCACGAACCTCCAACTCTCGCATCTGTTGAAGCTTTCGCTCAGCTGTTCTCTCTACGACAATCTGGATCTGCGCACGCAAATCATCTGAGAACTGCTTCACCATGAAGTCCCATGCACCTTCGCGCATTGCCTTCACTGCTTCGTTCAAATCGTTGGAGCTGGTTATGATAATAATTGGCAAGCCAGGGCGAACCTGACGGACCTGCTGGATCAGCTCAATACCATTGCAATCGGGCAAGTGCATGTCGCAAAAGACCAGCTCGGTGTAGCTGCGCTCAAGTACCTTGAGCCCCTCATTACCACTCGCTACGTGAGAGACCTCGCCCACAACACCTTTGAGGGCGCGCTGAATCAAGGACGCATGCGCCGCATCGTCCTCGATCAAAAGAACGCTTGAGAACAATTCCTCAGTGTCCGGGGTATATTCAGAGCCTCCAGAGAAAAGCCCTTTCTTGTAGCGATACATGAGATACCGAAAAATTCTAAACGCAAACGACCCGATTCGTGAGAGCTACATCCCTGCTCAGAGCGCGGACATGGCTTCAGCGACCCCAAACAGCACGCACTGGAAAAGCAGGGCGCAAAGCCTTAGGGGCATATATGAATATATGATGCTAAATGTCATCAAACATTGGCAAATTTATCACTATCGGGGCAGACAGGGACTTTTGGGCAGTTTTCACCATCCATTCTCGTGAAAAGCGTATACGCGTGGCGATACGGACCTGACGGTCACGCCACATGCACATCAAAATCTGCTCTAGATTAAGGAGATTCAGTACGCGACCGAAGGAATATCTCGAAATATCCGGACGGACAGCTCACGGAGACAAAATTCAAGCCCGATGAAGTTCAGCGATACGAACGTCGGGGCCCCAGAGGAATAAACGCCCCAGGGAATCGAACGACAAAGGGAATTGAACGCCAATGGAGACTGAACGGGGCAACTCAGCAGAAGGCTTTCTCGATTTGTGCCCTCAGTTCACCACTGGCAAGCAAAGCTGACTGGTTATCCGAACTGCACACGAGGGAGCCATCTACATACAGCAGCGGCAGACAGTTCTTACATCCGGCAAAGGCATTGAGAGCTGCAATGACAGAGCGCTCTTCTTCAACGTTCACGATCTCAAAAGGCTTGCCGATGCTTGAAAGCTCATCGATAACTTTCTCGCTAAAGCCACAAAGTGGTTCATCGCTATTACCTTTGGCAAAAACGACGACTTTGGCACTACCGATTTTTGTCTCTACGTCCTCGACCGTCCAGACGGTGCGCGACGAAGTTGGTGAAGATACGCTATGATCCACAAGCTTGCTCCCCTTGGTCCGATCAGGACACATTAGAATACGCTCTCGCCTGTAGCCCAAATCTGACAAGGCCCTAAATCTCACCGAAAGATTTCACAGGGCAAGGGAATGTTTCAAAAACAAAGAAACAATGGGACATACTGCGGCAAGCAAAGTCTAATCGAGGAACCCACAGCTAATCAAGGAAGATCTGTGGGTAAAGCTATAAGACCGCGTAAAAACGGCGAAAAACATCGCCTTTTGCACTCGCGGCGGGCTGGTTTGCCCCGGTATCAGGAGTCTCTCCCCCGGATGATACCGCGGTAAAGGCTTCCGACCGTCTTCGGTAGAAGCCCGTTGGCTTACTGCGACTTCTTCTCAGCAGCTGCGGACTGCAGTCGAAAAATTTTTCCGGACTTGTAGTCGGCAACAAGGATCTCCCCGTCCGAATCAGCTTCGAGACTGCTGATTCTGGCATCAGAATCAAGAACCAGGGCCGCTTTCTTCGACGCCACATCCAGGGAAAAAATCTTTCCGGTATCCCCATCAGCAAACAGCAGTGAACCTTTGGATAACGATAGTTTTTTCCCCTCGTATTCAGGACCCAGCAGGATAGTTCGCCCTGTCTTATGGGGATAGGAAAAGTGCGGAGAAATATAACGGGCATTCTGACACTGAAAGCGCATCAGCAAACACATGGTGCCTTCGTATGAATCCCAGCCGAAATTTCCGCCTGGTTCCAAATCATTAATTTCCTCGAATGCATCACGACCGCTGTCACTGGCCCAGAGTTTGTTACTCACTTCACCCCGCACCAGGGTTCTGGGGTTTTTGAATCCGTAGGCATAGATTTCACCAAGTGCGTTACCAGCATTAATCAGTGGATTATCTTTTGGGACCTCGTAGGTCTCTCCCTTGTTCACATCGATTCGAATGATCGATCCAAGCAAACTTTCCTTACTCTGTGCCAGACTTCCGCTGTTTCGACCCTTGCCCCGATCGCTGATACCAACGAGCAGCATACCGGACTCATCAAACGCCAGGCCTCCGCCAACCGCACCTTCGTCA
>JAUIMJ010000040.1 GCA_030433295.1 bacterium | reverse complement strand
CGTCGGCGCATAACTGCGCCGGCTGTGATACCTGAGTTAGGGGTATACTTGTTGTTTGGTTCTGCCTCCGGCAGAACAATATACTTCGCGACGAACGCTCTTGAGAAAAACCGAAGTTTATAGTGCGCTCAGTATGTAGCAAGGTATTTACAAAAGCGCCTGTGCCGAGTTTTCCGTCTGCGGTTTGCCGTCCCGGGGTTATCAACGTAGACGTTTAGTCGATAGGTAGGTTTGGTGTTCAAGGGGGTCTGATGGCCGCGGTAATTGGAGAAAGAATTGGGTAATAAGAAAGTATCAGGGGAGCTTAAAGATCTCCGCTCCCGAGAAAAAACAGCTCTTGAGAAATTGGCGAAACGCCGCAGTGATCCAAGCGAGCTGGTTTCCTCAGATTTGGCCAGGCGGGCCTCTGATCTATGTGCCGAGCTTGGCAAGCAGATTGCCCTGTTGATTGGGCGGGATGGGAAAGTCACGCATGTTGTACTGGGGACTAAGGATAGGGTGTATCTGCCAAACCTCGGCCGTTATCGACTTGACGGTTCCCGGCTCAGGCGATTGCGGATGGTGGTGTTTCTACCAGAAGGCCAGCACTACAGCAGAAAACTTCCGCGGGAGTACTATCGCTCTCAAAGTTCTGAGCGTCCTCCGAGTGGCCTTGCCAGAATCGAGGCGCCGCAAATCGCACCTGATTTAATAACGGATTTAGAGAAGCTGCGCCTCGACGGTGTGCTTACGGTCGCGGTCGGTTCTCGTGGTGACATGGGGGCAGTCTCTCTGGCATATCTCGTGCCACTTGCCGGAATTCCTGGAGGGGCGGGAAGCAGGAAGAAATCAATACACCACGATGTGCTTTTCACTCATGCCAAGAGTCTTGCCGGACTCGGCATTGACTTTCAGGATGTGGTTGCGGTCCTTGAGTCAGGATTCAAGGCGTCTCAGGAGCAGGGATACGATACCTCAAGTGACCGTGCGATCTTAGTTGGCGCGTATACCGGCACGCAGGCAGATGCAGAGTCTTCGATGGCGGAGTTGCTTGAGCTTGCGCGAACAGCGAATATTGTCGTGGCTGATACGTTCATTCAGAAACGCAGGAGCCTGGATCCCAAAACAGTTATCGGGCGAGGAAAGGTCGAGGAAATAGTTCTACAGTGTCTTGATCAGAGTGTAGATATCCTGATTTTCGATCGCGACCGAAGTATGTTAATTCTCGACATTTTTTCGCAACGCGCCAAGAGTAGTGAGGGGCGGCTTCAGGTGGAACTTGCGCAACTAAAGTATTCTCTTCCGAGGTTAAGCGAAAAGGATGATAGCCTGAGTCGCCTGGCCGGGGGCATCGGGGGGCGAGGGCCCGGTGAGACAAAGCTTGAAGTCGGGCGACGAAGAGCTCGTGACCGGATAGCGGATCTTGAGGCGAAGATCGAGAAGGTGAGTCGACAAAGGGGACTTCGCCGCGAACGACGTCAGACTCGGGGCGTACCCGTAATCGCCATAGTTGGTTACACGAATGCCGGTAAGTCGACGCTGTTGAATGCACTTACCAAGGGAGATGTCTTTGCTGAGAGTAAGCTGTTTGCGACGCTTGACACTTCCAGTCGGCGCATGCGCTTTCCAAATGAGAAGGAAGTTATATTCGTCGACACGGTCGGTTTCATTCGTGAACTCCCGAAGGAACTTATTAATGCGTTTCGTGCAACTCTGGAGGAGGTTGGTGAGGCGGATCTACTGCTGCACGTCGTCGATGGAACAAATAACGAAATGAAGAAGCAGATCGAGGTGGTGCAGCGCACGCTCAGTGATCTGGGCTTTGCTGATAAGCCGAGTATACTTGTGCTAAATAAGTGTGATCTCCTGTCTGCCCTTGAAATCAAAGCAATCGGCAATTCCCTTGATGTGGTGCCTGTCTCGGCCACCTCGCGAATGGGTTTCCCACAACTTATATCTGAAATCCAGACGAGCCTTCTCGAGGTCTTTACCGCGCAGGATCCCGGAGGCTTCCTGGAGCTTGATCCGGGTCTGTTTGAGCTTGCGGAGGAGAGCTGAAGTGCCCCTGGGCGATGCGCTAAGTGATTGACATTCCGCAGGGGAAAACCGAAACTATCGCTGCGTTGCAGCATAAGCACATTGAGGATGGTGTTGTGCCGGCTGCGACAAAAGATCTTATTAATGCGATGGTTTATGCTTTTTCGGTATAGAACCGTTTTTGTGGTGGCAGCATGCTGGATACCTATTTCCCCGTTCTCGTCCTTCTCATACTCGCGGCGGGCTTCGCAATTACAATGATTATTCTCTCCATTTCTGTGGGTCCCAAAAGACCGACGGAGATGAAGGAGGACCCTTTTGAGTGCGGAACGGTGGCTACGGGTGACGTCAGCGGTCGTCACAGCGTAAAGTTCTATCTGGTTGCTATGACCTTCATCGTGTTCGATGTAGAAATTGTTTTTCTCTACCCCTGGGCAATTAACGTAAAAGATCTGGGGTGGCTGGGCTTTTTTGCTGCAGCACCGTTTCTGCTGATCCTCATTATCGGGCTTCTCTACGAGTGGAAGCGTGGTGTGTTGGATGTAGCCTAGCGGTGGCGTGGAGATAACAAGCGGCCTCATCGTTTTTTTTGCCGGCCTTCTTGGAGGTCTCTTTGGCGCGGTCGTCGGTGGTTCTCTTCTTCTCATTGTTCCCATTCTTAATCTTTTCGGTCTCCCGATTCATACTGCCATTGGCACCGCGAAGGTTTCTGCAGTCTGCCGCGATATTCCTGCGCTGATGAATTATCATCGCGGGCGTGAGGTAAACTACGACATAGGTCAAAGTTTCACGGTAGCAATGGTCCTGGCCACCTTTCTTGGCGCACAAATATCACTCGGGCTTAGTGAGCAAAGCCTCAAGGCTGTGGTTTCTGCATGTGTTATCGGCATGGCCCTTGCGATGCTCTGGGACCCGAAAGCCGGTCTGAAAGAGTACCTTCCGACGAGCAGTACGCGGATGCGGTCTTTGAATATCCTGAGTGGTACGGGCTGCGGACTCTACGCCGGTATCTTTGGTGGTGGTGTTAACCTGCTCATTATTTTCTCGTTTGTGGCCCTCTCCGGGCTGACCTTTAAAGCCGCAGTTGCGACGTCAAAGGTGAGCAATCTTGCTTCGACCTTTATCGCCAGCGCTGTGTTTGTCTGGTTTGGTCGAGTAGACTATCTTCTTGCGATTCCTCTCTGTCTTGGAATGAGCTCGGGGGGCTACATAGGTTCCCGCTGGGCAATTGAACAAAGTAATCACACCTTACGATTGTTATTCGTATTGACCGCGGTCGCAATGGCCATAAAGTTGTTGGTTTTCACATGATGGAACAAGACAGCTCAGTTTCGAAGCGATTTATCGCCTGCGCTTTGGTCGCTCTCCTCATTGGGGTATGTGCCCGGTATTATTTTGCGTTGGAGCTTCATTCGGCACGGCACTCTGTCGTTTCAGATTCGCGAAATTACTTTGCGACCGCCTGGCGAATGATCTCGGAACACCGCGGCCAAGTCCTCAGGGACACGATTTGGCCGCCAGGAGTCAGTTCGCTTCTTGGAGTTTTTCTCATTCGCGGTGCGAACATGTGGCATGCCGAAGCATCGCTGTTTATATTATCTTTGCTTGCTCTATTCTGTATTATCGACTCCGCTCGAATCCTCTTCGGTCGAGGCGCGGCTCTGTGCACCTGTATTTTTGCGTCTCTTCACCTCGGTCTCTATTATTTTTCCGGGTATTTTCTCTCGGAAACCCCATTTATGGCTTTTTTCTATCTCGCGATTTGGCTTTCTGCTTCAGCTACTCGAGCGTCTTCGTCGTTCCTGCGCGCACAGCTGCTGTTTTTTGCCGGTCTTGCGTTCGGCCTGAGCTACTCAATGCGAACGATTGTACTTCCGGTTTTGATATTCGGGCTGATCCCTTTTTTCAAAAAGAAACATGCCGTGAATATTGTCCTCCTGTGCTGTGGTTTTTTTCTGATGCTCGCGCCCCTGGCGCATCGCTGTTCCTCTCTTAGTGATACTTTTTGTCTGGGTGCGCACAATGGAGCGATGAACGTTACGCTCGGTCATTATGGCAGGAAGATGGGAATCATATTTAAGGACTCACGCTGGATGCCGTCCTCAAAGGTAGACAATGGTGCGTGGGTGTTTGATGAGGTGCCATACAGTATCTTCGAGGGCCCGCAGCTACTTGCAATGATGGCCAGGGAAATGATCTCGGACCCGATCGATACTTTGGTTACGGGGGCCTATAATATCTGTAATTTGTTCGAGGTTCGCTTATGGCCTAATCGCTCGATCGGACGTATAGATGATCAAGTAGTACGATTGCATTTGTACCTGTTTTTTCTGCTCGTCGGAATTCCGGCTCTTCTTTTTGTAGGAAGAAAAATTCGCTCCTGGTCCTCTGGTGCGCCCGCAGAGAAGAGTGCAATTCTTGGGCTTGGCGGTCTTTGTTTCGCCAGCGCACTAACCATGGGGGAGGCCCGCTATCGTATCCCTTTTGATGGCGTGCTCATTGTTCTTGGGAGCCTCTACTATACTGCTCCGGTGTTCGGCTCAGTTCCGCTCGCCAGATCGACGCGATGGCTGTGGCAGATTGCAGCGCTGTTTTGTTTGTGTAGCGCGATGATCATCATTGTGGTGTCGCATCCGGGTATCCCTGGACGTGATACACTTATTGATGCCGCACGGCTTCGTCGATACGCGGCGACAGAGCATGTTGAGACCAGGTCCCTTGACGACTTTCCCAGAAACGTTGAAATAGGTAAACGCAGGGCCAAAATTGATGCCCCCTACATTTTTAGCTGTGAGGTGGATTGTCGAGGCCTTAAGGTGATCTTGCCGGATTTGACCAATGTGCGGGCGCTGCAGTTTAGTCTTGAAGATAACGATGAGTATCAGGTGCAGTTTTTTCAGGGTGATGCTCTCATCTCAACAAACTACAGGGGGCCGTGGTATAGCGAAAAGCGGGTTTTTCGACCGTATACTGTTCCTGTAGGACCAAGTTTTCGTAACAATACTTCCTCCCACCTTGTGATTACTCCTTTCTTTGGTGACGGCACGTATAAACTAGGGCATGTAGCACTGCTTCCCATGAGATAAGGCTTTGGTATCTGGCATCGGAGAGAGTACCAAATTTTTTAGCGCTAAAACCTAAAGTTTTTTAAGCGGCCTCCTGGCTCGAGAGCAGTCTTTACTCCGCTTTTTTTTCAATACTCTAAAATAGTCTTCGGACAGATATTTACGATTTTTTTCTACGACTGCTTGAGTTTCTCTTTTTTCCGCGCGGATTTGCGTCCACGCTCTAAAGTCACAAATGTCGCTTAAATAACGCTTTTACTCAGGCCAGATTCTAAAGTGCCGTCTGAAAAGCGACGACCTCTCTACTATCACGGAATTATCGACAAGGTGTTTTTAGCGGCCAAAACTATTAATGTCATACGGTATTGCGCTTGATACAATTTGGAATAATTTCCTCCCGTGCCCAGAAGAAATTTCCCCTTACATTAGTACCGGCGGTATCGAAAACACCTGGAGATTCCACATGGCTCGTCCTTTGTCCTGGATAGATTACCCCCTACCATGGGAAGCATATCGCTCTGATCAGTGGTCTATGACCTGGCAGTTGCAGTCGGAAATAAACGAAGGGGTGGAGCACAAGCATCATACGGTGTTACTCGTCGGAACGTCAGAGTCACCTCTGTTTGCTCAAGCCGAGGCTGCTCTTTTAGCGAGTGGCTGCAGTGTGCTGAGCGGGCGAAAAAAATCAGAAATACTTCGTATACTCCGAAGTCGGAGAATCGATTGCATCGTTTGTCTGAATGGTCTTACCACCGAGGGACTGGGCAGTGATATGACTGCCTGGCTGCGTCGAAAGCCTGAAGGGCAGTTTGTGCCCCTCATTGCCGTAGGCCGGGCCCAGGGGTTTGCATCGGAGGTGAAGTGCATTCACTCAGGTGCGGATGTGTATTGCGATCACTCGGTGATAGATACGCAATTGGGGCAACTCGTCGACAGTTTGATTATTTAGATAAGTCGCAGGATAAACACAGCGAGATTGTATCTCGCGCGGAATTGCGTCCGCGCTCGAAAACATTATTTACTACGCTTTCTCGACCGTCGGATGTCTCAATTCCCCGGCGGTATCAGCTCAAATCGAGTTGATAGCATCAGGGTTCTTTCCCGGTCGCTGAATCGTGATGGATCGCCGGGACGTTGTAGCTGTTTTCTGAGAGCGCTTCCGTCCGCTTCTTCGGTGAGCAGTGCAGATCCCAGCGGGCCGAGTTTTGCACCAAGGGAAGTGGCGATTGTGTTCGCCTTTTCTTTTACCCGTCGAGTAAGTAGCTCAATTGTAGCTGATAAATCTTTGTCTTCCGTAGGGTAGTAATCGACGTCGATAACGGTACAGCCCGGCGTATTTCTTGCGGCGTCTATGACCGCGGGAACGTTCCCTGCATTTATTAGACGAATTCCCACATACAGAGAGGCATCGATTGCCGTGCCCTGAGTGATTGGAAAGCCGGGTTTTCCGCCGGCACCGGTAAAACGTCGTCCCCGTGTTTCAAATGTTGCGTCTCGAGTAATTCTTCCGACAGCCGCTTTGAGACTCTCCGCAGCTTTGTCGTTTGCCGCATCTGCAGAAACCGCGTTCTTTGTCGAGTTTCGTATTTCCAGACTTACCCGTGCCGTACTCGGTGCAGACCAGATTCTTTCACTCGCCGTGACGGTGATTTCTCTCGGCAGGTCTTCAGCACGTCCGCTTGTCGGAAGCAGGAAGATTATGCAGAGTGTGCAGAGTATATGGCTTGCTGATGCGAATGAAATACGGTTTCTCATGGTTTTTCGTTGCTCTTATACATCGTTCCCTCTATGCGTTTTACGCAAAGGGATACCGCTCAGGTAAAAATCTTCTCAACTTCGGATCGCTCTGTTGGGATCTGCTCGGTGAGTATCTCGTATCCGCTGTTTGTGACCAGAATATCATTTTCAAGCCTGATGCCAATTCCTCTGAATTCCACAGGGACGCTTTTGTCCTTGGGGTCGAAATACAGCCCCGGCTCAATAGTGAACACATAACCCGGCTCCAACGGTATTTTGTGGCTGGGGATCACTTTACCATTAAGGGAAATCGGCGAAATATCATGCACATCTATTCCGAGCCAGTGTGAGGTTCTGTGCATGAAGAATGGTTTGTAGGCTTCCAGAGCGATCAGCTCTCTCACGGTGCCCTCCAAAACTCCCAGGGCAACCAGACCTGACGTTATCGCAGAAACTGCTGCCTGATGGATCTGATCCAGCGTCCGCCCTGGAGCCACTTTACGCGTCGCTCTGACCAGGGCGTTGTGCACTACGTCGTACACAAGAGCCTGATTACTGGAAAATGTTCCGGATGCGGGAAAGGTACGAGTGATGTCGGCACAGTAGCCATTGTAACTGGCACCCGCATCAATGAGTACGAGCTCGCGCTTCCACAAAGGCTGGAAGGTGGGATGGTGGTGCAGGGTAGTCGCGTGCTTTCCGGAAGCGACGATTGTTTCAAACGCTATTCCGTGGCCCCCAAACTCACTGAACGAGCTTTCGAGAATGCGCGCGGCATGCCGTTCACTTTTTACCGTATTAAGAGAACGAGCGAGTTTCCAGAAGCTCTCTGCCGTGATGTCGCAGGCATGGCGAATAGCTCGTATCTCGTCTCGGTCTTTTTTTAAGCGCATCTCACTTGTCAGTAAGCGAGCATCCTTGATGGTGTTAGGATTTCCCGGTCGCGGGTTTACAGGCGAGGAAAATCCCGACCAGATAAGTTCATCGATTTCTTTTCTCAATCCGGGAGTAAAGTGGACGACGCCGGTGGTCTGGAGAACCGGAGCAAGTAGCTTTGGCAAGCGTTTACTCAGGGTGTCTATTGGCAGGACCTCGTCGATCTCAAACTTTTTCTGAGCTCGCTTGGTACCCAGGCGTGGCCCGATCCAGCGTTCAAACTCGGGGCTGCGCTCCCGCAAAAAAAGCACTGAGCGAGGTCCTTTGGTCCCTCCCAGCAGGAGCAGGACAGCATCCGGTTCCTCAAAACCGGTTAAATAAAAGAAATCAGAGTTTTGATGGAATGAATACTGCAGGTCACGACTCCTGGTGGTCTCAGCAGCAGAGCAGAATATCGCAGCTTCCCCTTTGATGCGGGAGAGGACTTTCTTTCGTCTCGCTTTAAAGCGGGATTCGGCTCGATTTCGGACTTCGTTCTTACGGGCCATGTCTAAAGCTCGTCACTATTCAGTTTCTCATCAATCTCTCAGCGCTGCCGTGTCCATCATTCCGGCAACCATTCCGGCAACTGGGGCTGCGGCACACGAAACACAGCTACAGTCTTCCCTGTGCTTTAGCAACGCCAAATCTATACTCCGCTACTGAGAAATATTGTTTCGGCACTCAATTGCTAAGTATTTGCTCAAGTGTCTCATTTTGGCTAAAAGGGACAATCTGTAATGACCTGGCCCGGGCATCATCTTGCAAACGCAGCCCCGTATGCAGAACGAACGCCGCGCGTACATTTCGGAACGTTGATACTAACGACTAAGGATTTCATGAGCTTCGCACTGCGTCGACCTTTTTTACCATGATACACGCGACAACGATTCTCGCCGTTTCACATGCCGGCAAAGTGGTGTTTGCAGGTGACGGACAGGTGACCGTCCAGAACACCATCATGAAACATTCTGCGAATAAGATTCGCAGTCTGAGAAGTGACACTATTCTTGCCGGTTTCGCGGGTTCTGCGGCCGACGCCTTTACCTTGTTCGAGCGTTTCGAAGGTAAGCTCAACGAGCATGGCGGACAGCTCACCAGAGCTTCGGTCGAACTCGCAAAGGAGTGGCGTAGTGATCGTTACCTGCGGCGGCTCGAGGCAATGATGGTAGTGGGGGATAAGAACGATTTGTTTCTGCTTTCCGGAGCAGGCGATGTAATACAACCCGACGACGGTGTTATCGGGATCGGTTCTGGTGGGAATTTTGCGCTGGCGGCAGCCCGAGGATTGATTCGTGGTGCGGGTGATCACCTTGATGCCGTGGATGTGGCAAAGATCTCCTTAAAGATAGCGAGTGAAATTTGCCCGTTCACAAATGATACTATTCAATGCAGAGAGTTGGTGAGTAGCTGAATTGGATTCTTTTTTACAGAATGGCCCGGGTTTACAGAATGGCTTGGGGTCCGAGGAAACAAGAGAAGCGGCTGAGACCAGTGTCGCCGGAGAAGATTCCTTCTCCGAACCTGTGCCGGCGCAAATTGTGGCCGAATTGGATCGCTATATTATCTCTCAGGGAGATGCGAAACGAGCGGTCGCGATAGCGCTGCGTAATCGCTGGCGGCGCATGCGGGTCCCTGAGGGGATGCGCGAGGAGATTACGCCTAAAAATATCATCATGATTGGGCCGACCGGAGTTGGTAAAACCGAAATTTCTCGCCGTCTTGCCAAACTTGCGGGCGCTCCTTTTGTTAAGGTGGAGGCCTCGAAGTTTACCGAGGTCGGCTACGTGGGGCGAGATGTAGAGTCCATAATCAGAGACCTTGTTGAGATTTCATTTTCTATTGAGAAGAAGGAGGCTGCTCAGCGCGTTCAGGCAGAGTCGGAAAAGATGGCCGAGGAGTCTCTGCTCGACAGTCTTCTCCCAAAGACTCCTCATGATGTCCATGAGTCCTCTGAAGAACACAGTTCTGAGTCAGGCGATGAAACTTCCTCTACCAGGGAAAAGCTCAGGGCAATGCTGCGAGAAGGCCGACTTGAGGAACGAATGGTTGATATTGAAACCCAAAAGACCGTGTCTACCCATTTGGAAATTTTGGGACCGCCGGGCTTTGGAGAGGTCGAAGGGCAGTTGAAGGATATGTTTTCCAACATGATGCCCAAGAGCAAGGAACAGCGAACCGTTCGTGTACGCGAGGCGAGAGAGCTGCTTATTGCCGAGGCGCAGGAAGGCCTCATCGATCACGATGAAACAGGCAGGTTGGCAGTTTCTCGGGCAGAGCAGTCCGGAATTGTCTTCATCGATGAAATCGATAAGATATGTGCTGGCGTTGCCTCACAAAAGGGACCGGACGTTTCTCGAGAAGGTGTACAACGCGATTTGTTACCCCTTGTTGAAGGTTCAACCGTGAGTACAAAGTATGGCTCACTGAAAACCGATCATATTCTGTTTATCGCAAGTGGTGCATTTCACCAGTCTCGGCCTTCAGACCTTATGCCGGAGTTTCAGGGACGATTTCCGATTCGAGTCGAGTTGCAGAGCCTGTCCGCTGAACATTTTCAGCGAATTCTTACCGAGCCGAGAACGGCATTGGTAAAGCAGTATGTAGCGCTGATGAAAACAGAAGGGGTGACTCTTGTGTTTGAAGACGATGCGATTGCAGAAATAGCGTCAATGACGGCCGAGGTGAATACCATTTCGGATAACATCGGGGCTCGTCGTTTGCATACCCTTCTGGAGAAAGTCCTGGAGGATTTGTCTTTTAATGCAAATGAGCTGAACGGTCAGACCGTTACCATTACCAAACAATATGTGCGTGAGCATCTAGCCGATCTCGTTGGTGATGCTGACTTAGCGCGCTTCATACTCTAAGGGGTAAGAATGAAAGTTTCCTTTGTATTGCGACGATTGCCCAGGGTGTTCGCCGTCGTCAGCCTCCTGGTCCTGCTCCTTGCTCTTAGCGCTTGCGGTAAGAAAGCTCGACCAGAGCCCCCAGAGGCATCAGCACCGGAACCAGTACGTTTCCTTCTCGCAAAAGCAGATGTAGACGCGGTTATACTGACCTGGCGTGCCCCGGAGAAAGATGCGAGTGGTGATTCCCTGGAGGACCTGGCCGGGTATGTCGTTAAGCGAAGCGATTACGAAAAAGACGAGCGTCCGGACTTCGAAGAAATCGCTGAGGTGGAAGCACCTCTCGACCTCTCTGATGAGGCACCGAAGGGCGAGAGGGAAGCCGCAAAGAAAGTTGAATACGTGTATCGGGATACCGAAGTTGAGGCGGGTAAGACCTATGAGTATGTGGTACTCCCGATTAACGATTCCGATGTCGAAGGTGGCGCCGCTGCTATCTTGCGGGTTACCTTTATCGGAACGGCCAGTGTCATTGAGAATTTTAGTGCCGAACAACGGGCGAAAACGCAGTAAGCGTGTTCGCTAGAAGAAAGGAGTTGCCATGTTTCGAGGTGTTCATACCGCAATCGTGACCCCCTTTGTAGAGTCAGACTCCTTGCAGCCAAAGATTGATCTGGATGCCTTTGCTTCGCTTGTGCAATGGCAGATTGACGAAGGGGTTGATGGCCTGGTCGTATTCGGCACGACCGGGGAGTCGGCGACCCTGACTAAAGACGAAAAGCTGCTGCTTGCGAAAAAGGCGGTGGAGGTGTCTGCTGGCGCGGTTCCGATTACCGCAGGCTCAGGTTCCAATAATACGAGTGAAACGCTTGAGTTCACCAAAGCGCTTGCTGATACCGGTGTTGATGCCTGTCTTGCCGTCGCACCGTATTACAACAAGCCGTCGCAGGGGGGCATTCTAAAACATTTCACGACGCTGGCGGATCAGGGCGGTCTTCCTGTGGTTCTCTATAATGTTCCGAGTAGGACGGTCACGAAGATCGAAGTATCGACTTTTTCGGAATTAGTGCAGCACGAGAATATCGTTGCCATCAAGCAGGCCGTCGATTCCTCGGCAGAAATGTTGGCCCTTACCCATTGTGCAAAAGGAAAGGCCGCAATCCTCGCCGGTGACGATCCACTTCTATACACCGTGCTGAGCATGGGAGGAACGGGGGTTATATCCGCGAGTGCTAATGTTATCCTTAGCGACCTCCTGCGGATTGTTAAGGCCTGGGAGGCAGGCGACAGAGAAACGGCTCTCCTTGAGCAGCAGTTGGCGCTTCCAAAGATCAACGCCTTGTTCTCTGAAACAAATCCCGCGCCGGCCAAAGCCGCGCTCAGGATGATGTCAAAGATTCCGTCAGAGCAACTCAGACTTCCGCTGGTTCCGGTACAAGAAGAAACCCGCAGCCTGCTGCGTGAAGTCTTAGCATTATAGAAGGGGGCTGATGGCTGAAGAAGAGAGTACTAACGTTGTTGTCATTGGCATTACGGGGCGCATGGGAGCAGAGCTTAGAGCTGCAGTTCCGCGTTTTGCTGAGCAGGGCGTAGCGATCGAAATCGTCGGCGGCATAGCAGCAGCCTCGGATCCACTTTGTGGGAGTGAGCTGTCAGGTGTGCGCTTTCCGGTTTCGAGCTCGTGGAAAGAGGAGTTTTCGATCGCTGATGTAATTATCGACTTTTCATCCCTTGAGGGTGCGCAGCTCGCATGCGAGGCAGCGCAGAGTAGCAAGCTTCCATTGTTAGAGTGCTCAACAGGTCTTGATAGGGAAACTGAAGAACGTATCCATGCTACTTCTGAAGTCGTTCCGGTGCTTCGTACAAACAACACCAGCCTTGGGGTTACGGTGATGGGCAGACTCGTGGAGGAAGCTGCCCGGCTCTTGGACGCACGCTATGAAGTTGAACTGGTAGAACTTCACCACAAGTTCAAGCGCGATAGCCCGAGTGGAACTGCGTTCCAGTTACTTGAGGGCGTGGCCAGGAGCCGCGGCGTGGAGCTGGACAGTGTTTTGACGCGGGGGCGTAGCGGAACAGAGCTCAGCAGGGCGTCAGGAGAAATCGGTGCGCAGGCGGTTCGAGGTGGTGATGTGGCCGGCGAGCATACGGTGTATTTCTTTGGTGATGGTGAGAGAATTGAACTTACCCATCGAGCGACAAAGAGAAGTGTATTTGCAGACGGAGCCTTGACCGCCGCCGTGTGGTTGCATAAACATGCGAGCAGTGGTGGTGCTTCCGGTATGTACTCAATGATAGATGTACTGCAGTAAGCGCCCCGTATCAGTTCTCAGGTTTCATATCTCAGGTCGTACGTCACAGGCTTAGCGGCCGCAGCTGCGTAAGCCCGCTCAGGGGTAGAGTAGAAACGCTTTTCGAGCTTCCTCGAATGCCGCCTCATAGGCATCCATTTCTCCAAAGATAGACGCAAGGTCTCCGCCCGATTCCAGGGTCTCACGATACCGTGGACTTCCATAGAGCAGGTCAATAGCCGGGACGCGATCGATAAACTCAAAGGCTGCCTTACGCCAGGAGAAGCTATCAGGGTACAGTTCATAGAGCGCAGCGATAAGTGCGAGGGACCAACGTACCGGCTGGAAGATGCTCCGGTCCAAAACATGTATCTGCACTCCCCAGCAGGTCGCCCCGGCGTGCTTTTGGAATTTTGGAACGAAGGATGTCGGGCGTAGCACGGCACCGCTGAGCCCGAGGTTCATTCCTTGAAACTTTGCAATCCAATCATCGGGTTTGATGTACGGGGCACCGAATGTTTCCAGCGGCTTTGTAGTCCCTCTGGCTTCAGACACCTCAGTTGCCTCAAAAAGGCAGGAGCCAGGGTAGATAACTACGGTCTCCATGCTCGGCATGTTCGGGGAGGGAAGTACCCAGGGAAGACCGGTATCCTCGAAGTACTGAGAACGGTCCCAGCCCTGGAGCTCAATTACCTCAAGCTCGCAGTGTGCTCCTTCGAGTGCGTCTTCACCCTCACCAAAACCTTCATTCATGAGCAACGCGAGCTCGCCAATGGTCATGCCATGGCGAATTGCTACGGGGGCATAGCCACAGAATGAACGACAAGAGCGCTTAAGTGGGCCTCCCTCGATGGTGATTCCGTTTAGGGGGTTCGGGCGGTCAAGGACGTAGACTTTCGTGTCGACCGATGCAGCGATTTTCATGCAGTAGCCGAGGGTCTGGGCAAAGGTGTAGTACCGTGAGCCGATATCGGGAAGATCGACGATGAGGGCGTCCAGATCCTCGAGCATCTCGGCGGAAGGAGCGAGGGTGTCTTCTGATTCACCATAGAGACTGATGACGGGTAAGCCCGTCTTCTCGTCTTTCAGATCCTCGACCGAATCCATGTCCTGAAGCGTGCCCCGAAACCCGTGCTCCGGAGCGAATACCCGGACCACATTAGATCCAAGGGACTCAATCAGGATATCGAGAATATGGCGATAGCAAGTATCGACCGTTGCCTGATTGGCCAGCAGCCCAATCTTCTGTGATCCGATACGGCTGAAGTTCTCCGAAATCAGACTTTGTAGTCCTGTAGTGACACTCATGGTAGTCTCTGTTTCTCCGCGTCCGGTTTCTAAGACGTCTCGCCTCAGGCGTCCCCTCGGGCTTCTTCTGAGAGCTTTCTCAACAGCTTGTAGTGGTAAATTCCGCTGTCGTGTTTATCGCCCCAGGTGATTCCGAGCGCGTAGTTTCCCACTGGCCATACTCTTTGCAGGTCGGTTTCCTCACTGATGGTTGCCGAAACTACATTAAGAAGACTGCGCCCTCCGCCAAGGGGTTTGCTGTGGTTTGATTCACCACGTTTCTCCCCACAGGTGGCACAGGGGCACGCCTTACGAAGGCGCGTTGAATCAATCACTGACTCCAGGCCATCTGACCACGTTATTTTAAGGGCTGAACCACCGGCCTCATTACCCGCGGGCACCGAGCCAGGCAATGGTTCCTTCAGTCTGATTACCTCTACGGGCGTGGGTGATGTCATTGTGCGTTCTCCGGCGATGCTACAAGCAACGCGTCAGCGTGTAGTTAACGAGGGCAAAGAGGTTTTCTCGCGTTTCCAGATCAAGCGCGTCCTCATCAATGCTGTTGAGATGTGACCTTGCTTTTGCTGCATATTCTGATGCGAGCGCTCTGGATTCCTCGAGGACAGTGGTCGTTTTGATGTGGGCTATCGTGTCGGCAATTTCCTCTTCTGAGGTATCTCGCGCGAAGAATTCCTTTGCACGCGTATCGCCGCTAGCGAGCCAGAGAATGTTTACGAGAGAAGGCGTTTTCTGGCGCAAATCAGCACCGGCCGGTTTACCCAGAAGATCCGAGCTGGAAACAATGTCCAAAATGTCATCAATCATCTGGAACGCAATGCCGGCGTCACGTCCGAATGAAAGCAGAGATTTTTTCTGGGTCGAGCTTGCCCCCGCGAGATGTGCACCGACAAAAGCCGATAAGGCAAAAAGAGAGGCAGTTTTTCGACTCACCACGGTCAGGTATGACTCCAGGGACGAGGTAGTATCTTCGGAAAGGGTGCCTTCGAGGACCTCCCCCTCCGTGAGTTCGACGACGGCCTGCTCTGTAGCTCGAACGACCTCTGCGTCGAGGACACCACAAAGGCCAAAGGCCCGCGCAAAAAGGAAGTCGCCAGCGAGAAGCGTTTTAGCCGTACCGTATTTCGAGTAAGCAGACTCCTGGCTTCGCCTCAAAGGGGATTCATCAATGATGTCGTCGTGTAGCAGCGTTGCCATATGGATGAGCTCAATACCTGCAGCAGCATTGAGTAGCTCCTTGCTCGCCTCGTGCATGCCAAAGAGCTTCGCCGAGAGTACGGTAAGAAGAGGTCGCACTCGCTTCCCACCCAGCTCAAGAAGATAGTTAGAGACATCCTGCAGGACGGGAGCTTCAGATGAAAGCGTGGAGCGAATTCTCTCTTCAACGAGAATCAGGGATGGGGAGGCCCGCAAAAAAGCAGAACGAATTCCCTCATCGAGGTCACTGCCTTCGGTCTCCGTCTCCGAAACTTCTGTCTCCTTTCCTCGTGGTAAAATGATCCTGGCTCCTCAATTAGCGTTGTTTGTCAGCCCTGCCTAATCCCCTTAGCTGGTCGATTTCAGACCAATTGTAGGCAACGCGATGTCATCCCAAATTTCAGGTTTGTTTTATCAGAAAAGCGTCGTCTTGCACATAGGACGCCTGATTCTTTCGCGATAAATTAAACAGTATTATTGCGTGCTGAGCAATGCATACGATTGCTTTGCTATGACCCAGATAGTATTGCTGAATGCTTCGTTACTTTTTCCTAACAAAGCAGGGAAGTCCCTTGTCTGAGAAAACCAGGTATTATCAGCAGGCAGTGGAGTCGCTGCTCGACAGCGATCAGAAGCGGGCACTGGTCCGTCGAGAGGATTCCGGCGGACTGTGGGAGCTTCCTGATGCAAGCGCACATCGAAGGGTGCTTAACCTCGCTTCGAATGATTACCTCAACCTCTCACATGATTCCCGACTGCTCGAGGCTGTGCGAGGTGTGTCGACGACCGCAGCGGGATCTTCGCGTCTCTTGTCGGGTAATCTGGACTATCACCTGGAGCTTGAATCAAAATTATCAGGGTATTTAGGTGGGGAATCAGCGCTCGTTTTTGGAGCCGGGTATCTCGCAAATCTTGCGGTTCTCTCCGCCTTGCCATCCCGAAACGACGTCGTCTTCTCTGATAAACTGATCCATGCCAGCGCCATAGATGGAATCATGCTGAGCAGAGCGAGGCATCGGCGTTTTCGCCATAATGATACGCAGCATCTTGAGAGTCTTCTTCGCGATGAACAAGAACGGATTTCGGACGGAAGCAAGCTTTTCATTGTAGTGGAATCGCTCTACAGTATGGACGGCGATTTCGCACCGCTCTCGGAGATAAGCGAACTTGCCGAGTCTTTTAACGCAATCTTAGTTGTGGATGAAGCCCATGCCATCGGCGTAATTGGACCGGAGGGACGTGGCCTTGTCGCATCCCTGGGACTGCAAGAGCGCGTAGACGTCATTACCGGAACACTGAGTAAAGCCCTGGCCGCATACGGTGGCTTTGCGGTCTGTCGCGCGCACATACGAGAGTATCTCATCAATAGTGCGAGACCCTTTATTTATAATACGGCGCTCCCGCCGATGCAGGCGGTAGCAGCTTCTGTCGCGCTCGACCTTCTTTGCAAAAATGGAACCTCCGGGCTTTGTCAGAATGGAACCCTTGGGTCGCAGCTACTTGAACGAGCTGAGAGTATGCGGAAGTTTTTGAGTGACAGAGGTATCCCCACGCTGGCATCGGCGAGTCAGATTATACCGATCCCCATGCCGGATGCAGCGCGGGCTGTCCTGCTTGCCTCTCGCATGGCGGAACGAGGCATACTGACCCCCGCCATACGTGCTCCAACGGTTCCGAAAGGATCAGAACGTCTTCGCTTATCTCTTACCCTCGCGCATACTGTTTCGCATCTTGAGGAGGTCGCCGATGCCCTCGCAGAGGAGATCGATAGTATTTCCGGAAAGGGAACGTGAGAATGAAGCACGTATTCCTGGGTGGCTTTGCCCACTCCTTGGACAATATGCGTGACCTTGCGCGCGCGCTAAGCCTTGATTTTGAGGACTGCCTTTTTTTCACGCCTGACGATCTCTTGTCTCCGGGTAATGTCGTCGCTGAGACCTCGGTGAGGGGAACACGCAGCGAAGCGAGCAAGGCAGTACTTTCCCTTAAGTCGTACCTCAAAGACGAAGAGCGATATACGATGTACGGCTGGTCCCTCGGAGGGATGTTTGCCCTTGAGTTCTGCTACTTCTTTGGGCAAAACATCTCGCGTCTTGTGCTCCTTAGCTCCTGCGCATCCTTTGTGAGCCGAGACGACTATCAGGAGCCTGAGGAGACAGAGGAGACGGTTTTCGCGCTTGCCGATGCGCTGGAAGCTAAGCCGCAGGTTGCCTATAGACGCTTTTTGCGAAGATGTTTTGGTAGTATGAAACCATCAAAAGAAATTTTGGAGGAACACCTGGGATATGCGCTCTCCCAATCAAGCAAGCGAGAGGCCCTCGAATATCTCGCTTTGAAAGATCTTCGAACGTATGCTTCGCGTCTGTCTGTCCCTGCGCTCATATTTCATGGCTCTCTTGATAGCGTAATCAAGGTAGATGTCGCACGCTCTCTGGCCTCTACAATTCCTTCCGCGGGGCTTTACGTCTTTGACGGTATGGGGCACAATCTTCCCCTTCAGTGTTCTGCCCGGATCGCCGGCACTATTAATCACATTTCCGCTGTCCACTAACATGAACGCCCACAACTCAATTCGCAGGTGCTTTGAGCGCGGGAGTCGTCTCTATGACGACAACACACCGGTGCAAAAAGAAATTGCCGAGCTACTTCTCGCCAGGGCGCTTGACAGCCGAGCTGTAACCGAAGAGCGCGGTAGAATTCTGGAACTCGGCTGTGGCACCGGCACGCTCACCGGGATGCTGTGCGAGATATTTCCGTCAGCCGCTGTTCACGCCCTGGATATTTCAGAGAACATGCTGTCAGTAGCGAAGGCTCGCTGCAATGCTTCGAACATTTCGTGGATTTGTGGGGATATGTCAGGCTTTGATGACCCAGAGGGCTTTGACTACATCGTCAGCAGCTCGTCTGTCCATTGGGTGGGAGATCAGAAAAGGATATTTGCGCGACTCAACCGCTTACTGAAGCCCGGGGGCAGGCTTATCATCTCAACAATGGGTGAGGGAACTTTTGCGGAACTACATGAGAGTCGTCGACAGGTGCTTCCCCATAAACTGCCCTCCCGCCAACTTCTCCCGCATACCCGTCTCCTGGGACTTATTCAGAATGCAGGGTTTCGCGTTCTTCACGATTCTGAGGAGAAGTTCCAGCAAGTCTTCCCGGGAGTATCGGAGTTTCTGAAGTCGATGCGAGCCTCGGGATTGACCGGCGGTGATCTTTCGCACGATGACCGTTTGCTGACGCGAGGGGAGCTGTCAAAGCTTATAGCGCGCTACGAACAGGACCATGCAAACCCCCAGGGGGAGGTTCCGGTCACGTATCAGGTAAGTTTTGTCTCGGCTGTCGTCGCGGAGCAAGCAGAATGCAATCCGAACTAGAACGGATTAGTCGCAAAGACGCTCAGTTCAGGAATGAATCCTCGGTCGTCCATTTCGATCATCGCTTTGATTGCATGTGCAATTTCGGATGAGCGTAAGCGATTGTCCTTTTCTTCCCGCTCTTCACCATTGTTGTTAAACGCCGTGGTTACTTCACTTGGGAAAATTGTCGAAACGCGAACGTTGTGCGGACGCAACTCTGCTCTCCAACATTCAGAAAGGCCTTTGAGGGCAAACTTGGAAGATGCGTAGGCCGAGCCGCGAGCGAATCCCCGATTGGCCGCCGTGGAAGCTACGTTTATTATTGTTCCGGATTTTTGCTCAACGAAGCCGCGAGCTGCAGCCTGCGCCATCAGCGTTGCACCAAGAACGTTGGTTTCCCACACTTTGTGCATGTCGTCCGCAGTGAGTTCCAGCAGTTCAGAAAAGATTCCGAAACCAGCGTTGTTAACGAGAACATCGAGTCCTCCGAGTCCCGCAACTGCGTCAGTGTAGCTTCGTGCAACATCCTCCGGTTTCGAAACATCGGCCACAATTCCCAGCGCGCCGGTTTCTTCGGACGCCGCTTTGATGCGATCCTTATTGCGTCCGGTGATTGCAACCTTTGCTCCCTCATTTGAGAGTAAGAGGGCAGTAGCTTTTCCGATTCCGAGGCTACCCCCGGTGATGAGGATTCGCGCATTTTGAAGTTTCATTCTTCCATTCCCGATGCTGTGGCTCAACCGGGAGCGGCTCCTAACAGCAAAGGCTGGAACCGCTCATTCATACGCTGGCAAAAAAACAGCCTACAGATACGTATCGAAGGCCTTCGTTAACTGATCTGCAATCTGTTCAGGAGAGTGCCCTTCGATGTCATGTCGATGCACCATGTGCACCACTTGACCATTTAGTAGCAATGCCATTGAGGGCGATGATGCCGGCAAACCGACAAAATACGAACGCGCCTGGGCCGTTGCTTCCTTGTCCTGTCCCGCAAATACCGTAGTCACCTTGGCCGGAAGCTTTTCATGCTTGAGCGCGAGCGCAACTCCCGGTCGCGCACATCCCGCTGCGCAGCCACAAACTGAATTTACAACAACGAGCACTGAGTCATTGAATCCTTCAAGTTCCGCATTAACTTCTTCTGCGGTTTTCATCTCTTTTACGCCAAGAGAGGTCAGTTCTTCTCTCATCGGCTGAACCAGGTTCGGATCGTACATGTACACTTCTCCTGCAATACAATGATAAATCAATCGGGAGCTCTCACTCTCGATAGGTGGATCTAGCACGACGGTGATCAGACGGCAAAATAATGCGTCAATTATGTCGCATCTCCTGCTCCGGAGCCGTGTAGCCGATGGCTCCGTATTCCATGTACGTCGAGTAACGGCAGGTGTTTTTTGTCTGCAGGGTGTTTTTCAGAGTGAACTCCTCATAGTATGCTTCGGGAGCACTTGCGAAGGTCCGGAAGTATTCTTATGTATCTTATCGGCTTGCCTTTGAGGTGGCTGCCTTCGGACTCTGCGTAGGGAGTGCGCCAGGAAGAATTGAATGGAAAACATAGGCTTCGCGCTGTCACGGGGCGGGGCCAGGGAAGAGAACTACATGAGCATGATTAAGGTCGACAGGCTGTCTAAGATTTACCAGACCTACGACAGGCGCGAGGGGGTTTGGGGAGGTGTAGTTGACCTATTCAGTCGGGAGTATCGGGATTTTCTTGCGGTCGACGGAATTAGCTTTTCGGCAGAAGAGGGGGAGTTGATCGGCTACATTGGTCCTAACGGCGCGGGAAAATCGACCAGCATAAAAATGCTGACCGGCATACTACAGCCTACCTCGGGCTCTATGGAGGTCTATGGCTACCATCCATTCAAGCAGAGGAAACAGTATACAAAACACATAGGTGTGGTTTTCGGACAGAGGACGCAGTTGTGGTGGGATATCGCCGTCATTGAATCCTTCAAGTTGCTCGCAAAGATTTACGAGGTGGATCCGGCGAGCCTCAAGCGTCGGCTTGACCTGCTCAATGATATTCTTGACCTTGGTCCTTTGCTGCGCACACCGGTACGGAAGCTTTCCCTGGGCCAGCGAATGAAGTGCGATCTCGCTGCGAGTTTGATCCATGAACCTAAGGTTCTCTTTCTCGATGAACCGACGATTGGTTTGGACGCGGTAGCAAAAGACGCTATCAGGCATTTCCTCCGCCAGATCAATCAGGACTTCAAAACCACAATCATTTTGACCACGCACGATTTGAACGAAATTGAGGAGCTTTGTAAGCGAGTAATTCTGCTCGATGAGGGTAAAATTCTTTACGACGGAAGTCTTCGGCATGTACGCAGTTTGCCGGGTCTGGGGAGAAGTTTGCTTATTGATTTTGCCGGTGATGCGCCTCTGGATGAAATTAATAATCTGTTCCCTGGCAGGGCAGAGTTCGTCCAGGAAAGTCAGCGAAGAGTAAAGACAGTTTTTGTTCCAGAAACCATTTCGGCAGCGGAGCTGATAAAAGCGATTCTGGAACGCTATTCCATCGCTGATTTAACTATCTCGGAACCCAGCATTGAGCAGGTCATAATGCGTATTTATCGCGATGGCTTGCCGGGTGGCGAGTCTGCTGGTCAGGTAGCGCAGGTATGAAAGCAGTAGTATCTACCCCTACCGGAGGGTTCGCCGGTGGGAACCTGGTACAGGCCCTTGGGGTCTATGGTGCCTTTGTAAAGACCGCATTTCTGAATATGCTCGCGTACCGCCTGCGCTATTTTACGGGCGTCATTACCTACCTCCTTTTTGTGTCTGTAAACTATTTCATTTGGGGTGCGGTGTTTTCGACGAGGGAGGCGGGTGCAGTCATCAATGGCTTTAGTTTTCCCGAGATGGTCACCTATGTCTCGGTAGCATGGATGGCCCGCAGTTTGTATTTCTCAAATATAGACAATGAAATAAACGAGCTGGTGCGGACCGGTCAGATAAGTGTTTTCTTGCTGCGACCGGTGCATTTTCACTGGATGATGGTTTGTCAGGCCGCGGGGGAAACCCTTTTTAGAATAGTGTTTTTCACCCTTCCTATCGGAATAGTTATCGTTTCGATTTTTCCTGTATCGCCGCCAGTCAGTGTGTCTGCTTTTTCCCTGTTTTTACTGGCTACCGCCTTTGCCTTCCTTATTTTCGCAGAAATTAGTTTTGCAATAGGGCTGTTGGCCTTCTCGGTGAAGTCGATTGATGGGATTATTCGAGCAAAATACTTCCTAGTGCAAATTCTTTCCGGTCTCTTGCTGCCGCTGTCTTTTTTCCCGGAGTTATTCGAGAGAGTGCTGATGTTCTTACCGTTTCGGATGATCGCCTATGTGCCCCTGCAGCTGTACCTTGGAAAGATACCGCAGGGAGAAGTCCCGTGGATTCTGTTTCAGCAAATTGTGTGGAGTGCGGCCCTGATTGTGCTCTGTGAGCTGATGTGGAGAAACGTGGTTAAGAAACTTACGCTGCAAGGGGGGTAGAGGTATGCGTTCTATTGCGATCTACAGCGCCTATTTTGCCCAGTTCCTCAAGGCCCGGCTGGCATATAAGGTCGATTTTATCGGCTCCATTCTGGCGAATGTGTTGGTTACGGTCTCTGGTTTGCTTTTTATCGTTTTTCTCATCGACGGGGATGCCGTTGGGAGTCTGGGCGGCTGGAGCAGGGACGAAGTCTTGTTTATCTATGGATATTCAATGATCTCAATGGCCGTATTCGGTATGCTTGC
>JAUIMJ010000039.1 GCA_030433295.1 bacterium | reverse complement strand
AAGCCAGGTCAAGTTCAGCTCGCGCCTTGAGCAGCAATCAGAGAATTTTCGCAAGATGCTCCTGGCCATGGCAAAAGATATTCGCGTGCTTCTGGTGAAACTCTGCGACCGCACCCACAACATGCGAACTCTGGAGTTCCTCTCGGAGTCAAGACGAAAACGAATCGCTCAAGAGACACAGGACATTTACGCTCCCCTTGCCCACCGACTCGGAATCTATTGGATGAAATCCGAGCTGGAGGATTCCTGTCTGCGCTACCTAAAACCGGCCGCATACGAAAACATCAAAAATCATATCAACGCTCATCGAACTGATCGAGAACGGTACATCGCAGAGGTAAGTAAGGTTCTGCAGAACGAACTGGAAGAAAACGATGTAAAGGGAGTCGTTTCCGGAAGACCGAAACACTTTTTTTCCATTTACCAAAAAATGGAACAGCAAAATCTGGGATTCGACGAAATCTATGACATCACCGCCTTCCGAATTCTCGTTCCCACGCTCATGGATTGCTATGCAGGACTTGGCGTTATTCACGCCGCGTGGCGCCCCATCCCGGGTCGCTTCAAAGATTACATCGCAATGCCAAAGCCAAACGGCTATCAATCCCTGCACACGACCGTAATCGGACCCAAAGGGCAGCGAGTCGAAATACAAATCCGAACCACGGAAATGCACGAGATTGCCGAGCAGGGTATCGCGGCCCACTGGAGATACAAAGAGGGCGCGTCTAAGGCCGACGAGCGAAAAGCATTCAACCTCCCCTGGTTGAAGGACCTTATTGAATCGGAAAAGCTACTGCGTGATCCCGTCGAATTTCTTTCCGTGGTCAAAGAAGACCTCTTCCCCCAGGAAGTTTTTGTATTTTCGCCCAAGGGTGATTTGATAGCCCTGCCGAGGGGAGCAACTCCTATCGATTTTGCCTACTATATCCACTCGGAAGTCGGTCACCACTGCACCGGTTCTCGGGTAAGCGGTAAGCAGGTACCGCTCGCCTATAAGTTACAGAACGGAGACACCGTCGAAATCACGACGTCCGATGGGCAGACACCGAGCAAGGACTGGCTCAATCTTGTCGTAACGACAAAAGCAAAACAAAGAATTCGTGGCTGGCTGCGGGGAGAAGAAAGAAAACGTTCGGTTACGGTAGGGAAAGAGCTGCTCACTAAGGACCTGAGAAAGGTAAAACTCTCCCTGAATAAAGTTAAGAAGGACGGAACCCTTAAGCAGGTTGCCCAGGATATGGGCTTTCGAGACATCGACCTTCTTTTTGCCGAAATTGGATACGGTAAACTTTCGACACGAGGAGTGGTAGGTCGTCTGGTCCCGGATGTTTCAGATCTCGAAGCGAAACTGGACAAAGAAGAGACAGCTCTTCAGAAAATTTTCCAGAAGGCAGCGAAAGCCTTTCGAGAGGGAGCCGGGATAAAAGTTCACGGCTTAGACGACGTAGTGTTTCGATTTGCGAAGTGCTGTGAGCCTTTGCCCGGCGATGAGCTTGTGGGCTACGTAACCAGGGGTCGTGGTGTCGCAATTCACACCAGAGGATGCCCACAGACATTGAGCTTCGACCCTCGCCGCCTGCTTCCCGTCAGTTGGGACTCCAGTGTAAAAACCGCTCGACCAATTCACCTCAAGGTGCACTGTCAGGACAAGGTCGGAATTCTCGCGTCTCTGACACAGTCCATTTCGAACAACGGGGCGAATATTTCCAGTGCCAATGTCGGCGGAACTCCCGATGGAAAAGCCCTTTGCTCTTTTCAAATCACCATTGAAAGCACCAAGCAACTGGAGCAGGTAATCCGCAGCATCGAAGGTATCGACGGTGTGCTCAAAGTAGAACGAGCAACCCGAAGCGATCGGACCTGAGTCCCTCGGCCCAATACACCTGAGCAGTTCGAAACAAAACCCTTCCCCGGTCCCCCCTTTTTTTGTCCGGGATTCACCGACTCCCGTGCTGCGAGAATCCCCTTATTCGAGGCGAAGTTTCAGGAGCAAACCTTAGCGCTCACATTTTCCTGCTCGAATTCCGATATCTAGATACAATAGGGGGAGTTAGCCGTGCTCAGGGTCCCTAGCCCGGGTATCCGATCACCGGCAGACCTTTGCCTTCGATAACTGCTGGCGCGTTTTTTGCTCTTCCCTACACCAGACCGTACGCAACGGATTTAGAAACGGCATCGCACAGGGACATCATGCTCGAACAATCTTCTCACTCAGAACCAGTACGCCCCAGTTTACCCGTAAATCCTTTCGATTCGGACAAATACATTGCAATAGTCAGTCGAGCGAGCGGATCCCAACTGGAAATTACCTTTCCCAACATCAACGACGCAAACAGCGGACAAATAATAAGCCGAGCAGAAGTCGGCGGGTACGTGCTTGTCGGATCAGGCGAGTATGCGGTTCTTGGACAGTTGAGTGAAATGTGGATCCCCGAAGGCAGCAACTACGACGGTGGGAACGCCATTCACCCTATCGGAAAAATACAACTTTCAAGTTCAATTCACGTCCCCAGCGGCAAGGTCATTCCCGGAACCGGAAGAATGCCACGCATCGGAGACAAAGTGTTCGTGGCAGATGCCATTCTGGTTCAGATGATTGTCGAGGCCAAGCAACGAAACAAGAAAAGCGGACAGGCGGTCACTATGCAGTTTGCTCACCTTCCCGACGGGCAGCAAACAAGCCTGCACTTCACTCCCGAGATGCTTTTTGGTCGACACTGCGCTCTGCTCGGTACCACCGGGGGTGGTAAGAGCTGGAGTCTTGCTCGCATCGTGGAAGAAGCCTCTAAGTTAAAGTCTAAAACTATTTTGTTTGATGCCACGGGTGAGTTCTTTGGCTTACGTGGCCCCATTCGACACGTGTACCTGGGACACGATCCTCAGCCGAAAGAAGGCGCGGTAGAGGTAGCGCTTCCGTACTATGAACTTACCGAGCGTGACCTCTTTGCTATCTTTAAACCTAAGGGCCAGAGTCAGGCTCCTAAATTGCGTGCGGCAATAAAAAGTTTGAAGCTTCTCGGCCTGGCACCCGAGCTGAGCATGGACAGCACAATAATTAAGGCACATCGCTCAAAGAAAGATTTTCTCGCTGCAAGCAGGCGCTTCCATCGAGAATTGGAAAACCCCCTTGCTATGTTTGACATTGAATGCCTGGCTCGGCAAATCGAGAACGAGTGCGTTCGTCCAAACCGAAGTGCTCTGGAGCCGATGTTCTGGGGTGATACCAGCGGAACGGATCTCGCCCTGTGTACCTCTCTGGTCAACCGAGTGTCAGACATGGTGACCTCGCCGAGCCTGTCGGCGATATTCGCGCCACACGGCAAGCCTTCACTGATAAAAGAAATTGACGATTTTCTTCAGGACCCGAACCTTGCGGTTTTGTGCGTCTCCCTGAAACATCTGCCCTTCTCTCACATGGCGAGAGAAATCGTGGCAAACGCGATGGGTAGACATCTTCTTGCCCTGGGCCGAAAAGAACAGTTCCGTAAGCAGCCGCTCCTTGTGGTGCTCGATGAGGCTCATCAGTTCCTCAATCGTGAGCTTGTGGACCGAAATGCGGAGTATCCGCTCGACTCGTTCAGCATCATCGCTAAGGAGGGGCGAAAGTATTCCCTCTCAATTTGTCTCGCCACACAGCGGCCAAGAGATTTACCTGAAGGAGTGTTGAGTCAGATGGGAACACTGATTGTTCACCGCCTGATTAACGATATGGACCGGGGCGTCATTGAACGGGCGTCGGGCGAGATGGATCAGACGAGCCTCAATGCCATTCCGGGGCTGGCCCCCGGTCATGCGGTCATTCTCGGAGTATCATTTCCGACACCCGTGACTATTAAAGTTGAAGAGCCGACGTGTCCGCCAGACTCGGATGGACCGGACTACCAGCAGTACTGGCGCAAGTAAGGCGTTATAAGGAAAAACGCAGATGATGAATGAAATAGACAGATTACTACCGACCGGTCCCATGTACTGGGTGGTAATGGCTGCCATCGTTATCCTTGTTGCTTTGGTGTTCAATCATTTATGGCGAAGAAATAGAGTTCTCGCATACGTAATTCTATTGTTTCTTGCCGGATTCACCATTTCTCAATACGGGGATTGGGAGACGATACGTACCTACCTGCAGTATCAAAGCGAGGGGAAGCTCGGCGATCAGGCGAGAATGAGCATACATTTTCTCACGGCAATTTCCTGACCCTGTCCGCACTCAGGTTTCAGACCTATCGAGATTTTGCGCAGCAAAGGAGCCTCAGGACAAGACGTTCTGAGCTTCGAGAAAGGCAAAGAGTGACTCGCTGGCCCCCTGATTAGAACGCCAGACTTCGTGCGCAGCCTTACCTGCTGAGACTCTCACCGCTTCGTCAGAGAGATACGCGCGCATCGCAGCAGTAAGTTCAGCCTTATCGCGAACCATTCCCCCCGCGTCTGCCGCCATCAGCGCTGCAGTTGCATCGCGGACCGTAGACACATAGGGACCAAAAAGCACCGGAATGCTGTAGGCTGCAGGCTCAAGTGGATTGTGACCACCGATATCGACAAGGGAACCGCCGACAAATGCAAGACTACCCAGACCGTAACATGCTCGCAGTTCACCCATGGTATCGAGCAACATGACTGGGGCGGGATCGCGCGCATCACCTTCACTTCGACGATTAAACTGCAAACCTCTCTCCTCAAGCAGCTTTGCGACTGCATCAAAACGCTCCGGATGCCGCGGCGCTACAACAAGTTGAAAATCTGGAAACTCCTCAAGCAGAGAGCGATAGGAATCGAGTACCACTGCGTCCTCATGCTCCCTGACGCTACCTGCCACAAGACAGGGAGCACCGAAGCAGAGACCAAGAGCCTGCGCCCGTTCTCTGCGCACACTCTCCTCTTCCATTTCAATCTCTTGCTCATACTTGGTGGATCCGGCAACACTGACTCTTGAGGGGGGCACTCCCAGAGCCACAAAGCGATCCCTATCGACACTGGTCTGCGCAAAAACATGAGTGAGAACGCAAAGGATATACTTCTGAAAAAAACGAAGGCGCTGATACTGAGGAAAGCTGTAATCCGAAATACGACCGTTCACCACCACTAAATCGCAAGCACTACGACCCAGCTCAAAATACAGTGCCGGCCATATCTCGGTCTCAAAAATCAGGCACACCAGAGGAGAAACTCTCTTGATACTACTTCGCAGCAAGAGGGGGTGATCAAAGGGCAAGAGACAAACGGCATCAGCGAGACCGGACTCCATGACCGACTTCCTTCCCGTCAGTGACGTCGTAGTCACGAGAACCTCTGTTTTCGGATATCTGGATTTCAACTCTCGCAGCACCGGAATGAGGCCGCCCACCTCACCAACGGATGCGGCATGCAGCCATATTCGCCCCTGAGCCGAGCGCGGGATAGTTCGCCACGCCCCTCCGCCTAAACGTTCCAAGAGCCCACTACGAATACGCGGGAAGAAAAGCACAACGGCAACAACGACAAACGGCAGAAGAACCGTCGAAATGATCAAGAGAAACAATCGAATCGTTTGTTGCACACCGCCCCCTGAGTGCATCATCAATCGCCAAGCGTTGCTCGGAATGGAGCATCCCTGAGGTCCTGCGCTCCCAGCTCAAACTGCATTCGACAAAGTTTTGCGTACTCGCCGTCTTTCTCGAGAAGCTCCTCATGCCCTCCTACCTCAACAACCTTTCCGTTGACGATAACGGCGATTTTGTCTGCCTGACGTACGGTAGCGAGCCGATGGGCGATTACCACGACGGTTCTTCCCACCATCAATTTATCGATTGCCTGCTGCACGAGGCCCTCAGACTCACTGTCCAGACTTGCCGTAGCCTCATCGAGAACGAGAATGGGCGCGTCCTTCACCAGCGCGCGAGCAATAGCAATTCTCGCCCGCTGCCCACCAGAGAGCTTGAGGCCCTGCTCACCAATAATCGTATCGTATCCCTGCGGGAGCTCCTTAATAAAATCATGAGCATTCGCACTGCGGGCTGCTTGCTGAACGCACTCCATCGTGGCGTCAGGGCTGCCATACGCAATATTATGAAAAAGTGTATCGTTAAAGAGAAACGTATGTTGGCCAACAACGGCAACCGAAGAGCGCAAGGACTCCAGGGTAAAATCTCGTACGTCCGAATCGTTGATACGCACAGAACCTTTCGTTGCATCGAAAAAGCGAGGTATCAGATTCGCAAGGGTAGACTTACCGCCACCCGACATACCGACCAGTGCGAGAGTCTGACCCGCCGCGACATCGAGGGAAACATTCTTAAGAGCCCACTCCGGATCATCGGCGTTCATGTCATACGAAAAGGAGACATCTCGGAACTCAATGGTAAAATTCCCCGGCTCGAGCGGCCGCGCACCATCCTTATCCTGAATTTCTATTGGAGCATCAAGAATCTCAAAGATTCGCTCAGCCGCAGCGACACCGGTCTGAAGAACACTATTGAGACGGCTGAGTTTCTTTACCGGCTCATAGAGAAGAAATAAGGCTGTGATGAATGCAATGAAATCACCCTGTGTCCTCACACCGCTGATGACGCTTAATCCCCCGTAGGTAATAATAGCCGCCATGGCGACGCTCGCCACAACTTCATTTGTTGGCCCCGAGAGGGCACCGTACTTTTCTGCCCGGCGAAAGGCCTCGGTAAAACGCTCATTCTCTCGAGAAAAGCGCTCCTGCTCGAAGTCCTCCTGGGTAAACGACTGCACGACTCTGTGCCCCGTAATCGTTTCCTGCAGCAAACTGGTCAGGCCGCCAAAATGGTTCTGGCCCAGACGACTAAGCTTCCTCACCTTCTTACCAAACCGAATGACCGGGTAAATCCCTATCGGCAATCCCACAAACGCTATCACTGCGAGGACCGGATCGAGGTAGAACGAGACGCAGAGCAATGCAATTACTCTGACACTATCTCTCAAAAATGCCGCCACGGCATCCGTGAGTGCGGTGCGCACGAGCAGGGTATCATTAGTAACTCTCGAAATAAGATTTCCCGTCGTATGTGTTTGCAGAGTTGCCGGCGACAGGCGAAGGATTTTGTTGTTTATCTCATTTCGGATATCACGGACAATTCCAAGTCCGATGATTGCCGACAGATATTTTTGAATAAACCCGAAAACACCGCGGACCAGAGCGAAGACCACAATAACCGTAACCAGAAGGTAGAGCATTCCCTCCTTCTGGGAACCGAAGACATCATCAAGAACCCGCTTTAGCAGATAGGGAACCGCGCCATCGGTCGCTCCATAGATAACCATGGAGACAAGTACCCAGACAAACAACATCTTGTACGGAATGACATACCTGATGAGACGTTTATACGTTTCGATCGTCGACGCCTGCGGGGAGCCGGGAGTTTGTTCAGTCATTAACCAGCTCGCTTTCTCGTTGCAACATTTGACTCCGTCCTGGCGATAATGTCCAAAGCGATTTGTGCCGTTCGCTCAGTTGACGAAAGACCACTCTCCTTGACCGGGTCCGAGAGGCGCTGATACACCTCTGCGAGATCGGACTTCATAGTCGTACGACGTTCAGGGTTATCTCTAATCATTGAAATTTCCCGCGCTATCGAAAAGCCGGAAACTCGCTCCTGTAGCAACTCCGGAACAATCTCCCGCCCGGCAATCAGATTCGGCATGGCAACATGTGAGACACCACGAACCAGCAACTTGGCGACACTAAACGTAAGCGCCGAAACTTTGTAGATTACGACAAAGGGCACACCCGCAATCGCAGCCTCCACGGTGGCGGTACCCGAAGCCACCACCGCAAGCGTTGAGGCATGCAAAACCTCATTTGCCTGTCCGCGAACCAGTACAACACCGAGGTCATCAGGAATAGCCGATGCGACCCAGTCGAAATCCAGGGCGGGCGCTACCGGCAGGAGAACCTGAAGGTCCGGATCCTGACGCTTGAGCAAGCGGACCGCCTCAACCATCGGAGTCAACAGACGTTCAATCTCCGACTTGCGACTGCCAGGTAAGAGCGCAAGGGTCTCAGCTTCCGTCGATAGGCCTCGCCCTCTAAGGAATTCCTCTCTGCCCACAGCCGGTGCGGGTCGATCAACAAACGGATGTCCCACGTATTCAGCATCAACACCGTGATCGGTGAAATAGGATTCTTCAAACGGGAAAATTGGCACTACTTTTGTAACAAAGCGCTTGATTGTTTTGATACGTCCACTACGCCACGCCCATATCTGCGGACTGATGTAATAGAGTATTGGAATACCCAGTGCGTGAATGCTTCGTGCGAGGATAAAGTTAAAGTCAGGGAAATCGACAAGAATGACGAGCGAAGGTTTTCTTTTCAGCAATTCTTTTTTTAGTTGCCGCAAGGCTCCAAGGATCGAGCCAAGACTTCCAATGACTTCTGTTAAGCCCATCACTGAGGCAGCCTTCTCCGAATCAACCGTAAGCTCCATCCCCGCCTCCCTGAGATGACCTCCCCCCATGCCGAACACGGTCAGCCCTGGCTGCATCTTCCGCAGAGCGGAAACCACCTGTGCGGCGTGATGATCACCGGATGCCTCACCAGCGACCACCATCACTGAGCGTTGCTCAGCTTCCGGCACTTCTATTTCTGGATTCAGGTTTGTCACGTTCTTCTCAAGATTGTTCATTCATTAATGATTGCTTTGAATTCAGAGAGCTCCGCATCTGCCGTTGTTGTGAGACGATTAAGCTCAAGAAAGCCGCGAGCCCGTACACATGACTCCCGCACCTGCTCAACCATCTCCAGTGCACGAAGTCCATCTGCTCCGGATACCACAGGCGTGCCACGCGTCGTGACAACTTCAACGAAAGATTCGATTTCATCAGCGAGCGCATCTCGCTCCCCGACGACACATTCCTCTACCTCGATTTTCGGATAGCCTCGCTCATCACGCTCGTCGGTCTTTCGACATACCCGAAGTTTCTTCTTATCGAAATCCAAAGAAACATAGAGGTCTGGCTGGAATATCCTGATTGTCCGCTCACTTTTAAACGCAGCCCGACTGGCAGTGATATTGGCCGTAATTCCACCCCGAAAGCCCAAACGAGCGTTCGCGATATCGATAGAATCGGTCAACACCGGAACGCCAACAGCATCAACTGACTCAATCGGTCTTTCAATCAGATGGGCAATAATGTCGATGTCGTGAATCATCAAATCTGACACGACATCCATATCACAGCCCCGCCCCACAAAGGGAGCTATCCGCTGCACCTCAAAGAACCAGGGATTGTGCAATACATCCTTAACCGCTCGGAATGCCGGATTGAAACGTTCGACATGACCGACCTGTAAAACCCTGCCCCGCGTGTGAGCGACCTCAATTAATTCTCTTGCCTCTTCTACTGTCGAAGCGATTGGTTTTTCAACAAGTACATCAATACCGTTTTCCAGGAGCCAGCGGCTGATCTCAAAATGCTCAGATGTGGTACAAACGACGCTGACACACTCAACGCCCATCTCTGGCAGCGCACGATAATCCTCAAGTGCCCTGCACCCGAACTCCTCGGCCGTACGCTCAGCCTTGGACCTGACGATATCGACAACGGCACATAAGTCCGCTGCCTGGCTCCTTGCATATTTCTCCGCGTGATAGCGTCCAAGATAACCAACACCAATTACAGCAGCACGTTTCACAAATATACGCCTTACGTAGTACGGCTCTCGTAGCAGACCAGGTGAATCCTTAGTAGAAATACCGGCAAATTTCCGACCGTGTTTAGAGAGGGGAAATGTATATCAAAATCATGCAAAATGAAACGGCAAAGGCCCTGACATTATCTATTGTGCCGAATATTTTACCGGAACATGCTTGTGCCTTGCGGACAGGCAACAGCGGTCCTGAACAAAACGACATTAAAATAATCAGAGGCTAAGCTGCTACCATGTGCGATATCTGTTCCGATAAACACATGAACAAGGGAGAACAGCACTACGTTGCGTGAATTTGCGTCAGACTTTGACGGCCCGACATTAAGAAACTAGCATACCCGAATCAAGCGGGTTTCCTCAGAACATCTATAAGAAATAATCCATGTTAAAAAAAATTCTCAAATTTTCCGTCATCCTCGGTGTTCTCTTCGCCATCGTCATCGCTGTAGCTGTTTGGCGAATTAATCCGATTCTCGAAAAGCTTCGGCCAAAAATAGTCAAAAAAGTTTCTGAAACTCTCGGGCGTGAAGTTTCCATCGGAGAAATGCAAGCCAGATTTTTCCCTCAGGCTGGGATTGAGCTGAACAATGTAGCACTCTCAAGCGGAGGAAGTGAGGGGGAAGCGCGACTTGCGAAGGTAATTCTCTATACCGAAGTCACCTCACTCTTTCGTGGGCAGGTCGACGTCTCTGAGTTGCGCCTTGAAGACGGCTTGTTTGAAATCACGCGAGAAAAAAACGGACAGATCTCTCTAGCCGGTATCGAGCTCGTCCCTTCAAAACAGGCCGCCGCAACGAGCAAAACAGCAGTCAAGACCGCAGACATGTCCTCCGATGCTTCAGGGCAAGTCACCAGGACCAGCGAGGTAGACAGCCCGGCGGGTTCCGGGCAAAACGACACTGGTAAATCCTCTTCTGGCAAATCCTCTTCTGGCAAATCTTCTTCTGGGCTGGCGAAAGAGGCATCTGGCACATCCCCGGAAAAATCAACCGCGCTGGATTTTAAGATCAAAGACGCTTCCATCGCGAATATCGAGGTTGCCTGGCACGATAAGATGGTAAGCCCGGCTGCTAAGATCAGACTGAGCGACCTCTCCGCGGAACTCAGCAACATCGCCGTAGACTCAGAGGGCAAGGTAGATATCACTGCATCACTTTTAGGCACGACGCCAAAAAATATCTCAATACAAGGAGTGGTTAAACTACCTGAGGGAGGGGGTATTCCTGCGGCAGAAGTCACTACTCGCCTGGCCGACCTCGACCTCAAGCGCGTTAAGGAACTGGCAAAAAGCTATGGCGCCGACGTGCAAAAAATCGGACTGGATAAATCTCTGGACTACGAAGTGAAAGTTACAACTTCGGACGAGGGCATACAGCTTGTTTCCAAACTTGACGCGGGCAGGGCTGACATCTCCTTTGATAAGGCGTTTACAAAAACCAGCGACACCCCCTTCCTTCTTGAGATATCAGCGGTCCCTTCCCTGCTCGGTGCGGTTAATGCCGACAAAGTCGATGTTACCATAGGCGGGATAAAACTCAGCGCCCCTACTTCATACGATCCCAGGAGCGGAACGTCCTCTCACATACGCACGCAGTCCTTTGCGTTAAAGGATTTGGCAGCCCTGCTTCCACCACTGAAAGCGTTTGACCTTTCAGGCTCCATTGATAGTGACATCAGGGTAAAAGTAGACGCCCAGCCCAAGAAAGGAAGTCTTCCAAAGATAGAAGGGAATCTGGTCCTCAAAGGCATATCGGCAAACGTGCCAATGAAATCCAAGGATGGCGCAAATCTTCAGCTTCCGATCAGCGATGGCAGTGGTACCATTGCCATAAAAGATGAAACTGTTATCGTGAAACCCTTTGAAATTAAAGTTGCAGGACAAAGCATTTCCCTTGGGGCGACTGTTAGCAATCTTAAAGCCCCGGATATTCGCTACGCACTCTCGGCGAAGAACATGGCGCTAAAACCGATCCTTACTTCCGTCATGCCCGGGGGAGTTCCTTCCTTAAACGGAACAACGGTCGGGCTTCTGCAATTGACGGGAACGCATGGTACTTCGTCGCGAAATGGCTCTTCGACCATACGTATTGAAAAAAGTGCCGTCGCAGGGGCCTCTCTGAGCAAAGTTGACTTTAAGGCGAGCTACGGCCTGAACACCGACGGCTCTCTCGCGTCACTTGACGCAAGCAACGGTCTTATCGAGGCTTTCGGCGGGCGCCTTACGCTCTCCCCACAGATTCGAAACTCAAGTTCCGTAAAAGCAGAACTCCTCGGTCGGAGTCTGGATCTTGCACAACTGGGTAAGATTGCACTGGCGGACTCCGCCGTCGGTGTTGCCGGTGATCTGGAAAAGTTTACGGGAAAAGTTTCCACGGATTTAAAAAGCCCGGTCCCCTCCCTTATTGCCACGGTAAACGGAACTGCGAAGGATGGAGAGATCACCGGCTTTAACGTCTTAAAGTCAGTTCTTGAGAAGCTCAGCCTAATCCCCGGATTGCAGGGTTCCCTCCTGAATCGAATTCCCGAGAAGTATCGCATTGTCGTTCAGGGGGACTCGACGAAGTTCAAGATACTCAATTTTCAAAGCTCAACGGCAAACAAGGTCGTGACACTTAAAAGCTTCACCCTGGAACATCCGGCCTACATCATAAATGGCGAGGGCACGGTGGCCTTTGCGGGCGCTATGAAGCTCAACACACAGTTGCGCCTTACTCCGCTACTCACTGAAGAGCTTGTGCTCAAGGAGCCCAAAATTAAACTCCTGATGGACCGACAGGGTAATATCGTTATCCCGGTGGTAATCACCATGGTCGGTGGTAAGCCTGTCGTTTTGCCGGACGTGGAACAGCTCGTGAGCCGAGCTGCGACAAATACCGCAAAGGAAGCTGGGAAAAAGGCGCTGGATAAAGTCGCTCCTGGGCTCGGTGGGGCCCTGGATTCTCTATTCTAATAGTCGGTTTTCGCTAAAAAAACCTCTTTTTTCTTCTTCATCAAGACCCTTCGTCAGCCTGCGCTCATCTTAAGGTGTGCAGGGTGTGCGAAGGGCCAGGGGGCTGCGCTGATACCATTCGGCTTGGTGCACCAATTCGGTGCCAAGTAAATCTTTCCCCCGGGACGGCTCTTTTGTACTCTCTCTGGATTACTAGTAAAAAACGCAGCGGTTTGAGGCCGTAGCAGTATATTTACTCTCTGAGAGAATGCTATTGTATCGCCTTCATGGGCTGCTGATATCGACCTCTGATTTCCCCGGTAAGGCGCGATGGCGCAGGGGACATTGGAAGTGTGACGATTAAATAAGTGTAGGTATTTTTCATGGTAACAAATGTTGGAATCCCACCAACTGAAGGTCCAATCGCGGACAAACTACAGGAGCTGCGCTCCATTCTTCAATCTTCATCTCCGGAATCAGAAAGTAGGAACGGCTCTCCCTCGGGTACTGATACCACCGCACTCTGCAACCTGAGCGATGCCCTATTTTCTCGTGCTCCTCTCGACTACATTCTTAAAACGCCAATTGAAGCCATGCTCGAAGTCGCTCGAGAGACGTATAGCTTCTATGCCTCCTACATCTCTTCAGATGTTCCCTTTAAAGTTGACGTTCAGACGGTATCGGCCCAGTCAGCCCGTGGTGCATCAACGGTAATCAGAACGGCGATAGCGGATCGTCCGTTTATCATTGATACGCTGACAGAACTCATCCGAAGACGATCTTTAACAAGACGGATACAGCTTCATCCCATTGTCGACGAATCAGACGGACGACATATTTCACTCGTCTACCTCGAGATATCACCGTCCGTAGAGGCTTCTGAAATTGAAAACCTTCGTGAAGAAGTCGAAGCGCTTCTTGCGAAGCTCATTCTGATCACTGATGACTATTCAGCGATGTTCGTGCGTGCAGAAGCCACGGCTCACCTTCTGACTGTTGCTGCAAATGCTGGCGAATTCACCAGTAACGAGAGAAAAGAGACTGCTTCATTCCTGCGATGGTTAGCGGACGGAGGATTCGTTTTCCTCGGCTACAGAGAGTGTCTGGCCGAACGCAGACGACCCGGATCCATACAAGAGACCCCGGAAGAAAATCTTGGACTCTTTCGTGACTCTTCCAGCCAATCTCTCATGGAGGACGTCACTCGGGAAGCCAGGTATTTACTTGAGGAAAACATCTCGACCCTCTATTCAAAGGTAATTGAGCGCAGCCCGGTCCATCGCTCTGCACGCATGGAACTTTTCACCGTAAAGGTTCCCATGGCAGACGCAAACCAGGTGAAAATTGTCTCGTTCATCGGACTGCTGACCTCTAAAGCCGTCGCTCAGGAAGCGGCCAGTGTTCCGATAGTTCGTAAAAGATTGCAGGACGTCCTCGAACTAGAAGGCCTGTTGCCGAATAGCCACAACTACAAGGAAATCCTGTCGATTGCCGATGGAATACCAAAGTCCGACCTGCTGCAGTACTCCACGCAGCGACTGCGTAAAGAGCTGATACTCATCTTCGATATGCAGCGAAGAAACGAGATCCGGGTCAGTGCCTTCCAGGACCCCTTTCGGCGATTCATCACCATCAACATTGTAATCCCAAAAGAGCGTTACTCCGTCGACTCGCGAGAGAAGATCCAGCGTTTTGTTGAAGAACTACTTTCCGCCAAGCATGACTCCTCTGAGTTTCTCCTTTCAGTGACGGATTACCCCCTTGTTGTGCTGCGCCTTTTGATAACCAACCCTACACTGACCGAAGTTCGCATCGACATCCCGACTCTTGAGGAAAAGATAACTCAGTTTACGAGGACCTGGAACGACACACTGCGAACGGCGCTTGAGTCACACTTCGATGATGATCAGCTCAATGCGCTCTGCCAGAAGTACAGCCACGCATTTGAGGAGCAATATCGCAAATCGATTGATTTCGATGATATCGCTCGAGATGTTCGTCTGCTCGAAAGAATCAACACCGAAAACCCGCTTGAAATTTACCTTAAGCCCTCCCCCACTGAGAGTGGGCTGTACGAACTGAGAATCTACAAGTTCGGTGAGCGACTTACCTTAAGCGGAACAATTCCGTACCTGGAGAACATCGGCTTCAATATTGTAAGTGAATCCGTCAGCCCCGTTTCATCAAATGGCAAGCCGCTTGCCGGAATTTACAATCTCAGCGTGAAACCTATCGATATCGAGGATATCGACACAGATATCATCCGCGAAATCATAGTTCCGGGGCTAAAGAGAATTTTGACGGGTTCAGCTGAGAACGACAGGTTGAATCGTCTGCTGCTAAGCCCGGGGCTGAACTGCACGAAAATTGCAATCCTACGGGCGCTGACCAGCTATCTCTGGCAGATCAAGGCTAGTTCCTCACCTCAGGTACTCATCTCTGCACTCGTCGGTCACCCACTCACTGCGGAACTACTGGTCAAATATTTCGCTACGAAGTTCGACCCCGCTCTGTTCGAGAACGATGAGTCCGGCAGTAAGGAACGTGACGCTGCCCTGCAGGAGCTTGAAAAGAACTTCACGCAGGAATTAAAGCAGGTCAATCGCCTGATTCATGACAGGGCTCTGAGATCTCTTTTGAATGTGCTTCAGGCAGCAGTCAGAACCAATTTCTACCAGCACCCGGACGAGTATCGCATTGCCATTAAAATAGACTGCGAGAAGATTGCTCGCATGCCGTCCCCACGACCAAAATTCGAGATCTTTGTTACCAGTCCTGAATTCGAGGGGATCCATTTGCGCGGTGGTATGGTCGCCCGAGGTGGTTTGCGCTGGAGTGACCGCAAAGACGATTACCGCACGGAAGTTTTGGGTTTGATGAAAACTCAAATGGTGAAGAACTCCATCATCGTACCCGTAGGTGCAAAAGGCGGATTCGTCGTAAAAAACACTCCCAGGGAGCGTGATGCCCTCCAGGCATGGGTAAAAACCTGTTACCAGAATTTCATTCGCTCCTTACTGGAGATCACTGACAACCGGTTTGAAGATCGTATTTGTCCCCCGGCCAACACTCTGCGCTACGATGACGATGACCCCTATCTGGTTGTAGCAGCCGACCGGGGTACGGCAACGTTCAGTGATGTAGCCAATGCCATCGCGAGTGATGAGTTTAACTTTTGGCTTGGGGATGCATTTGCCTCAGGAGGAAGTACCGGCTACGACCACAAGAAATACGGCATAACCGCTCGAGGTGCCTGGGAAGCGGTATGTCGCCACTTCCGCGAAGTTGGACTCGATGTTGCGGAGCAGGAGTTTACCGTCTCCGGTATCGGCGACATGTCGGGAGATGTTTTTGGTAACGGCCTACTATTAAGTGACAATGCGAAACTTATCGCCGCATTCAACCATAAACATATTTTTATCGACCCCACGCCGGACTCAAAAGCTTCCTTCCGTGAGAGAAAGCGACTATTTGAATTGCCCCACTCCAACTGGACCGACTACGAAGAGTCACTCCTCAGTCCCGGCGGTGCGATTTACGATCGCACATTGAAGGAGATCCACCTCGCACCCGAGGCGCAAAAAGCGCTTGGATGTCAGGAGAGTGTACTCGCGGGAGAGGAGTTAATCAGGGCAATACTAAAAGCGCCTGTGGATCTGCACTGGAACGGAGGTATTGGGACCTACGTGAAGGCCCACGATGAGGACAACGCCAGTGTTGGGGATCGTGCCAATGACGACGTCCGAGTAGATGCGAGAGAACTGCGCGCACGCGTGGTCGGTGAAGGAGGAAACCTCGGACTCACGCAGCTCGGCAGAATTGAGTATTCGCGCATCGGTGGCCACGTCAATATGGACGCGGTGGATAACTCCGGTGGCGTTGACATGTCGGATTTGGAGGTAAACCTCAAAATTCTGTTTGCGCAATCGGTTCGCCGAGGCGCAATAACGATTGAGGAGAGAAACGAAATTCTTCTCTCATGCGCCGAGGAGGCCTGCGAGAAAGTTCTCAATCGTAATCGCTCGCAAAGTATGGTTCTCAGCCTTGCCGTAAGAAGGAGTAGAAAAAACATTGGCTACTACCGCGGTCTCATCAATGCCTTAGAGAACGAGGTCGGCCTCGATCGGGAGAAGGAGTTCCTTCCCGACGATGAAACCCTTGGACGGCGCAGCGCACTGAAGGCTGGTCTCACCCGCCCTGAGCTCGCGATCCTCGTCGCGTATTCAAAAATGTCTCTTTATGACACGATCCTAAAGTCGAATTTACCAGAAGAGCCATTCCTGGAACGATTGCTTTTCTCATACTTCCCCAAAAGCATTCTGGAGCGCTTCCGAGAAGACATCCTTACGCACCCTCTAAAACGAGAGATCATTGCAACTACGGCAGCGAACCTCGTGGTTGAGAGAATGGGAGCCAGCTTTGTCTATCGCAATTCTGAAGAAACGGGTGCCACGAGCACAAACATAATCCGCTCCTTTTTGGCTGCGGACGCGATCATCGAGGCGGAGACGCTTTCCGATGAGCTTCAGGTCATGGACCGAGCAAACGCCACGCGCTCCCATCTGGTAGTCCTTCTGAGAATTCAGAGTGCAATCGATGGTATGAGTCGCTGGATTTTAGAACACTTCGACGACAGCACTTCTCTCACAAGTCTTGTTGAGACCTACTCTGCGCCATTTCGTAAACTGGTTGGAGAAACGGGGTCCCTTATTACAGACCTCGAGAAAACTCGCTTTCAAGAAGCATGTCGCCAACTCATCGTAAATGATGTCCCAAAGGACTTAGCGAACGCGGTTGCATCGTCCGCCTACGCTACTGCCTTTCTGGATATCTCTTTAATTTCTAATCAGACGAATTTCGATGTCATCTCAGTAGCACACCTCTACTCAGCTCTCGCCGATGCGCTGCATATTCGAAAGCTGCTTGAGCAGGCGAATGATGTCGAGCCTATGGATCACTGGGAAGCACTCGCACTGCGAACGATATCTGCCGATATTCGTCGCAGCGTAGCGGAGCTGGCAAAGGCAATAGTCTTAGATAAAGATGCTGCTGACACCGACGCCATGAATCAGTATCTACTCGAGCATCAGGAATTAGTTGAGCGTTATCGTCACAACGTTCGCGAATTCAATAATCAGCCTGCGACCATGGCTGCACTCCTGGTTATTTCGAATCAACTACTCGCGTTATCGAAGAATGGTGCGAGAAGGTAGAGAAGTTTTCTTACTGAGATTGAACTTGAGTGACCCAGGTCGCTGCGATATAATTGAATAGTGATGGGTTTTTAGAGTAGGAATTTTTTCACAGCAATAATTCGAACGCCCTGCTCTAGCTGCCTTTTTTAGTAATGTTTTACGGTTTTACTGTATGGGACCCCTTACCAAAATTATTTTTCAGGCTTTTTTTGTGGTATTGCTGTTAGTTGCGAGCTTTTTCGGCGCAGCCGCTATTGATGGAATGGATGAGGGCTCGCCTCAGTTTCTTAGCAATACATCCTCAAGTTTTTCGATCTCGGTTGATAGCCTCCCTAAGAATCACCCCCCGGAAGAAAGCGACGCTTAGTAAAATCCGAACAACAGAAGAAAGAAGCGTATGCCGGGATCATCGCCACGCTGAAAAGATAGAGACTCGACAAGAGTGCTATGCCAGCGTGAAACAGAAACCCTAAAAACAAGCCAAGCCTCCTCGTCTTCCCGCAGAGAAGTATGAGCGGAATAGTCGACTCAAATACCAGAGTTCCCCAGGTTCCGTATTTCAGAAGAAGTGCGTATTCGACGGTAAACGCATGTGGGACGCTTGAGAAACTCGAGTTTAAAAAATACCAGAGATATTCGCCGGATCGCCACGTCTCATTCAACCACTTGGGCAAAACGGTACACCAATAGATCGCGCACAGCTGAAGTTGCATGAGACGAATTCCATACGCAGGAACAACAGGCCTCTCTCTACCGCGTATACTCTCTTTTATGCCCCCGGGCATCGGAGAGATGAGCAGGATAAATCCATAGATGCGCAAAACGGAATCAAATCCGGAGCTCATAGGACCCAATGCGACATGAACTGAGACATGCCAGAGACAGCATATCGCCAGAGCCACCCGAGAGTGAAATCCAATCAGCAATGACAACATCGCCATACACACCAGGGCAAAAAGCATAGTGATCTCAGACGCCTCTTGCGTCAGGAAAAGAATCGATGGCGTAGCAAGGGAAAAATGCTTCTGAACCACCATTCCGCTGCTACCGAAGAAAGAAGAGCGATGAGGAAATAAGACTGACAGATTGACAATTGCAGCGACCGCGTAACAGACCCTGACGAGGGAGTAGCATCTACTATCCACAGGAAGAAACCAGAAATTCACCAGTGCCTGCAAATACTTCTTCATCGACAGGACTCCCGAAACAATCGCCGCTTTGCTTTCGGCATATCCCTTGGCCGATCAGGGTGCGACTTCGGAAGCAATGTCTCCACGCGATAAATGAACATTTGCAAGATTACTTCAGCGGGTTTTTCGCCTTCGTTTTTCTCAATGGATGCACACACACTTTGTAAATATGAGGAAAATGCTTTTCGATTCCCGAGGGCAAGTTTTCGGATACGGTAAAGAAAGAAAAGCATCTCTCGTAGATTAGCAGGACCCGCTCTAAAGCCTGGCAGAATAGGGTCTCGATACCTGCTCTTGCCGTCGGAGGAGATGATTATGAGCTTAAGACCAAGGTCTCGAATATAGGGCTTTTCGACAAACATCCCCCAGTTCTCTTGTAAACCGAGAACAGATAAAACCTGACTCTTTGGCAAGGAAAGGACATTGGGAGAGACGTAGGTGAGAAGAGGTGAAAACATGTGGGCCGCAAGGACGGCAAAGAAAAGGGACAAGAAATATTGCCTGAGGTTCGGACGAAGTCCCTCAGCAATAGTATCGGAGGAGGGCAAGTCGCTGCATTGCTGGTTAGACATAGTGCTACCGTAGAATCATTAGGCCGTTCACTCACTATAAAAGTGCAGACATCCCGGCAGTGACGATCACACAATTGAAAACGATGAAGGCCAGGCCGCTTGTCGTTTCCCTCTGCGTACGGCAAATTTTGATACGGCACCCGAAGATCGAGAAGTCATAGGAACATCCGACACTGCGTACCGAGACCTGGCTCGAATAAACCCCAAACCCTGGCGGTTTTTAGCCGCACAAGGCCTCCTGTTTTCTCGTTTACAGCGTACCGCTTTGCTCGCCTTTCTCGGAACGACGCAATTATTCCTTCGAGCGGGAAGCGAAATTGTATAGTGTTATCTGCATCTGCCGATAATACTATAGTCCAGGTGCCAGAACGTCATTAGATACTTAGTGGTCTGTTGAGCGGGCGCTAAGCAATACACGAGTTTATTTGAAGAGTCTGAAATATGTCATCGAACGAAGACGAAAAACTTAAAGCAGCACGGATTCTCATCGTCGACGATGATCCCGACGTACGAACAATTGCCAGACTTTCCCTGCAGAAGTCCGGTTTCACCCACGTTGATACAACGGACCGCCCTATGATTGCGATCAACAAGATTGAGTGGGGTAAGGCTGATCTCGTCCTGCTTGATTGGAGAATGCCGGAGATCAAAGGAATCGACATACTTCGCAATGTCAGACGAACCAATAAAATTACACCGATAATCATGCTGACTGCCGAAGATAGGGTCGAGAACGTTAGAGAGGCCGTCGCCGCCGGTGCAACGGATTATATCGTCAAACCCTGGTCCACGCCGGTACTCGTGGAAAAAGTGCTGAACGCATTGAGAAACCGAAAGACAAACGACGACCTGATCGAATGGTAGGACCCCTGAAGGCAGTAGATATTCCGGAATCAGCAGAGGCGATTCTCTTCGATTGTGATGGCACACTGGTGGACAGCATGCCCCTGCACTGGGACACCTGGCATCAGACATTAAGAACGTACGACGTAGAGTGCGATACCGATTTTTTGTATCAACAAGCCGGCTCCCCTACTGAGAAAATCATACGTGACATCAATCTCCGATACCGCAGGAGCATCGACGCAGAGGAATTTACTCTAAAGAAAGAGGAGCTCTTTTATGCCGAGATTGCAAAGGTGGAAGAGATAGAGATTATTGCGAGCATCGCTCGCAATAATCACGGTCAGCGAAAAATGGCCGTGGTTTCTGGTGGCATTCGAAAGAATGTCGTGGGCTGCCTGAAGCAGACAAACCTCCTCCACCTTTTTGAAGTCATCGTAACTGCCGACGACGACGTATCTCCCAAACCGGCTCCAGACGTCTTCCTTGCAGCGGCAAAGCAGCTCCAGGTAGAGCCACAAGCGTGTCACGTTTTTGAAGATGCGGACCTTGGCATCCGGGCGGCTCAAGCCGCACGCATGAGCTACACCGACGTTCGGCCCCTGCTACAGTCCGCCTAGCATGCCGCTGCCCACATACCTCTAAGAATTAACGCGTGCAGGATAATCGTAGCGGAATACGTTATCCGAACACCTTACTGGGTAACCGGAAGTCCGCGATTTCGCCAGACAGGAAATCCTTCTCGGTAGTAGTAAACCTTGGTGAAACCCCAACGAAGCGCCTTCTGGGCCGCAATAGCGCTGCGTCCACAATGGGCACCATCACAATATAAAATCACCTTATCGTCCTTTCCGATGATGCTCGACAAAGCCGACTTGGTAAATCGGCTTTGCAGGTCCAGATGAACAGCTCGTTCAATATGTCCGCGATTAAAAATCTCAGAGTTGCGCGTGTCGACAAAAAGCACGCCCTCGTCAAAAAACTTCTTTGCCTCATCGGTGTCTATCGTTGTTGCGCCAGGAACTGACATGGGTGCCTCTGCCTGTACGGCTGAGGGAAGGACTATCATTACTCCGACAAGGAAAAAGAAAACAGTATTCTTCTTCAACGAGGAAACAAATCGCATGAGCAAACCGGAGACCTGAAGCTTCGCTCTTGCTGCAATAGTCCCAGGGAATGAGAACACGGGAAATGAAAATGCGAATAATAAAGGAGTACAATTCATCGCGATTCCTCTTTTGGATTCGAAACAATCAAACGCTGGACAAAGCGAACAAAAAGCTATTGTTCGCCGAAGAGACTAGAAACATACGCTGTGAACAGTATAGTTGCCCCCCGCTATGCTCGACAATACTCATCTCGTTTTTGTTTTAGTCAAAGACCGAGATGTATATGGTGATGAGTATATAGAAGTTTTATCAATCGGCAAGCTGGGTTACGAGGAGGCACGCAGGAGCTGCGAGCCATTCAAAAAGTGAGGGATTCGACCTCGCGGGGAGCATACCCCGATACGTCAGGAGGTGAGGAGCAGAGTATCGCGAATTGTAGATCGCGCGTCCTCAAGTAGTTTGGGGACATGTCGAAGGAACTCTTCGGGCACAGGTGAGTATGCTTCGGCTCGCTCCCGCGCCGCTTCTCCGAGGCCCTGCTTGAGCAGCAAATAAATGTAATTCAAGCCCAACAGCAAATTATCCGGATACGCCTCTGAGACACCTCGAGCAAACTGTAGAGCTTCCTCATTCAGCTCAAGATCCTCCAGGTAAATAGCACACAACAGACAGTACGCCTCGAAATCTCTATCGCTTCGCTCTCCGCGTGCTGCACTCGCAACTAAACACGCGGCACCATGTCGCGTGACATCAATGACATGCCTGAAAAAGGGAGAATCTTTATCAGGCAAACGGGTAAATGAGTTTCTTCCTGTAAGGAGGTAGGCCACCCCGGCACCGAGATACTGTTGATATGGCTTTTCGTGAGACAGGGATAGAAGCGTCTCCTCAATTCTCTGAGCCCGTTGATATGCCGAGTGCTCAGACACCACTCGCTCACGACCCTGACGGGCTATTCTTCTGCGCTCGTCGTCATGCGCCAGATAATAGCGCACCAGGGTTGCAACC
>JAUIMJ010000038.1 GCA_030433295.1 bacterium | reverse complement strand
GTACGGTAAAGGCAATGCGAAAGAATGTTACCGCGAAATGTTACGGGGGGGATATCACTCGTAAACGCAAGCTTTTAGAAAAGCAGAAGGCCGGGAAAAAGCGAATGAAGCAGGTTGGAGCTGTTCGTATTCCGCAGGAGGCCTTTCTTGCCGCACTGAAACTAGAGCGCTAAGTCTTTTTGTTCCTATGCTTGATTCGGTTACATCACGGACCCCGAAGACGGAAGGCCGTGAAAGATCCGGCTTATCTTTGCGGTACTACTTCTGGGCAATTGCTCTTGCGTTGTTTACCGCAGGTTTACTCAGGCAATTCCTGTTCCAGTCGTATGTGATTCATTCGCGCTCCATGGCGCCCAGTCTTTTGGTCGGTGACTACATTCTGATGAACAAAGCTGCCTATGGGATACGTTCCCCCTTTGAACGGGCTTTGTGGTCTACGTTCTCTTCGCCGGCTGTTAACGACGTTATTGTCTTTTCACGGTTTACCGAAGAGCCTTTGGGTGTTGCTCATCCGCATTACGTGAAGCGGGTTGTCGGTGTTCCCGGCGATACGGTCGAAGTCAGAGAGTTTCAGACATTTGTGAACTCGGAAAAGGTGCCGTCCATGGGCAATGAAGATTGGCGGGATATCGTTCTGCGCGATCCCGAAATGAGAAATTACGGTCCCCGCCTCCTTCGAGATGATGAGTATTTTGTATTGGGGGACAATCGGAGTAATAGTAGAGACAGTCGCTACTACGGCCCGGTTTCTATGGCAGATATTGAAGGGCGAGCCGTGCTGATTTTCTGGTCCTCAGCGGCCGACGCCCCCGGGAGTCCCGGAAATCCCGTAAGTTCCGTAAGTTCCGGGATGGGCGGACTCCGGTGGTCACGCATTGGGAGACGTATCCATTAACGCTGAAGCATCCAGGCTCCAAACGTATTTTTCCACTTTGGACAATACCTCCGGCCGCTGCCCTTTTGTCTGGGGCGGCCTGCTGGATTTTGCCCAGGCTCGTTCCCTGCAGTCGGAACACCGTGATGCAATCCTTAGAGGGGAATCCGAGGGTGTCGTTCTTCTCTGTGAGCATCCCAAAACACTGAGTGCAGGAAAGCGGACCAAGGAAGACGATCTCCCGGCAGATCTCAAAGTCTGGTGTGAGAACGGTGCTCAGTTTGTCCGAACAGACAGAGGTGGCAGCGCCACCCTGCATTTGCCTGGTCAGCTTGTACTATACCCTACGTTCAATCTTCGGCATCTGGGTCTCGGGGTGAAGCGCTTTGTCTCTCTGGGGCTTGAGGCGCTTACGAAGTGTGTTCAGAATCTCGGCGTGCAGGCTGCAGCGGCTCGCCTGGATCCGGCGGGCGTCTGGGTGGAAGACCGCAAAATAGCCTCTGTAGGTCTGCGCATTGAGCGCGGAGTGAGCATGCATGGATTTTCCCTCAATGTTGCATGTGAACTCGATGAGTTCCGAAGCTTTTCGCCCTGTGGTATCGCCGCCTGTCCCGTAACCTCAGTTGTAGAGGAGGGGGGAGGGCCGCTGGATGATTTGGCGCATCATATGACACAATCGTGGCGGGATACCTTCGGGTGCTAGAGCAGTCGCAGGAACGAACGTCCTTACTCGAACGCATTTTTCCCCGGGCTTTTGCGAAAAATGCTTTGGGCTACATTTCGAGGTCGAGCTGTAAGGAATTCTGACCCCGGTCGACTGTGGTTTCAGTTACAAGCCCACATCAAAAGGAGATTCTCAGATGAAACATATTCTGCTCATTGCCTCTCTGTTGCTGCTTTGGAGCCCGGGCGTCCTTGCTGAGGAAGCTCCGGCGGGCAATGTAACGAGTACGCGTGCTGTTTTTGCCGGAGGCTGTTTCTGGTGCATGGAGCAGCCCTTTGATGAGCTTCGCGGGGTGCTCGATACCACCGTCGGGTACATCGGCGGAAGCAAGGAGAACGCGCAGTACAGGAAAGTTGCTTCGGGTGCGACCAGGCATACCGAGGCTATTGAGATTGTGTATGATCCCAAATTGATTTCTTACGGAGAGCTTCTGCGCGTTTTTTGGCGCAACATCGATCCAACCCAAAAAAATGGGCAATTCTGCGATTGGGGCACTCAGTATCGCAGTGGTATTTACTATTCGAATGACGAAGAAAAGAAGGAAGCCCTGAAGTCACTCGAGTGGGCGAAAAAGCAAATCAAAGAAAAGGGGCAGTTTCACACGGAGATACTTAAGGCCGGGACCTTTTATCCGGGTGAGGGGTATCATCAGAACTATTATAAGACCAACCCCCTCAAGTATAAGTCCTATCGTGTTGGTTGTGGCCGAGATCGTCGCCTGTTGAACATCTGGGGCAGGAAATAGTCCCCTGGATATGTCGCCGTAGGAGCGCATTCCGACACTCTCAGAGACCTTGCGGTGTATACCTAAGACGCCACCTTTGCGAGCCCTGCACGTCTATCTTCTGTGAAGGGCGGAGGCGCATTTCGGGGTGCTTTCTTGCCGGAGATTCTGAGTCAGCGAGGAGTGTGCGTTTACGTACATAGCCATTTTTTTCCGTTTTGATAAGCTCCTGGGGCCTGTTTGAGCGGGATTTACCACATATGAGGGCGGTTATTTGCGGAATTGTAATTCAATTCTTTCTCAAAAATTGCCGCTCTATTAATATGCTTATCGCACTCATTTGCATCCGGGACCGGCTGAAGCTCATTATAAGAGGGCGCCCTGGTTTACTTCGGGATCAGGCGTGTGATTGCAGATACAGAAATGCTGAAAACGTGGGATAGGAGAAGCGGGACGCGTGGGATCTTCGATTATAAATGAGGCTTCGGGTGAGCGCATTTTTGCGATTGGTGACATTCATGGTGTTGCCGGTGAACCTGAGATTTTGCTGCGACATCTTGAGGACAAAGAGGGCCTTAAAGATGATGACCTCGTCATCTTTCTCGGCGATTACATCGACCGCGGTTCGGATAGTAAAGACGTCATAGAACTTTGTCTGGACTTTCGTCGTCGCTTTCCGAACACGCGTTTCCTAAAAGGCAACCACGAGGACATGCTCCTCGACTTCCTCGGTTTTGGTGGAAACCTTGGTCAGGCCTTTCTCTATAATGGTGGACTCGAAACAATACAGAGTTACGGCATCTCCGTCTTTGCCCCACCTCAGGAGATGGTAAATGCGCTGCCGCCCGAACATTTTAAATTCTTCTGTGAACTTGAAAGCGTCATTGCGGTTGAGGATTTCCTCCTGGTGCACGCCGGGCTGAATCCGGAAGTGGAACTCGAAGATCAGGTGACAAACGACCTGTTTTGGATACGTGACGAGTTTCTCAATAATCCGCACGATTTCGAAAAAACCGTGGTCTTCGGTCACACCCCGCATCAGGAAATATTCGTCCACTTACCCTATAAAATTGGTCTGGATACCGGTCTGGTTTTTGGTAATAAACTGACATGTTTAGAGCTGAAATCCGGTAAAATCATGGAAATTGAGCGGGATAAGAAAAAGGTAAAGGTCGACAAGCTGGACGTAAGCGGCCGTACCTTTGAGTAGGGACGGAGAGTAGGGCTTACTGAATAGGGCCTGCCGATAAGCCTTGAAATTTTCGCCTCTCTGGAATATACCCCTACTTCCCTTAATAGCCCCGGGTGCTCACGCTCGGTTCTGTTCTTCCTTTTACGGCGTTGTAGCTCAGCTGGTTAGAGCGCGGAACTCATAATTCCGAAGTCGGTGGTTCAAGTCCACCCAACGCCATACCCCTTCGCTAAAGCTACGGGGTATTAGAGAGCCCGGTCTTCGGTGGGCGACGGCGGCACAGACACACTCTCCCTCTCTATATATATGTATCTGAACCTCTCTGTTTGATAACGCTGGTGTAACACTTGCGTAACAAAGGGATCCTCGCTGCTTCACCCTTCCATAAAGAAAGTGTCTCCTGTGACTGGAGCAGTCTCCGGATAAACCTGGCACGATAGTATCCCACAACTGCTCTAGTTTTTTTCGCGCGCGGATTTGCGTCCGCGCTCATAAGCATTCTTCTCTATGCTTTTATGAAAAATGCTCTGATTGTGGCTGCGCCGCAGGCGTTCCGGGTACGGTTTAAGGATTTGCAAAAGAGGTTTCGAGTAATGGTAAAGGTTTTCAAGATGATATCAGTGCTTGTTGTTGCGCATGGTCTCATCATTTTTCCCGCAGCGGCTGATGTCGGATTTTCACTATACACTACGTATGCAGGCAGTGACCTTGCAGGCAGTGAGTTTCTTTCTGCGGGCGAAACCTCTGACAATGAACAGTTCTTCGAAGACGAATACCCTGCTGAACAGCAGATGTTTTACGACGAGATAGATTTCTACGACCCACTCCTCGAGACCTGCGATCTGATAGCGCAGGATCTCGAGGAGTCCTTCCTAAACGGAAACGCGGGCTGTCAGCCCGCGTTTCCGGAGTCCGTGGTACCTGCTCCTGTAGAAAATGCGTATCTCAGCATGCCCGGCAATGTACCGGGTTCTGTCTGCCCCTTGTATCCCAATGAACTCTTCGACAATACGTACCCGGCTATGTACGAGCGTTGCATCCGTGGGGAATTTGATGACATTAGCGATGATACTGACGAGATCTATACTGAAAATGAAACGGAAGAAACTTTCGAAGGGTGCGGAGACGACGCGAGCTACCAGAATGAGTCGAGTATGTTAGGCGACTGGAATGAGGGTGGCTTTGTCGCGGCAGACGAACCCCGTGGTTTCACCATCCAAATCGTGCCGGGTTCCGAGGACATGAACGGAGCGCGGACGGACAATTCGGTCGCTCAGAATGCAACTGAATCCATTGATCGATTGAAGGAAACGCTGAAGGACTACAATCTCCGCGTTGATGTACATCTGTACGTCAGCGAGGACATGGTTTTTCAAACCGTAAAGAATCATCTGATTAACAATGCAGAAAGTGCCGTGCAGCAATGCGGTCGGCGGCTACGACCCGGGCAAGTGAAACGGCGTGCGCGAATGCTTCGCAAAGCCTTGCAGGGGCAGTTAGGCTTCCCGCTCCGCTGGGTTAATGGGATGGTGCAGTGCGAACTCAAAAAGGCGATTCGCACGGCTCTCGCACAGGCAGGCACACAGGCAGAACAGTTTATTGCCGCACAGGAGCTACAGGGCCACGTGAAATTCAAGCTGATAAAGACTGCAACCTGCGTGGAACGAGGCTATGTAAATATCATCCCGAAACAAAATGGTTTCGCTCCAATTACGGTACAACTCTCTGAAATGAAGGGCGGTGCCGGGACAAATCGTTTCAAAGATCTCCTGGATAACGAAGGTATTTATTAGAGCGTTTTTTGTGACGTTAAAAAAGAAAAGGTTAGTATGAAGAGATTTTATGTCCCTCTTGCTTTTTTACTCTGCCTCGCGGCGCATTCCGGTGCTGAGCCATACGATGCTCAGTTGCTTGATGAAACAGATCGCTATTCTATCGACGCGCCTACAGCTATGGATTTCCCGGATGAGGAGGAGCAGGCCGTTGATAGTGTTGAAACAGCGACTCAGCCATGGATCATCGACTCTATTGACGAATACGATGCTATCCTCGATGAAAATTTGGATTACTTCGACGAGCAAAGTATCCCCGATGAGTTTCTTGCGCCTGACGCCATTAAGAAAGTTGTTTGCTACGACGCGGAGTATGGAAGCCACCCGACTCCTGAACCCCCGGAGGATGGCGTAGAGTACGTCTATGTGGAGGAGAAACGCATCCTCGCGCTGATTCCAGGGCCGATGGGTTTGAATATGACGATGCAGCTTCGCGATAAGATGAAGGCAGATCCCTTTTTCGTGCAGGTGCAGGGCTACGATGACTTTGGTGTTATTGGGGTGCCTTACACAAAGCAACGGGAGCCTTTGCTCGCTTCAGTAGAAAAATCACTGGCTACGTTTGTCGAGAAGCACGGAGAATGCGTCACCCTCGATTTGCTGGGACATTCGCTCGGCGGCTTCGTTGCCCTCGCGGCGGGAAGCCGAAATCAAGTGAGGCTTGGTAACGGAAGTTTTCTTTCAGAAACGATAGGGCAACTGGTGACTCTTGCCGGTGCTACCTGGGGGCAAACGCCGGCAGAAGATGTGCCCGCGGACCTCGCGGCATGGGTTCCGCTTATGCCTGACCTGCAGCCACACATTTCTGTTCCTAACACATTCCTGCAGGGCTTTAGGCAGACGCATTCGTCGGCATACGATGAATGGTCAAAGTGTTCTCTGTATTCTACCGGTGATCAGAGCGTCCAGAGTCCGCATGATGCGGGCTGTTTTCAGGGCTCTCCCTGTGTGAACGTACCGGCTTCCCCCAGAGGCTGGGTGCACTTCCTCTGGCTGATCGACGGCACCACAGAACAGGATTCAGCAGATCACAACAAATTCTACTCAGCGATGAAGTCAAATTGCTGGGGGAATAGTCCGGCAGAGGGAGAATCTGAATCTCCCTGATGGAAATCGATAGCGTAGCCCAGCACGAAGCGTTAAAGTTCGATCAGAGCGAATTTCGAGATCTCCTCAGGTAAGGTCCCCTCACAAGGCCCGTGCGAGGTGAGTCGCGCGAATGATACCTTTTATTACCGCACAAAACCTATCGAAATTAGTCGCATGAATATTCGTCGAGGTCTCATTTTCTCTGTCCGTGAGCTTCGTACGACTATGTTTTCTGCAACTATGTTTTCTGTGGGAGTTTCTATTAGTCTATTCCTTGCGGCACCGGCATTCTGCGATTCTTCTATGGCGGAGGTAGGTGCGGTGTTTTCTGAGCCTGCGCATATCCCCTCGCACTTCCAGCCCAAACGCTGTGAGAAACTTGCGGTGTATTCCGAGCGCAGGGTTTCCACTCTTATCGAAGGAGAGGGAGAGTTCGAGGTTTTGTATCGCTTGTGCGAGGCAGATCACGCCGTGTATGGCAGTGCAAAACCAGTGGGAGCCAGGTTTGGTGCCAGAGGGGTTCAGGTTCCAATCAGCTGCTGTCCCTTGCCGGCAGACGATATTCTCAGTGACGTTCACACTTATGTGGACAGCGAGTGTCCCGATGGTTCTGTGGTCACCGGTATTGCCTCAAAAGGAAACTGTTCGCATGTCCCACTGCTGCGCATAGCGCGGTGCGGCAGGGACGAGGGTTTTTTTGTGCGCTGTACAAAACTCCGAACAGAGCGATATCGATTGGCTGCCGAGGAGTATGGCGTTCAATGGGGAATTACTACTTCCGAGTATGCCGAAAAGAAGATAGTCCTTAGAAAAACCATACCTTCTGGAATCCGATCCGGAATAGGTCGTACGGGGCAGTATCTGTGGAGTCTTGGGGGCTGTATCGCCCTGACGCCAGGAAGTCTTATGGTGGGAAAGCTGGGAAAACGCTGTCATGATTTGCGTTTTAGAAAGCTTCTGTATCTGGGTGATGAAGGGGAGTGGAAGGCGGTTCCCATGTTTCCCTACGAACAATGATTATGTATTTCCTTGCTGATAACCTGATGCGATGAGCAACGTCCAGCCGAAAAAAATACCGCTTGTGGAGCCGCGTCGATACTGGTTTCAGAGCTTCCCCGTCAAGCTTGCCGCGCTCTACTGCTGTCTCGTTTTTATCGGCGGTGTGTTCTTTGCGTTTCAGTTGAAGAACGAATGGAAGGCGTTTCACGACCTCGCTCGGCAACGACTTCTCTGGGACATTGCAGAGGCGTACTGGGATCGTATTGACAATGCGGAGCCTTCGATTGATACGGTAGAAGCCCTGCTGGGCGAGCTGGCCGAATTTCACAATGAAAACCCTGCGCTAAAATTCAAGATGCTCAGAACCTCTGATGCCAGCAGCGGAACGGAGCTTGGCTCCCCGGCTGCTGCGCTCTGGTTGAGCGAAGAAGGGACTCAGGACAGCGAAGGGGAGCTTGTACTGGAGCCCATTCGCAGATTTGTGTCGCTCGACAGTCCACCTTCATCTGCTATCTATCTTACTTTCTCGGCGATGGGCGCACCGACGAAAACAATTTTTTCGGCAACAGAGGTGGAGTGGATGGGGGATGCATACTACTTTGTGGTTCTTCTTCGATCTCCGAAAGAACTCTATGCCAGTAGAGCCCAGAGTGATTGGGCCTTAGTGTTCGCTGCGGCCGGAGGCCTGCTGCGAACGCTGGCCCTGTCAATTGTCCTTGGCGGAGTTCTGATATTTTTGCTTACGCGTCGGGTTCGGAAGGTCAGCGCGGCCATGCGTTCCTTTGCGCAGGACATGAGCCATTGCGAGATTGAGGTCCGTGGCAACGATGAAATTAGTGATATGGCAGGGGTCTTCAACAGGATGGCCCGAATGATTGAGGATAATATTGATCTTCTCGAGAGAACTGATGCCTCTCGCAGGAGGCTTTTTGCCCACCTTTCCCATGACCTGCGCTCTCCTCTTACTTCTCTGCAAAGCAGCCTCGAAGTTATGCAAAGGCACGGTGCCTCACTTAGTGCCGAAGAACAGGAACAGCTCATTGAGCAGTCTCTGGAGAGCGGCAGAGAACTGCAAACGTTGATCGTCGATATTTTTGAGCTGGCAACACTCGACGCTGAAGATTTCTCTCCAAAGCTGGAGACCATCGATTCTGCTCAGGTGTTGAGGGACTTGCTGGCTCGACATTCCGCAACGGCTCGTGAGCGTGGGATTGAGACCACTATTGAGGCTGAGGTAGAGCAGGCTTTTATTCTGTTTGATCCAAAGCTCTTTAATCGCCTGTGCGACAATCTGCTCCAGAATGGAATTCGTTATACGGAGGCAGGGGGACGCCTTAACGTCGGAGTAGCATTTGAGGGTGGAGATACTGTTATCCGCATTTCAGATACCGGCATAGGAATATCTGAAGAGGAGCAACGGAAAGTTTTTGATTCATTCTATCGTGCAGATGTAGCAAGAAAGATGATTCCTGAAGGCTCGGGGCTCGGGCTGGCAATTTGTAAGAGAATTGCAGATCTGCATGCATGCCACTTGTCCCTGCAGAGTTCGCCCGGAGAGGGCAGCACATTTGAGATTAGAGTGCCGTCTGTCGATGTTCAGGGTGAGGGGTAAGTGACCTGGCGCTGCACCTGAGAGTTTTCTGGAGTTGATAGATGCAACAATTGATTGAAAATGAAGCGCAATGTGCCGAAGGAGAGGAGGAGTTTCATGCATAGCATTTTGATGATCGAGGACGATACTAAACTGCTTGCCTGTCTCGGTGTTCATCTCAGTCGCATGGGTATTCAGTTTGAAACTGCGACGGACGGGGCTGAGGGACTAAAGATGGCGCTTGCCGGAGACTACTCGATGGTGATTATTGACGGTAATCTGCCGTCGATGGATGGATTTGATGTCTGCTCAGCCCTGCGTGCCGAAAACTCCCGTATTCCCATTCTGATGCTGACATCGCGTGTAGAGGAAGTCGATAAGGTGGTTGGGCTAAACTCCGGTGCTGACGACTATGTTACCAAGCCGTTCCAGCTTGCCGAGTTGGAAGCGCGCATTAATGCGCTTTTGCGACGAGTGCATCTGAGTGCTTCGACTAAGAAAGAGGGCACTGCGGAAATCGTAGCTGTGCATGGTCTTACTGTTAACACGAATCGTCGCGAAGTGACTCTCGATGGCGCTGAGCTGGAGCTGTCCGTTCTCGAGTATGATTTGCTCATGTTCCTTATTGCGAATGCAGGTCGGGTAGTCAGTCGTCTGGAGCTACTCAAGAATGTTTGGGGTAGTGAGTTTGAAGGATACGAACACTCGGTCAGTATTGCCGTATCCCGCCTGCGCTCCAAACTTGGCGACGGGGCAGACGAGCCGAAGTTTATCCATACCGTCCGTGGCGTAGGATATCGCTTCACTGAGCCGGAATGATTACTCTTTGCTGCGCTGCTTCCGCCACGCGGCCAGCGCCCCAATTCCAATAAGCACAGCACTTGATGGCTCCGGTACCTCGTTTGACGGTGGAACGCTTCCACATCCCGTGCTGCTCTGCAGGCAGGCGAGTAAGTCACCGTTGAAAACAGCTTCACCTCTTCGCGTTTCAGCGCGACTTCCGCCCGCGATAAGCCAGCCGCGGACCTGTAGCCAGGTGTAAATCTGCAGGAAGCCATCAGCATTCATATCATCTTCAAACAGGCGAAAGGCATACTGTAAATCGGGATGCTCTTTCAGCCCGAGGGATAACTTTGAGGCTTTCTTGCCAACCTGCGGTTGATCCAAGAGCTGCAGGTAGCCAATATCCTTGTCCGCCTGCGCAAAAACCCCATCGGCTTCGCTTGAGCGGTCTGCATCGACGGCAAAACGCACGTTCACCAGTTCGAACTCACCGGCGCCGACGAAGATCCCCTGACGATTTATCTGAGGGATGGGCTTGGCACGCTGAGTCGGGTTTTCCCTGAAGGGACCATCACCAAAGCAATCACTACCGGCTGCTCCGACACAGGCCATCACAGAGCCTTCAATACTGATAAAATCGTCGGCAAAGGAGTTCGCATTGGCTCCGCTATTGTAAATCAGGGAAGCCCCATTCCAGTTTATCTGAAGCTGGTGGTTTCTGTTCTCCTTGAAGCCAAAGGCCCAGCTGTCAAGAAGCAGCGGGGCTCGGGTGATTCCCTTGAGATCGTAGACTCGGAGGGGGCTTGCCTCGGCATTCGTCAGAAACGTCAGCAAGGCGAATAACGAGGCGCAAAATGATTTTCTCGGTAACATTACGGCATACTCCTAAAGCATTTTTCAGCATGACACAGTTAAAAAATGCGTACGCGCGGGGAGCGAGTCCCCACGGGGTTACTTCTTGTTTGTATCACTCACTTGTAGGTATGGGGTTACGGAGCCGGAGGCAAGCGCCTGATAGGGAATTGATAAGAAACTGATACTGCACGGATAGTATTGGAGGCCCTGCTGGCTGCGTGCAGGCCTATCCGCCCACATTATAGTATCAGGTACTTTTTGTTCCGGACCCTCGCAGAGTTGCTACGCGCAAGCGGGCGGCTGTTTAAGCCGGCACATTTGCCGTTGTTTGTTGTTTGGATACGGAGCAACAAGGGTCTGACTGTCCGAATTTTGGAACCAATCGCATAATTTTTGGATTGCGTACGAGCGATTGCGCGACGTTTATGAAAGAACGCCTAAAGAAGAGTTGTCTTAGTTAGTGAAGGTGGCTCAAGACAGCTTTGCCTACGGAGGTCCGCAGACTTTCTCACGAAGCAACTCATGATATCGCGGATGGCGATGCGCCGGCGGTCGGTAGCTATACTCCGGGAACTCCGTATCCCATACCCCGGAGCGATATTCTATAGAGGCCTTGGTATAGGCCTCCCTTCTTTGCTTCTCCTCCCTGCGATACGTCCGAACAGTGTCGGGACACTTGCTGAAGCAGGCAGGTCTGGGTGAGTGCTTTGCGTTCTTTGGTCGTGAGCCAAATCTTTGCCTGAGTATGTTCTTCTTTCCCAGAAAGCTCTTCTCATTGATCCGCGCATCATCGACAAGCCGTTTGGTTCGCTCCTCAAGCAAGGTCTTTAGCTTTTCTATTCGCTCCTTTTTCGGGAGGGAGGCAAACATGGGAAGAGGAGATATCTTCAGTGTATGAACAGTCTGAAAGTCCTTTATCTTTACCTTCTTACCCTTGCTTCTTGCTCGAGCAAGATTCAGAGCTGTGTAGTGCGTGAAGCGATACTGGCGGTCTTTTGCTCCCAGCGTCTGCCAATAGGAGTTGAGTCCCGGCCAGAGCCGGGGGTGGCTTACCAGTAGATGATGTACCGGGTTGGTGAGCACATAAAGGAGTCCATCCAATACATCTACTTCTCTTGGTGCTGGCTGTGAGCTGAAGCGCCTTGCCCAGAGTGCGCCTCTGCGTCTCGCGTAACGGTTTACTCTTTTTGCAATTTCTCGGTTTATGTCCTGCGCGAACTCAGAGAGGTTCCCGTAAGGAGCTCGCACAAGCAGGTGGTAGTGATTGGATAATACATTTACCCCAAACAACTCTATCTGATGTTTCTCCTGAAAGCGTGCGATGATGCCGCCGATAACTTCTTTGAGTTCCTTGGTCGGCAGCATCCAAAACTCTTCATTGAACGTGCGATCCGTAATCAGATAGAACTTCTCGGGATCTGTGCTTCTTAATGGGTTCATATCGCCTGCAAATGATAGATTCTGGGTACAACTCGGGTGTGGGTGCCAAATCCTTGGCCACCTGGGGAGTTGTCGTCCGAAATACGGAGTTTGTTGCTAAGCGAGTAATGAAAAAATTACGCCGTCGACCAGCGAGGAGGGTGTTCAGGGGAATCTTGCCGACAAAATGGAAAAATAAGCTGATACTTTTCAAAATAGCCATACTTTTGGTATGAAACGAGGGCATCAAAAGGAGGACGTTCCCCATGGAGTGGAAGACAGCAAAAGAGTATCAGGATATCACCTATCGGCATTGTAATGGGGTAGCCCGTATTGCCTTTAACCGACCGGAGGTTCGAAACGCTTTTCGAACCGATACGGTGAACGAGTTGTTCGAGGCGCTCAGTCATGCGAGAGAGTCTGAGGATATCGGGGTAATTCTTCTTACCGGCGAGGGTCCCTCCCCAAAGGACGGCGGCTGGGCGTTTTGTTCGGGCGGCGACCAACGGGTACGCGACGCCAGAGGATACCGGGCAAGCGACGGAAGTCAGCGCCTGAATATTCTCGAGGTGCAGCGCCTGATTCGCTTCATGAACAAGGTCGTCATTGCGGTGGTTCCCGGCTGGGCAGTCGGCGGCGGACACTCCCTGCATGTGGTCTGTGATTTAACCATCGCATCAAAGGAGCATGCGATTTTCAAACAGAGCGACGCAAACGTCGCAAGCTTCGACGGTGGCTTTGGTTCAGCCTATCTGGCACGACAGGTAGGGCAGAAAAGAGCCAGAGAAATATTCTTCCTGGAACATGAGTACTCCGCCGATGAGGCACTCGCAATGGGTCTGGTAAATGCTTCAGTCCCCCATGGGCAACTTGAGCAGACGGCCTACGACTGGGCTCAGACAATTCTGACCAAGAGTCCCACGGCTATAAAGATGCTCAAGTATAGCTTCAACCTGATTGATGACGGCATCATAGGTCAGCAGATATTTGCCGGAGAAGCCACCCGGCTTGCCTATGGCACCGATGAAGCCCGAGAAGGCCGAGACGCCTTCCTTGAGAAACGTGCGCCTGACTTTTCCAGGTTTCCAAAGTTTCCCTGACCTGAATTCAGGCTGGTCTTTGCGCTTTAGCCAAACTACTCGAATAGTCGAACCACGTGAGGGCCTAAAACAATACCACCAATGCAAATAGCACCGATTGCACTCAGCAGCACCGCCCCAGCGGCTACGTCCTTGGCGTTTTTCACCATCGGATGGAACTCCGGAGATGCCACATCGCATAGGAACTCGAAGGCTGTGTTTAATGCCTCAGCGGTCCATACCGCAACAGTTGCAATAATGATCCAGCACCATTCCCCAGCGGTGAGCTGATAGACCATGCCCAATAGAAAAACTACTACCGTTGCAAGAGCATGAAGCCAGGCATTATGTTGAGTTCGCACCATAAGTCCGATGCCACGAAAAGCGTGCTCGAAGCTCCGGATTCGACCGGAAAAGCTGAATGAATCCTCAGTATTCATTAGACGGTAACCCCACGTATGAACTCCGATATCGCAACAAACAAAACCTGAAATCTTTTCTCGCAATCATTCGCATCGCACTACTCCTCACCTAGTAATCGTTCTAGCATACGCTCAGGTCGCTCCAGGAACTCTTTTGTTACCGCATAGTGCTCTGTCTCGCGGTACTCGACTCTACGGATGCCATCTCCATCAAGCTGGTAGATCCAGGCATCAGGATAGGCCATCAAAATTGGAGAGTGCGTACATATTATGAACTGAGACGATTCCTCGACCAGCAGATGAATTGCTCTCAAAGCGGCGAGTTGCCTCGTTGGCGAGAGAGCCGCTTCTGGTTCATCCAACAAATAAAGACCATTGCCAAAAAAACGTTTGTTCAACACGGCTAAGAAAGATTCGCCATGAGACTGTTCGTGTAAAGAAACTCCGCCAAAAAATTTCGCTATCTTGGATTCTTCGTTTATGCCTTCGTCCAGTCTCTCAATTTCGGTGCCTACATTAAACAAGGACTCCGCTCTCAAGAAAAAGTAGTCCTTTGGACGCTTCACCCCTTTCGCAATACGAAGGTATTTGTGAAGCTCCGAGTGGGAGTCCCGAGTTCCAAAGCAAAAGTTTTTGCTCCCCCCTTCCGGATTAATTCCGAGAGACACAGCCATTGCTTCGATTAGAGTGGACTTACCCGAACCATTCTCTCCGACAAAGAAAGTCACTCTCGGATGCAGTTCCAGGCTTTCAAACGAGCGCAGTGCCGGAATCGTGAAGGGATACCTGGGAGGTGACGGCAATGATTCCTCGGTCCGTAACACCTCGAGAAGAAAAGCATTGGAATCAACGGCTCGCATTACTATTCTCCGGCGATGAATAAACTAATGGCCTGCGTAACGTAGTGCTTAACTTTGGCCACTACTTAACGTTTCCTCTTATCTCACACGTAGCGACATCTTCCAATAGAGCTGCCGAAAGTTCTTCTAGCGAACGTCCCTCTTAGCCTCATACTTTCTTATAGACTCAAGGTACGACTCCACTTCCTCTTTACTCTGCCAGTTCGCCCTGCCATTCTCTTCAAGCGCTCTGGCAATCTGCTTCAGCACTGAGGGCTTGTAGACAACTTGTGCCCGCCAGTTGCATACCCAATCAGACTTGATGACCATTTCAGCGAGCTTTCGAGAGCCACGATGGCGAGCCAGTACGACTATCTTTTCATAGCCGTCTCCCCACTGGGCGGGCAGACAGTAGACCTTCGTTCCCGGAGAAAAGTGCTTTGTTCCGGAACGCTCCTCTCCCTCCTCACCAAATGTTGTTTTCTCGGCGATGTTGCCGACCAAACACCACTGACTTCCGTCCTGCTCGCGCAGCGCGGGCCTTGGGAAGAATGATTTTAGGAATTTCTTAAATTGGGTAAACAAGGGAACCTTTGCTTGAGCAAGCCAAACAGTACTGTAGATCACTGAAGCAAAGCTTACGGCGAAGCAGGTGCTTCCTTAAAGGCGTTCCCGGGTTTCAGCAACGATTAAACTATGCGTCAAATGCCGCAAGCTGTCCCCAGGCAAACTGCTCAATCTCGGGATACTGTCGCTTGACTTCTCGCAGGGCGATGTCGCGCTTTGCGATCTTTCGCTCCAGCATGTCGCTGAGGATTTCATTTCGGGCAACATTGCCCGCGTCCTCAGTGGAACTCTCCGACCAGAAGAGTTGCAGTCGCTGCAATCCGGCGATCTCGACGAGAAGTTCGATCAGATCTTCTACTTCGCAGTCACTTACTTGATTCGTGTCCATACATCCTCACTGAGTAAAACCAGAACAAAAAAATATAGCGTGCCTGCCGCTAACAGGTGCAGACAAAGGATACACTCCGCTGAGGAAATCTGAAGTCTGCTCTACATAAGATACAGATCAGGGCCCTGCAGTAGCAGAAATATTGACCCGGCAAGCGGGATTGGCTAACCTTCTTCAAGCAACAATATGGACAAGATTGTAAGATACTTGATTTTTTCTTAGACAGATATGTATCCAAAACGCAGCTACCCCGGACACTACCAGCAAGGAGCCGCAGAGGCTCAGCAGAGAAACTTTAAAGAACTGAGCGCAAGCTCGCTCTACTGCCCTTCCTGCAAACAGGCCATGCCGGTTCGAGAAAAAATGCTGCTCGTGCTCTCCAGTGGTGACGTCTATGACTACGTCTGCACGGGTTGTGGCAGCTCCCTCGGCACCAAAACAGCCGGCTAGTTTCGCAGTGGGGCTTCCAGGGGCCTCATTCGTATCATCTTCGTCTTCCACGCCAGAGAGGCTCCTCAAGTATGCTCGCTAAGCTGCTGTAATTCCTGCGCTTTCCCCCGTTATCTAAAAAACATCCGCTTTTGCAGCTTTTACAATTTAAGGCCTCCTTATTACACCGCTGTGACAAGTCCCCTGATCTGATGCGGTAGAACCATTGCATAGGGTTTAGCCAGCTCAGGCATGGCTTTTGGGTTTAAGAATGAGTCTTTAGAAACCTTCTCATTCTGTGTCGGTATCGTTTTGCTTGGTTTTTTCTGGTTCCAGGTTTTGTAAAGCAGTGGCAGGAGGCTACTGAAGTAAAAGCGGGTTTTATACGCTGCTAGAGGGAATTCAATGAGTCAGATCGAAGTCAGTGATGAAGATTTAGTAGCGCGTTTTTTGTTCGGTTGTTCCGACAGCTTTGATCAGATAATGAGCCGCTACGAAACGAAAGTTTTTAACACGGCCCTTTATCTCACAAGCGATACTGATGATGCAGAGTCAGTTCTCCACAAGGTGTTTACGGCTCTGTACCATCGGTTAAATGATGATTTCGGAAAGACTCCTTTATTCGAGTGGCTTCTTCAATACACTCTGGACACGGCTGTTGCCTGTCTGATTGAGCGAAAGAGCGAAACTGAAGAAAGTGCGGAAAGCGAAGAGCTCAAGCTCACCAGTCCTTACGATGAGCACGCCGAGCATTTCCAGGAAAAGAATACCGCCCTGCGCAATGCGATCAGGGAAACTGCCTGCTCCCTTCCGGGTGAATACAAGGCACTATTTTTACTGCGCGACATTCAGGGCCTAAAGACCTCAGAAGTAGCTAGGCTTCTCGATAGTAACGTATTCGAGGTGCGAGCAAAGCTTCATGAGGCCCGACTGATTATCCGCGACCGTCTTCTCGATGTCCTCGGCGAATCCAGTCTGCAGGAGTACATCAAAGACAAAAAGATTCCGATGGTCGAGGACACCACAGTACACGAGCACGGAAATCTCTAAACTCCCGTCTCATCTCTCTGCGAATACTATTCCACTACCTCAAAAAAGTAGTACTGATCGTGCTCCTGTCCGACCGGCGTGTGCGAATCGTCCCGCAGCTCAAGGCGAAGGGAGTGCATTCCCGGAGCGATATCCGCCGGCAGACTAATCGGTGTCTGCTGAGCCCATGAAGTAATATGCGGCTCGGACCCCATACCCCCGTCCAGATAAATATGCATATGACCATGCGTTGCGAAGGGATTGGTCTCAGAAGTATCGTGAGAATGCTCAGTATCTGCTTCCGAGTCCGTATGTCCATGGTCTTCCGAAGAAGTCGAAGTGGATTCATCGGCCGTCCCGACGATTTCGTCGCTGGCGTGATCATGTAGAGAACCATCATCATGGAGATGAAGCTCTTCTTCCGACTGCTCCTCCGTCATTGCCATTTCGCTTTCAGCCGTGTGCGCCAAACGCGCAAGGCTACCCACATGCAGCTCTCCGGGATTTGGACTCACAGCCTGTGGCTCACGCAGGGTGAAGCCATTGGTCGAAACGCTGAGTATCATCGACTCCCCTGCTCTCATAGTAGCTCCTGACGGGGAGTCAATCGAAAGCAAGGGGGCATCAGAACCAGAACTACCGCCGCAGGCAATGGTAGTTAGGAGGAACAGGACCAGGATAAACTTCTTCATGAAAACTCTGTTGTATATAGTGACGCACATTCGTAAAAATCCCTCTTTGGAGAGAGCGCCACATTGATAAACCAGAAGCTAGTCAATCTCAATGCGGCAAATAGTCGCATTGACCCTGTCGGGACTGCCGGATACAAACGGGCGCAGTCCTTGAAAGCTCACTCGGAAGCAAAGTTCCGGCGACGCAAAACCTCAAGAGACCCAATTAATCAAGAAAACTAATCACCCGGTGTATCTATGCTTCGATTTTCTCTTGCTCTCGCTGGTATTTTCAGCCTTTTCCTCTTACAGGGAGTGGCCTTTGCCTGTGACCTTTGTGCCATCTACTCTGCTCGTGGTGCCCTGAACAATCCAAAGGGAAGTTTTCGTCTCGGCGTTACCGAGCGCTACACGCGATATGAGGGAACTGCCGAGCAGTTTCGCTCATTATCTGAGACCTTCGGTATGGAACAAAGTCTCGACAGCTCGATAACGCAGCTGGCGGCCAGCTATCAGCTCTCAGAAGACATCGGCGTGCAGCTGAACATTCCCTTTATTTACAGGGAATACACACGCCTGGAAGTGGGTCGAGAAAAGAAAGGGGATGAATACGGAGTGGGAGACAGCTCTCTGCTGCTTCATTATGAACTCCTAAAAAAAGAGGTCAATGCAAGCCGCTTTGGCCTGGAAGTCTATGGCGGCCTGAAGCTGCCTACCGGAGACGACGATCGGCTACAGGAAGAGCAGAACGAGCAAACGGATCTAAACAGTTTTCTTCACGGTGTTCCCAATGGGAATCTCGTCGATGGCGCAGACCTCGCGCTGGGAAGCGGCTCCTTCGACTTCCCGCTTGGCTTTGCCCTTCATGCAGAACGCGGTCGTTTCTTCTTCGCCAGTGATCTGCAGCTACACCTGAGAACGGAAGGTGCGTATGATTTTCAGTACGGTAACAGCCTCTTTTTTAATGTGAAGCCCGGGGGCTATCTGTACCTCGAACACAACTTTGCAGTCGCGCTGGCGGCAAGCTTCTCCGGTGACTTTAAGGACAAGGACAAACTACGCGGCAGCTCACTCGCCGACTCCGATGAGAACCTTTTGTTTCTTGGTCCGGAGCTAAGAATAAGTGCGTATGAGCGCCTGAGCGCGTTTTTCAGTTATGATTTCGTCCTGAGCAAAGACAGCGCGGAAACGGGTGTACAGCCGGAATACAGAATTCTATTGGGCCTCAGCTATAAGCTCTAGGGGATGTTTCATAAAAGCCGTGCGAAAAATGCTTTTGAGCGCGGACGTATGCCCGTTCGGGGAAGGTGAATCTGGAATAGTCGTTGGATGCAATCGTGCTAGCTAAAACCGCTGCGCCCCAAGGGCTTGCGAGATAGTGACAGGGTGTAACCACCCAGAAGCCCTATAGGGGCGCAAAAACCAAGCCATCAACCCGCTAAGCAAGAAGCCCCGACGCAAGCGTCGCGGCCACCTGTGCGTTCATCTCTCTACTTGAGTGATCGAAACCGGAGCGCTGAATCGTTCGTCTGATCATCAGCCGAGCCCGATGCAGTCGTCGACGATATTCCTGCTGCGTCACGGATGTAATCTCGCTCGCATCGAGTACGGTAACTCCAAGAATATCACTCATGACAAAAGCCTTTCGATACTCTATCGGAAGCGCTTGTATAGCTGACTGCAAAACTGTGGTGAATTCATTCGGTTCTGCTTTTTCAGCAGGCATATCGATAACCACGGAAACTGCCGAAGCATCTCGTTCTGTGTACTCATCGAGGAACTCCAGGGCAAACTGAAACACGTGGAGGCGTATCGATGGCAATCTCGATAGCGTGTCGCTTTGAACCAGAACTTTGAGGAAAACATTGTTAAGGAGTTCTTCTGCGCAGGCCAGACTGTTGCTGATGTGCAACCCCAGGGTGAACAGTTCATTCTCGTATCGCGATACCAGAAGGTCTAACGATTCATCAGAGCCGTTCAGAAAATCTGTCAGAAGGCTTTTATCGGAAGTGTGACACGCGTTCATGCAATCGACCTGTAAGATTCCTTTTTAAGAGAAAAGGCTACGCTTTTCGCTCTCTTAAATGTAGCAACCGGGCCAACCGCAATGTGTCACAAAGTTGTAAAACCCCCGATCTGAATGTAACAAATTTGCAAATTAGCGGCTTAAACAGCCAAAAATCGGGCCCGGTGAAAAAAATGTCAGCTTATAAGACCGAAAAACTCCCCTTTCCTGCCCCGCCGGGGCAATCTCCACTACCATAAGGGCATACAAGCAATGGGTTTTCTCCAAAGACAAAAGTAAAGACGACGATGATAGCGGACCCCATGTCGGCGGCATAAAGCTTGCAAATCTAAGCACGCCAGCAGCGCAGACGGGGTCCAGGATTGAGAAACAGGCGAACCGCTTGGAAACTCAATGTATTTTCGCCAAAGAGAGGAGAATACCGCGCTGGAGAGTCGTCGACGTGTTTGAAGAAACTACTCCCGCACGATCGATTTCCTGTCGATAGTATATGTAGACTAGGGCGATAGCATACGGAGTAATGAGAGTTAGTATGGGTCAGGAAACGTTCATTAAAGACAATGGAACATTTCGCGGTGAACGCGGCTTTACGTTCATTGAGCTCCTGATTGCCATGGTAATTATCGGACTTCTTGCAGGCGTAGCATTGCCACGCTTTAAGGTATATCGGGAACGGGCAAACGTCGCCCGGACGGCACAGGAGATGAAGGGCTTTGCCGGTGCTTTCACCGCGTACACCGTAGACAACGAGGATTACCCCGCAGATTCTCACCTCACCCTGCCACCCGGCATGACAACTTTCATTTCACCGGATCTCTGGGCTACTGAAACACCCCTTGGGGGAACCTACAACTGGGAAGGCCCCGATAGTTATCCCTACGCTGGCATATCTATCTTCATGCCCACGGCACCACTGAGCACCCTGGCCTCACTCGATAGAATGCTCGATGATGGGAACCTGATCACGGGCAGTTTCCGCATTGGAACAAACGGACGCCCCACGTTCATAATTGAAGACGGGATCTAGGCAGTTAGCGCACTATCAACTTCGCTCGAACAAGTCCTGCATAAATTCGGAAGTCTGACGAGAAAACTTCTGTCGCTCAGCCGAAATGATTGCCTGTGCTTCGGTAATACTGTCTTCGAGCTGATCGTTTATCAGCAGGTAATCGGCAAAGCCCTCACTACGTAACTTCTCCAGTTCCTTAAACGCTAAGGCAAGCCGCTGCTCCTGACGCTCAACCGAGTCGGTTCCGCGTGAACGCAGCCGCTCTTCGAGGACCGCGAAGGAAGGTGGGAAAATAAAGATAGTAACGACTTTCTCCGGATAGAGTTTCTTTACCTGCTCCACTCCCTGCACATCGAGGTCGAGAAGCAAATCAAAGCCACCGCTCTCGGCGTTCTCTATGTTCTTCTTCTCCGTTCCGTATAAGTAACCACCAAACTCCGCATACTCAGTAAAGAGGCCATCTTTTACCCGCCTGTTAAACTCCTCCACCGAAACAAAGTTGTAATCATTACCATCGACCTCACCTTCACGCGGTGGACGGGTTGTGGTTGAGACAGAGCGTTTCAAGTGCGAATCTCGTTCAAGAAGAAGATGACACACGGTTGATTTGCCACTTGCCGCCGGGGCACAGAAGAGAAAAAGTATGGAACTATGTCGAGGTGCGTCTGGCATGCTTACTCCGATTCGCAGAAACTACTCAATGTTTGCTACTTGTTCGCGCAATTTCTCCACAAAGGCTTTCGCATTAACGACCAGCTTGGTGATCTCAGCCTCCTGTGATTTTGAACCGATGGTATTGATCTCCCGACCAAATTCCTGCAGCAGAAACTCGAGCTTACGACCGCCACCACCTTCTTTTACTATCTGGCGAAACTGAGCAAAGTGACTATCGAGTCGCACAAGTTCCTCGGTCACATCCGCTTTATCGGCGAGAATAGCAACCTCCTGAGTCAGGCGCTGCTCATCAAGAGAGGTATCCTCAAGAAGCTTCTCGAGCCGCTCGGTTAAACGAACTCTGAGGGCCTCGGGCGCTCCTTCTGCAAGCCTCTTAATCTTTACCTTTGTATTTTCAAGATCTGAGAGGATGGACAGGACCTCTGTCTCAAGTTCCTTTCCTTCCCTTGTCCTCATTTCGATGAGGCTGTCTATCGCCTTATCAACCGCATCGTAGAGAATACCCTCGTCACCGGGCAAACTCTCCTTTGCACACAACTCAGAAACCTCCCGACGAGAGGAAAACTGCACCACCGCCATATCGATAGCCTCCTGACGTCGAACGCCACTCAGCTTTAATGACTTGGATACGGTGTCCGCATATGATTTGAGCAGGGCATCGTTGATACGCACATCGTATTCGGGAGAACCGCCGTCATTTCGGGTAACAAAGACCTCAACCCTTCCGCGACGCAATTTCTCCCTGATTCGCTTCATTATTCCCGCCTCAAAACGGCTGTAGGAAGTCGGAGCCCGAACCACGACGTCGAGGAATCGATGGTTGACTGATTTCAGTTCAATAGCGATCTCAACGGCGTCCTGAGAAGCTCGTCCTTCTCCAAACCCCGTCATACTTTGCGTATTCATCAGCGGGTACCCAGACGTAAAATAGCCTCCTTAAACGGCGCCAAACGAATCGGGACTGTTCCGACTTCACTTACGACCACACCTGCAGCAATATTCGAAAGCACGGCCGCCTGCCGGGGCGTGGCACCGACTGCAAGCGCAAGCAAAAACACCGCAGACACGGTGTCCCCCGCACCGGAAACATCATATACTTCACGCGCTTCAGTATCCACTTCCACCTCGGGCTCAACCCCGTCAACTCCGGAGACAAGCACCATTCCCATCTCACCAAGCGTAATCATCAACATCTCGGTGTCCCATCGACGCAGGAGCTCAACTCCTGCCGCGATGGCATCAGAGCGCGCTCGAATCTTCATCCCACTCGCCTCTTCTGCCTCTTTTCTGTTTGGCTTTATCACCGAGGCAGCAGAATACAGAGGGAAATTTGGCATCTTGGGATCGATGAGCACAGGCACCTTAGAAAGGCCGAGCGCTCCCTGCGTGAATCCCTGAGCGATCGCATCACAAATAGGAGGACAAATCGCACCCTTTGCATAATCGGACACGATGATGCCTTTGGATTGCCGTCCCTGAGAAGCGGCGTAACTTTTCTCGATATGACGCCCGAGCTCAGTCTGTAACTTCTGTGGAAGATCTGAAACCTCCTCGCGATCAACGCGCACTACCTGCTGGGCGTGCGCAATAACCCGCGTCTTAACAATCGTGGGTCGATCGGGATCGACCAGAACCCCCTCGACATCAATGCCATCGGCTTCCATCAGGGAGATAAGAGAGCGTCCCGCATCATCATCTCCGACGACCCCGCA
>JAUIMJ010000352.1 GCA_030433295.1 bacterium | reverse complement strand
CTGCCAGCTCCTCGACGATGAGGTCGAGGAAGAAACGCCCGATACCCAGTCGACTCAAATTCCTAAACCGAAAGAGATACGAGCCTTCCTTGACGATTACGTTATTGGTCAGGAGCCTGCCAAGAAGATCCTTTCCGTGGCGGTGTACAACCACTACAAACGGATCGAGGAGAAATCTAATGCTAAGTCGGAAGTCGAATTAGCAAAGTCGAATATTCTGCTCATGGGGCCAACCGGTTCCGGTAAAACACTCCTGGCACAGACCCTTGCTCGAATTCTGGATGTGCCCTTCACCATAGCTGATGCGACAAACCTCACGGAAGCAGGGTACGTCGGTGAAGATGTTGAAAACATCATTCTCAATCTTCTTCAGGCCGCAGATTACGATGTTGAACGTGCAGAGCGCGGAATCGTCTACATTGATGAAATCGATAAGGTCTCCCGCAAAGCCGAGAATCCGTCTATTACCCGAGATGTTTCGGGGGAGGGAGTGCAGCAGGCACTGCTCAAGATCCTCGAGGGAACTACGGCCAGCATTCCGCCAAAAGGTGGACGAAAGCACCCTCAGCAGGAGTTCCTGCAGGTTGATACCACGAATATTCTGTTTATCTGTGGTGGAGCGTTTACCGGGATGGAGGACATCGTCCAGCGTCGCAGTATCGGGAACACCATCGGATTCAATTCGCGCGTAAAGGCGCTGCCCCAGAAGAAGATGATGCTTCACGACGTGCAGCCGGGAGACTTGCTGAAGTTCGGTCTGATACCCGAATTCATCGGACGTCTCCCCGTTATAGCCACGCTCAATGAACTTGACGAGAAGGCGCTCATACAAATCCTTACACAGCCGAAGAACGCGCTTGTGAAACAGTATCAGCGGCTCTTTGAGCTGGAAGACGTGCGTCTGAAATTCACCGACGAATCACTAACCGCAATCGCATCCCTTGCGCTCGAAAGAAAGCTCGGAGCTCGTGGTCTTCGCGCAATCCTCGAGGACACCATGCTCGAGCTGATGTATGAGATCCCCTCCCAGGACGACATAAAAGAGGTCGTAGTGGCGGAGGAGACCATTACGCGAGGGGAACAGCCTCTTATCGTCTACGAGCATCAGGCAGAGAGTGCGTAGCGAGCGGGGCGCCTGCATGGCGTCCCTCAACATATCCTTGCAGTAATTTACCCGGAAAATGCGGCAAAATGTGTGCCGACACTAGTGCTGCGCAGAATCTGATTTCCCACAGACGCTTTACCTCTTGTGCCGCCCATGATTCGTGGTTAAGCACACTAGGAGGCCAAATCTTTCCAGATATATATAAAACCGTCGTACTGGTGAGATAATGTAAAAATTTTCAACCGTTTTCCTCATTAGGGACGTCTTACTTAATGTAGGTCACCTACGAGGAGGATGTGCTGCGGTCTGAGGAAGAACTCTCGAAGTAATCCCTTCTTTTACTGACCGTGTCGTTTGGCATGTTCGCCTTCAAAGCATCGCTCTATGAATTTGCTGTTTTTGATTCGTTAAAGTGGTGGCTTTGCAGGTATGGTAGGCGTTAGACTTGTAGTCGAATCAAGGGTTCGAACGAGGTTGATTTTAGTTTGAAAAAGAGAATTAGGAAGCTGAGTAGCGTATGAGCACCGATAACTATAATCCGGTTCCACTTCTAGCATTGCGAGATATTATCATTTTCCCACAAATGGTGGTGCCACTGTTTGTTGGTCGGGAAAAGAGTGTCCGAGCGCTTGAGGAGGCTGAACGTCAAAAGAAGCCGATTATGCTTGCAGCTCAGCGGGATGCGAAGACCCATCATCCGGGGCCGGATGACATCTTCGAGGTCGGAACGCTCGGGGATATCATGCAGATGATGAAGCTTGCTGATGGTACTGTGAAGGTGCTTGTAGAAGGTAAGCGACGGGCACGAATCAGTGAGTACACTGAAACCGAAGACTACTTCCTCGTTAACGTGGAAGAGCTTCCGGAAGTCGCCGACACCAGCTCTGAAATTAAAGGCCTTATCCGTTCGGTTACCGCGGCCTTTGAAACCTATGTAAAACTGGGCAAGAAAATCAGCCCTGAAATGATTCATCAGATCCATGCGATCGAAGATCCCTTTCGCCTGGCCGATGCGGTGATCGTACACCTGAACATCAAGCTTGAAGACAAGCAGGATATTCTCGAAACTAATGATGCCTCAGAGCGTTTAGAAAAGATCTACACGCACATGAAGTCCGAGATCGAGATTCTGCAGGTTGAAAAACGAATTCGGACCCGCGTTAAGAAGCAGATGGAGAAGACTCAGAAGGAGTACTATCTGAACGAGCAGATGCGGGCTATCCAGAAAGAACTTGGTGAGAAAGACGACTTTCGCAACGAAGTTCAGGAACTCGAAGACAAGCTCAAGGCAAAGGATATGCCCGATGAGCCGCGTGAGAAGACCGAAAAAGAGATACGTAAACTGAAGATGATGTCGCCAATGTCAGCAGAGGCGACCGTGGTCAGAAACTACGTCGATTGGATGCTCAGTCTTCCATGGAATGAGTTTTCCGACGACAAGATGGATATCGTCGGTGCCGAGAAAATCCTCGACGAAGACCACTATGGTCTGCATCGGGTAAAGGAAAGAATTCTTGAGCATCTTGCCGTACACAAGCTGGTCGGCAAGATCCGCGGACCCATCCTTTGCCTCGTCGGGCCTCCGGGTGTCGGTAAGACCTCGCTCGGGAAATCTATTGCGCGTTCAACCGGTCGAGAGTTTGTTCGTATCGCCCTGGGTGGTGTGCGCGATGAAGCAGAGATTCGCGGTCACCGAAGAACCTACATTGGGGCCTTGCCCGGTAAGATTGTACAGTCCCTGAAGAAGGCCGGCACAAGCAATCCCGTTTTTCTGTTGGATGAGATCGACAAGATGTCACAGGATTTTCGAGGGGACCCCTCTTCGGCCCTTCTGGAGGTTCTCGATCCCGAGCAGAATGGCTCCTTCAATGATCATTATCTTGATGTAGACTACGATCTGTCCAAGATTATGTTCATCACTACGGCGAACTACGAGCAGAACATTCCACGTCCGCTGTGGGACAGAATGGAAGTGATTCGCATCGCTGGTTATACCGAGCTCGAGAAGCTTAAAATCGCGAAGCGTTACCTCATTCCTAAAAGCAGCGAGAAGAACGGTCTGGATAAGGGGGCGGTTACCCTGACCGACCGAGCTGTTCTTAACGTTATTCGTCACTACACCCGAGAGGCGGGAGTTCGAAACCTTGAGCGTACCCTCGATGCCGTGTGTCGTAAAGTTGCGGTCGAGGTTGTTAAAGATGAGGAGAACGCTGAAACGGAAATTACTTCGACGAAGCTTGAGCGCTACCTCGGGGTTAAGAAGTTCAAGTACGGTAAGCAGGAAACAGTCGATCAGGTTGGTACCAGCACAGGCCTTGCCTGGACTGAAGTTGGCGGTGAGTTACTGGTAATCGAGGTCGCGGTGGTTACGGGCCGTGGACGACTCATCATCACCGGTAAACTTGGTGATGTGATGCAGGAGTCTGCTCAGGCGGCGATGATGTATGTTCGCTCACGTGCGTCGGTGTTTGGCTTGCCTAAGGATTTCTACTCTAAGATAGACATCCACGTGCACGTCCCGGAAGGTGCCGTGCCGAAGGATGGTCCGTCAGCGGGTATCGCGATCATGACGGCGATAACTTCTGCGCTTACCGGAATCCCTGTAGACCGCAACACGGCTATGACGGGTGAGATAACCCTTCGTGGTCGGGTGCTGCAGATTGGCGGCTTGAAAGAGAAAATTCTTGCTGCACATCGTGGCGGTATTAACAGAGTTCTCATCCCGAAAGAGAATGAGAAGGACATCGAAGAGATTCCTGCTTCAGTGCGCAAGGGTCTGGAGATTATCGCTCTGGCCGAAGCCGATGAAGTTCTGCGTGAAGCGCTGATGATCGACTCCAGGGAGCAGTTCAATGCTGGAGTTGAGGAGAAGCGTCTGCGGGACGAGGACCTCTTTGACGGTAAAAAGATGGACGTCGAAGTTATCGATGGACAGGCTAAAACGGATGCCGGTGAGAGCGGAGTGGTAACGCACTAGTCTGCTGCCGACGTTTTATCAGGCAA